>CAUWGC010000001.1:0-164717 GCA_963558405.1 uncultured Clostridia bacterium
CCGACAATACTTGCGGGTTACCCTGCTGGAAAAATAGGTTGTTGCCAGTTCTTTTATATTCCTCTTTAGCTCAGTTGGTAGAGCGCTCGGCTGTTAACCGATAGGTCGTTGGTTCGAGTCCAACAAGAGGAGCCATAAACGATTTTCGTCGAACCACTTTGAAAGCCTTGATATAAAAAGATTTCAAAATTTCGACAAAATCAAAAAGAGAAAGAAGATAGTTTGATTCAAATCAGATTATCTTCTTTTTTGTTATAAAAAATAAAAATCTCTAAAAATTTATAAGTATTTTATAGTGATTCTCGAAATCATGAAATTCTGCTATTTAAATTTATAATTTTTTTATAAATTTATTTCTTCAAATAGCGAATCTTCGTGAAATGCTTGAAAAAAGGAGGTTTTTGTGATATGATAGATATCGTTAAAAGAAAAATTAATATGACTGATGAACTACGTTCAAAAATTAAATGGGCTTGCACTTTTAATAATTGTGTACCAAAGATAAAGAACGGTAGTCTAAAGATTATTGAGCATACTAATTTAGCTTATGTAGAACCACACAGAGTAATTATTAAAGAAAAATTATTTCTGTTCTTTAATAATCACGAGTATTTCTATATAGGAAATTTAGAAAATAAGTATCCAATTGCAAGACTACAAAATATGGTAAACTAGTATTTTAAGTGTATTTAATTTTTTCTACTAACATCAAAATAGCATATAAATATATTTAGAGTATTAGTTTAGCATATAGAATGCTTCTAATACTCTTTTTATTATATTGTTTATGCAGAAAGGAGACGATATAAATGGATTCAAAAAATCAAGAAGAAAAGAAGATTGCAGGTATATATATTCGTGTTAGTACAGAAGACCAAGCTCGTGAGGGATTTAGTTTAGGAGAACAGGAAGAAAAACTAAGACAGCTTTGTGAATTTAAAGAATATCAGATATTTAAAGTTTATCAAGATGCTGGAATAAGTGCAAAAGATATGGAACATAGACCAGGATTTCAGCAAATGATGGATGATATGAGAAAGGGAAAGATAAATTATATTGTTGCATATAAACTTGATAGAGTAACTCGTTCAGTAAGAGATTTGGAACAATTAATTGAAGAATTAGAAAAATATAATTGTTATCTAATTTGTGAAAGAGATGATGTAAATACCTCAACAGCTAATGGTCGTTTCTTTGTTAGAATGTTAACAGTTCTTTCTCAGCTAGAGATAGAAGTTGTCTCTGAAAGAACAAAGTTTGGAATGAGTGGAGCAATAAAAGCAGGACATTTACCTGGAACTTGTCCACTTGGCTATTATAGAGATACAGATAAAGTTGTTAAACTTGATCCTAATACTAAGGGGATAGTAAGAAGAATATTTAATATGTATTTAGAAGGTAAAAGCTATTACCAAATATCTTGTATATTAGATGAAGAAAAGGTTTTATATCCAGAACATAACAAATGGACAGAAGCAGCAGTCAGAACAATTATAAATAATAGAATATATGTAGGAGATTATGTTAGAAACAAAACATCTAAAGATGAAAGCAAAGAAGAAGTTTATCCAGATGTTGTAGCTCCTATTATAACAAGAGCAGAATGGGAAGAAGTACAAATTCAAAAAGAAAAGAATATGCAATCATTTTCAAGAGATAGAGTTTATATATTCTTTCAAAAACTTATCTGTCCTAAATGTGGTAAGTTGATGCTATGTAAAGGAGCAGGTGGTAAAAAGAAAAAATATATGTATTATAACTGTGGAGATTGTCATCTTTACTTTAGAGAAGATAAAATCGAAGATGTATTACTAAACTTTATTCTTAGCTTGGTAGAATATGATGAAGTTGTTAAAAAATATTTCTATCCTATATTAGCAGAAAAAGAAGAAGTGAATACAGAAAATATTGATAAAGAAATTGCAGAGTTAGAAAAACAGAGAAATAGAATTAAGAAAGCTTTTATGTCTGGAATAGTTGAGATGGAAGATTTTGCAGAAGACTATAAAAGTATTGAGGACAAGCTTAATAAGTTAGAGCAAGACAAAATGAAGAATATGGAAATTGATACCGAACATTTTTCTTTAATGAAGATTATGGCAGACAGAGATTTTGAAATTGAATCCAGATTAAACAGTGATAGTTTTGTAGAAGATTTAAAGACAGAATGGAACACAAAAACCAAACTTGAAAAGCAAGAATTTATTTCTAAGTTTATTGAGTCAATGGTATTAGAAAAAGATGAAGAAAATGATAGCTTTAAAATTATAAAAATAAACTTTAGAAGTAGATACCTAGATGAACTTAAAAAATTAAATAAGGCTGATTGTATTGAACTAGCAAAACCAACGGAAGATATGCAAGGTATATCAGTAATAAAAAGTACACCTAGAATTACTAAATCAGAATTAAATGAGTACATTGAAAATTTAAAAGAACATTATGATGTAAAATACTACGAAGATGTTTATGATTGGACTCATTCGTATGTTCAAGAAGATAAGATGATTACAATGCCAAGAGAAAAAGGTAATGAAAGATTAATGAGAGCAGTATTTGTAGATAACAATAAAAGTTTTCCTATAAAAGATTCAAAAGGAAAGGTTAGAGGAAAACTTGGTGCAGTATCTTATCGTAAAAAAGGAACAACAGATAAAAATGAATTGGACGATTATTATGAAGCAATTTCTGATTTAGTTTTATATAAGAAAGAGCAAACAGAAGATGAAGATGAAAGCTCTGAAGATTAGCTAAAGCTTCGTAGCATTTCGAAGAAAGGCTACGAAGCAGGAATTTGACTTTGTCAAAATTCCTAACCCCCTATGAGTTTTGACATTCTATCAAAACTCGGGGGCTCTGCGAGGCATCGAATTAGCGACAAATTTTATAAAAAGCACCTAATATTTGGAACAAAATAGTACCTAATTTTGTTCCAAATAAGTACATAAAAATAAATTTTATGTACCGCTTTTTATAAAATACTTCATAAATAAAAATCAAATAATGTTCCAAAATAGAGTAATATTTTTATTTATTCGTTCGCTAATTCTAGGTAAGTTCTACGAAGTTTTTTATAAAGTTATGGCTACGAAGTTTTCTTTTTTTAGAGCAAATACTAGAAGAAAGGAGGACATTATGGGAGAAGAACTAGCATATTCTATTCACTTGGGAAGTGATAAAAATAGGTCAAAAGTTGCAAAGAAAGTTGCAAAAAGTAATAACTCAAGTACAACTTCTTTTAGCAATAATGCTGTTCAAAATGCTCAGCAATTATCCAAAGTTAATAAGCATAATTTAAGAGATTATGACCATAAAACAGATGAAATTGAGATAGTTTATGGTACAAATAGCTTATATAAAGATGTTCAAGACTTGTACTTACAAGAGTTTCAAGAAGCACAAATTGAATATGATAATAAGCAAATAAGAGCTGATAGAAAAATAGGAGATTACTTCACTCATATTTCAAATGATAGCAAACATGATTTAGCTTGTGAATTAATAATAGAACTTGGCGATATGGAATTTTGGAATAATAAAACAATGGAATATAAAAAGCAAATGACAGAAGTTTATCAAGACCAAATTTATAAATTAATGAAAATTGTTCCTGCGTTTAAGGTAGCAAATGCAGTAGTACATTATGATGAAACTTCTCCACATATGCACTTAGTAGGAGTACCTGTAAAAGAAGGATATAAAAATGGAATGAAGAAACAAGTTGCTAAATCTCAAATATTTACAAAGACATCATTAAAAGAGATACAAGATAAAATGAGAAAATCTTGTATTGAAAAATTTAATGAGGTCTATGAGCAAAATGCAACATTGAAGCAAAAACAAAAAGGCAGAAATCGAGATATAAATGTTAATCAAATGGACGGATATAGTGAACTAAAAAGAGAACAAGAGAAGAATACTAAAAGATTAAAAGAAGCCAATAGTAAAAGTGATGAGTTAGATATAAAAACACAGGAAATAAAAGAAATTCTTAATAACCTAAAATCACCATTACTTGATAAAAATAATAAGATTATTTCAAACGAGAATATTGATAAATTCTTAAATTATACAGAAGAGGTTAAAGATATTACTAAAAGCATAAAAGGTGTTAATGACTTAAATATTACTATTGATAAAGTGGAAAAAAATTATAAGAATTTAGAAAGCGAAAGAGATAGACTATATTATAGTAATACTGAAAAGGATAAGATGATTGCTGAATTAAAGGAAGAAATAAAGTTTAAGGATAATAAAATCAATAAATTAGAAACAGCTTTAAATAAAGTAAAAACTGAATTAAGCAAGTTTAAAGACTTTTGGAGAAGACTAATTAGAAGATTTCAAACTAAAGTATTTGATGAAAGATTTGATAATATTCCAGAAGATAAGAGAAGTTATACTCTTGTTGCAGAAGATTTAGAAAGAAGCGGTATATTTGATGATAATGATTCAGATATTGTAAAAAATCCAAGGAGAAAAATATTGACTAATGATGAACTGGCTGAAATACAAGCTAAGAAAGGAAAAAAGAAAAACGATTATAATTTAGATTAAAGGAGGCTTATAAAGTATGTCAAATAAAGATAATATCTATTTTAGTAGAGAAGATTACAATAAATTAATGCAGATTATTATAGATAATAAAAACAGTAAAGATGAAGAAATTAGACACAGAGCTGAACAATTAAATGAAAAGTTTGAAAAATATATTTATTTATATGAAAAACAAATTGAAGGAAAATTAGAAGAAGGTGTTATATTTATAGCATATTCAAATGAATTAAAATGGATTGTTCAAGAATGTATGTATTTGATAAAGAAGAAACCAAAAAAGGATTATTACGAAGAATTAAAAATAAAAGAGAACAAAGGAGTGAAATAATTATGAATAATGAATTACCTAGAACAAAGATAGATGAAAAAACTGGAATTGAATATCATTTAGAAGGAGATTATTATATTCCAAATTTAACAATACCAAAGCAGGAAAAGATAATTCTTAATAAATATGGTAGAATGCGATTAAACTATTTAAAAGAACATAAGAAAGCTGAATATTCAACAATGTTAATGGATGGAACATTAAATAGTCATTTAAAAGAAATTCAAGAAACTGCAACTGAAAGAGTAGAACAAATAATAAAACAATTAAAAGCAAAAAGTAATCTAACAGAAGATATGAAAAATACAGATATGCTTTATTGGGTTGGTATGATGAATAATTTTAAGAACCAAGCAGAAGAAATAATTTTTAATGAATTAATATATGTATAGGAGATGATGCAAATGAAGAATTTAAGAGAAGTAAAAGATGATTTATTAAAAGAATGGATAGAGTTTAGAGAAGAAACAGCATTTTGTGAGATGACTCCTCAAGATAAAAAATATTGTATTTACTTTGATGAAATTGCAGAGAAAATACTTAAAAATGTACCTGAACAGAATAAAAAATATGTTCAAAAGCAACTTGACCAACTAGATAAAAACTTTATGGATTACCTATATTACTGGAATGAAAAGTATTATAGAAATGGATTTGCAGATGTAATTGAATTATTCTATTTATAAAATGGACGAAAGAAAATGAAAGTTCAAACTAAAAATCGTTGAGAAATCAACGATTTTTAGTTTGAGATTAAAATTAATTAGTAATTTATATGGACGAAACAAATCGAATAATAAAAAATATAAATGGATAAAATAGTAAAAATGGCAAAATAGTTAAAATTAAGCTTGCAAAAAGTGGCAAATTACTCAAAATCAAGCCTGCAAAAAGTGGCAAGAAATTATTGACTATTTATATAAAATATGATAATATTCTTAGCAAAGGAGAAGTGGATTTATGCAAAGATTATTCGAAAAAAAATTGTTTGATTGGAAAGAATCAGGAATGAAAAAGCCTCTAATGGTTGTTGGGGCAAGACAAATTGGAAAAACATATACAGTTGAAAAATTTGCCAAAGAGAATTTTGAAAAATACTTGTATTTCAATTTAGAAAAAAATATGGATGTTAGAAATATTTTTGAAAAATCAATAGATGATGAGAGAATTATAAGTGATATCGAATTATACTTAGGTAAAAAAATTGATATTGAAAAAACAATATTCTTTTTCGATGAAGTGCAAGTTAGTGAAAGTTTTATAGTATCCTTAAAATACTTTAATGAATCTGAAAGACCATATAAAATAATATGTGCAGGAAGTTTACTAGGAGTGAAAATAAATAGATTTAAGGGATCATTTCCAGTAGGTAAAATAAGAATGGAATATATGTACCCTATGAATTTTGAAGAATTTTTAATAGCTACAGGAAATGAAATGTTACGAGATAAAATAAAGGAATGCTATAAAGATATGTCACCAATGCCAGACTTTGCACATGAACAAGCTATTACATTATATAAACAATATTTGTGTGTTGGTGGTATGCCAGAAGCTGTAAATAATTTTATAGAGAATAAATTAGATATATTAAGATTTGATTCACATATTATTTCAGACATAAAAGATATGTACATTGCAGATATGCAGAAGTATGTGAAAAATAGCTTTGAAACTGTGAAAATTGAAAAGGTATATAAAAATATTCCTAGTCAATTAGCAAAAGATAATAAGAATTTTAAATATAATTTTGTTGAAGAAACTGGAAGAAAAAGAAAATATGAAAGTTCTATTGATTGGTTAGTAGCTTCAAAAATGATTTTAATAAACTATAATGCGAAACGTATGGAGATACCTTTAAAAGTATATATAGATGAAAATACTTTTAAATTATATTTAAGCGATGTAGGTATTTTGACAAATATGAGTGAAATTAAATTTCCAGATATAATGTTAGATAATACTTTTATTTATAAAGGAGCTATTACAGAGAACTATGTTGCACAGGAATTAACTTCTAAAGAAGAATCATTATACTATTGGACATCCAAAAGAAGTGCTGAAATAGATTTTATATTGTATAGTGAAGAAGATGGAATAATTCCAATAGAAGTTAAAAGTGGAAATAATGTAAGATCAGTAAGTTTAAATATGTATATTAATGAATATAAACCTAAATATGCAATACGATTTTCTACTAGAAATTTTGGATTTGAAAATAATATAAAATCAATTCCATTATATGCGGTATTTTGTATAAAATAATTAGAATTATGAAGAAATGTAAAAAAGGAATGAGTGTTTATGGAAGAGAAAATGAAGAACTTATTTGAATATTTAAAAGAGATATATGAACTAAAAACTAGAGTTGTATTAGATTATAAAAAGTTTGATTCTGAAATTGATATAGAGGACTTTAAAAACACATATGAAAATATAACAGATATTCATGACATTTCTAATGATATAGCTGGGGAAGAAGAATATTTCACTATTAAATATATTAGTGTGGAAAAACCTATGCCTAAAATACCAAATGAAATAAAAGATTATGTTGAAGTGAATGAAAATGGAATATCTTTAAATAATGATGAAGATATTAGCAAAGAAATAAAAGAAAAATATAATCAGTATATAAATGAATACAAAGAATCAAAAAGGGTTAATGAATTAATAAAAAAATATAATTCAATATATGAAATGTTTTTTGAATTAAATAGAAGGAAGAATGAGTTTGAAGAAAAAATAGAGGTAATACTTGGAAAAGGATTGTTTGTGTATAAAACAAAAGAAGGATATTTAATAAGAAGACATATTTTTGAAGCTCCAATAAAAATTGATATAAAGCAAGAAAATAATACAATTCATTTAAGAATTGATAAAGAGAGTAAAGCTAATATAGAATACAATTTTTTGTCAGGTTTTGATTTTAAAATAAAAGATAGGGACTCATTGTTAAAATTAAAAAATGAATATGAAGAACAATATTTGATGAAAGACAAAATAAATTTTGACGAACTGTTTGAAAAATATTTAAATTGTGCATCTTTTAAGTATGAATATGTAAAAGATACTTTTTATAGTGATGTAGAGCCAGAAAAAGCATATATTTTCAACAAAGACAATATTATCGTAAGAAAAAAACAACCAACTTTATGGATGGAAGACTTGAATGATATAGTAAATAAAATTGATAATAATGAATTTAAGCCTGAAAATATATTACCATATTTAATTGTTGAAAAAGAAGATGAAAAAATAAAAGAATTATTACATTCTGAAGATAATGCAGAATCATTAGTATTGTTTCCATTAGCTTCTAATGAAGAACAATATAAGGTTGTTAGACAAACAAATGATAGTAATTTAGTATTAGTGCAAGGACCTCCAGGAACAGGTAAATCACATACAATAGCAAATTTGATTTCAAATTATGTTTCATATGGCAAAAAAATATTAGTTACAAGTGAAAAATCAAAAGCTCTAGAGGTTATAAAAGATAAATTACCAATAGAAATTAGAGATCTAAGCATGACATTACTTACAGATACACAGAATAATAATGAATTATCAAATTCAATACAGATAGTGTTAGATAAATATAAAGATAAGGACTATTTATATGAGTATCAAAATAAAATTGAAAGTTTAGAAAAAAGATTAACTGAAATAACAGAGTTGAAAAAAATAAATTATGATCAAATTATGCAAATATTGCTTAATAACAGTCATGATTATAAAGATGAGGTCTTAAATTTAGTAGATGTCAAATTAGATAGTTATAGATTAGTAGATATAGCTAAATATTTAAATAATAATACAAAATATAATTATATTGAAGATACTAATAATTATAACAACATTAGCTTTGATAAAGAATTATTGTTAGAAATAAATGCAATAATAAATGATTTAAAGAAATATAAAGACTTCATAGTTGGAAGAGAATTTGATTTGCCAGAACAAATAGACTGGGAGAACTATGAATTAGCAATAGAAAACATAAAAAAGATAGAAAACAATCAAATTGTAGATGGATTAATAAGAGAAGGAATAGATGATAGAAACTTACAAAATTATGATATTAGTATGTTATCAACTACAATAAGTAATGTTATTAAACTTGAAAATTTATATGATAGAAAATATATAACTGAAAATTGTACATATAAACCTAGAATGACTAATCTTCAAGCTATAATTGATGATTGTAATAAGAGTAAGGAATTTTTTGAAAAGACAGAAACAGAACTAATAGGAAATACTATAGAACTAAAATCTGATGATAAAATTAATCTTAGCAAAGCATTAAATATTGTATATGAAGCTTTAACTAATGATGGAAAAATCAGTATGTTAGAGAAAATAAAATATAAAAAAGAAATATTAGAATTATCTAATATTATAGTAAATAATAAGAAATTAGACGAAAACATCACTGAAGAAAATTTAAAATTGGCTCTAGCTAAAATAAAATACGAATTAAAGATAGAAAAGATTAAAAATGATATAGCTGGTACATTGAGAGAAAGTAGTTTGTGGGAACTTGTAAATGAGAAAGAATTTTCAAGAACATTAGAAGTTTTAATTGAAATGCTTTCTACATTTATTAATTATTCTCAGATTGTTTCAGATTTAAAAGATGCTCTAAACGATATATTTAGGACAAATGTTAAAGTTTTGCAATATATAAAAAATGAAGAATATGAAAAAATATATGAAGAAATTACTAAAGCAATTGATTATAGTGAATATTTAAATAGCCAAACAAACTATGATGATAAATTGCATAATTTAGAAGCATTAAGTGTAAAAACATATGATGTATTTGAAAATATAATAGAAGCAATAAAAAATAAAGATATTGAATCTTTTAAAAATGAGAGAGAAAAGATTGAAAAAATTTATATTGTAGATAAAAAATATAATGAGCTTAAAAAGAAATATGAAAATGAGACACAAAATTATCCAACATTTATAAATAAATATATATCAATTGAAGACGAAGAAAGAAGAAACATAATAAAAAACTTTGATGAAATATTGAAGTATTATAGATTAAATATGTACTTTTTCTATCAAGAATTGAATAATCAAAAATTCAGTGAATTATTGGATAAAAAAGAAGAAATACAAAAACAAGAAAAAGATATAGTTGTTAAGTTGATTGAACAAAAAAGTTGGTATAATCAAATAAATAGTATGACAAATACAATATGCAAATCTTTATCACAATGGCTATCATTGAAAACAAAATTGGGAAAAGGAACTGGAAAAAGAGCCAATATTATTAGAAGAGAAATGCAAGAACAAATGCAAATTGCTAAAGAAGCTATCCCAATTTGGATTATGCCATTAGATAAAGTTATAGAGCAATATCCATATTCAAACAAACCACAATTTGATGTTGTTATAATGGATGAAAGTTCTCAATCTTCAATTATATCATTAACAGCATTATTAAGAGGCAAAAAAATGGTAATAGTTGGAGACGATAAGCAAATAAGTCCAATATCAGTAGGAATAACTATAGATAGTTTAAAAGCATTACAGAATAAATATTTAGCAAATATTGGATTAGGTGTTGGCTTTGATATGGATATGAGTATATATGATTTAGCTCAAAATGTATGTGGAAGTAAAAAAGTAGTATTAAAGGAGCATTTTAGATGTTTACCAGAAATAATAGATTTTTCTAATAAATATTTTTACGGAAATCAAATTAATTGCTTAAAAGTAAGAAGTAATGAAAATACAATTAAAAATCCTATTGAAACATACTATTTAGATGATGCTACAGTTAATGTTGCAGGTTCAAACTATCTAATAAATCAAAAAGAAATTGATAAAATTATAGAAATATTAAGAAGTATAGAAAATAATAAATCATATAAGAAGAAGGATATAGGAATTATAGTGTTACAAAATAGTAATGCACAAATTAAAGCATTAAATACAGCAATTTGGCAAAACTTTAGTAGTGATTTTATAAAAGAAAGAAGAATTAAAATTGGAAATTCATATGAATTTCAAGGGGATGAAAGAGATGTTATAATTCTTTCAATGGTTATAAGTAAAAAACAAGAAGATGGCGAAACAAGAATTGTGAAAGCACTAACAACCAAAGAATTTGAAAGATCATTCAATGTTGCAACTTCGAGAGCCAAGGAACAAGTAATATTAGTATATTCAATACATCCAAATGAATTAAGTAAAGATTGTTTAAGATATAAATTAATTACTTATTATAATACTTTTAATAAAAATAAAAATGATGATAGAGATGTAAAATTGAATACAGATTTTGAAAAAGAAATATATAAAGAATTAAGAAATAATAATATAGATATTACATCTCATTTTAAAATAGGTAAGTATGAAATAGATTTTGTAGTCAATGATGAAAATGGTAAAAAAATTGCCATTGAATGTGATGGAGATGATTTTAAGAGCAAAGAAGAATATGAAGCTGATATCATTGAACAGGATGTATTAACAAGATGTGGATGGAAATTTATAAGATTAAGAGCAAGCCAATTCTATGCTAATAAAGGTAAAACAGTTTCTGAACTATTAACTAGGATAAATAATATTCTAAGTGAAGAAGATAACTTTAACATTGTAGAGCCTGTATTTAAGCTTAAAGATTTTGATGAAAATATAGAAAGAAGAGAAGACATTGAAGAAGAAAATAAAGATGAAGAAAAAAACAATATTGAAGATAAAATATCAGAAATAACAAAAAACATTAATTTAACTAATATATATATCAATGATAGTGATAAAGAGTAAAAGAGGGATTTTATGGGGTTTTATTTTAGAAAATCTGTAAATTTAGGTGGATTAAGATTTAATTTTTCAAAATCAGGAGTTAGTGTATCGACTGGTGTTAAGGGATTTAGAATAGGAAGTGGACCAAGAGGAAATTATATCCAAATGGGAAGAAATGGAGTTTACTACAAAAAAACATGGGGAAATTCTAAAAGTAGAGCAAACGAACACAATAATACTCAAAATATAAAAAAATATAATCAAAATAATTATACACCAAAAAGTGAGAATGAAGATTTAGATGAATATACTACAGAGGAAATTTGCGATTCATCTTCAATAGAATTAGTTGAAGAAATAAAAAACAATTATAGTAAAATTACATTAAAATGGTTTTCTTTATTGTTTGTATTTAATATATATCTATTTATATTGTCTTTTATTATATTTGCATATTTAGACTATAAAAGAAAAAATACTATTATATTTTATGATATAGATGAAGAAACTGAAGCGAGATTGCAACAATTTTATGATGCATTTGATGAAATAACAAAGTGTAAAAGAAAATGGTATATTTTATCTAAAAATTATAATTTTGATTCTAAATATAATGCAGGAGCATCAAGTTTAGTTAACAGAAAAGATATTATAATTGCAAACAAAGTTCCTAAATATATAAAGACAAATGTAAAAATTCCATGTATTCCAGTTGGAAAACAAAAATTATATTTTTTCCCAGATAAGATTTTAATAATAGAAGGGAAAAAAGTTGGAGCATTATCATATAAAAATTTAGGAATTAGTGTTACAAATGGAAATTTTATTGAAACAGAAATGAAACCATGGGATGGAACAGTAGTAGATTATACTTACAAATATGTTAATAAGAGTGGAGGACCAGATAGGAGATTTGCGAATAATCCAAGATATCCAATAATGAGTTATTCTTACATAAATTTTTATGGAGATAATGGTTTTAATGAATGTATAATGTTATCGAAACAAGGAGTAGGAAATATATTAAAAGAACAAATAGAAATATTACAATCACAAAAAGTCTTAGAAAAAGATAATAGTATTAAAGAAAATAAAACTGATAAATTACATGATATAAATGAAGTAATAAAAAATACAGAAAAATTTAAAAATGAAGAAATAAATAATAAAATAGAAAATAGTAATGAAAATATTTTAGAAAATTATGACGATAATGAAATAGATTCTTTCTTACTGGAGGCGATTGATGTAGTTATTCAAACAGGTCAAGCTTCAACTTCATTTATACAGAGAAGATTTAAAATAGGGTATGCAAGAGCAGGAAGAATAATAGATCAGATGGAAGAAAGAGGTATTATTTCAGGATATCAAGGAAGTAAGCCAAGAGAAGTATTAATGACAAAAGAAAGATGGTCGCAATTAAAAAATAGTAAGCTTAATAATATAGAAGCGGATAATTCAGCAGTTGAAGAAACTAAAGAAGAAATAAAGGAAGATATTGAAGAAAAAATAGAAGAACAAATAGAAATAAAAGATAAAAAGAAAAATATGTTTTATAAGAAGTAGAAGGGGTTGTTGTTATGAAGTTGGATTTAAAGAAAAGCGTAAATACAGTTTTCCAGTTAGCAGACATTATAGATGAATATAATGTAGGAATACAAAGAATATATAAAGATACGGGAACACGGACAAACTGAAAATAATAATCAAACAACAAAAGAAATTGTTAAACTTGAATTATTGCAGTTTGTTTCTAGAATAATTGGAATTGATGGTAAAATAACACAATCTGAAGTTAATTTTTTAAATAGATATCTAGATTTAGATATAGAGTTAACTATAGAAAATCTAAAGCAAGTTATAAAAACATCTGGAATATTAAGCGATGATAGTATGAGTATACCAGTAGGAATAATTGTATTTAAAGAAGCAGATAGCAAATTAAGAGAGAAAAAAGTAATAAATAATGATACTGGAAATATTGCAGATTTTTTAATTAATATATATGAAATTCTTGGAAAAGAAGCAATGATGGTTGATGATGTAATAGATGATAGGGAAATTGCAGTTTATACAAAATACCTTAATTATTACAAAAAAGAAGCACAAGAATATGAATCTATATATAATTCAAGTAATATAGAAAGAAACGATAACATTAGTGCAACAAAATTAGATGAAGATAAGAGTTTGCAAGAATTATTAAACGAATTAAATAGCTTAATTGGATTAGAGGATGTAAAACAAGATGTGCAATCATTAATCAATTTAATACAAATTAGAAGAATTAGAGAAAAAAGAAATCTAAAACAACAACCAATGTCATTACATTTAGTATTTATGGGAAATCCAGGAACAGGTAAAACTACTGTAGCAAGGTTATTAGCACGTATTTATAATAAAATTGGAGTACTAAGTCAAGGACAATTAGTAGAAGTTGATAGATCTGGATTAGTTGGAGGATATGTTGGACAAACGGCACTAAAAGTGCAGGAGGTGGTAAAGTCAGCAATAGGTGGAATACTTTTTATTGATGAAGCATACTCTCTTACTTCAAATAAAGATGGAAATGACTATGGACAAGAAGCAATAGATACATTGTTAAAAGCAATGGAAGATCATAGAGATAATCTTATAGTGATAGTAGCAGGATATACAAATCTGATGGAAGACTTTTTAGAGTCAAATCCTGGTTTGAAATCTAGATTTAATAAATACTTATTCTTTAAAGATTATACACCTGAAGAATTGTATTCAATATTTGAAAAAATGTGCAAAGGCTATAAATTTAATATAACTGATGAAGCACAAGAATATGTAAAAGATTATTTTGAAAAAAGATATATTCATCGTAACGAAAATTTTGCTAACGGAAGAGATGTTAGAAATTTCTTTGAAAAGGCATTAATAAGACAAGCAGATAGATTATCTAATAAAGGAAATAACTTGACTGATGAAGAATTATCAGAATTAACTTTATATGATGTTGAAGAAATAAAATTAAAGGATTAATAAGGTATGAAATGTTATAAATGCGGTAATGATATTGAAGATAATTTAGAATGTCCATTTTGTGGATATATAAATAAGGAAGAAACAAAGAAGAATATTAGAGCTAATGATAGAAAAATTGATTATTCTAATAATGGAAAAAAGAATGAAAGATATGAAAATGATAAAGCTAGCAATAAAGTGATTAATGTCATCTGCAAAATTTTGTGTTATATGCAAGTTGCTTTTTCAATTATGATGGCTTTAGTTTGTTTTGCATTAGAAAAACCATTTTTCCCATTCATTAGCTGGAGTATTGTTGCATTAGCATTCACACCAAAAATAAAACAGATAATAATCAGTAAAATACCGAAGATAAAAAAATGGATGATTCCAATAAGAATTGTATTAATTATTTTAGCAATGGTTATTTTTATATCTAATTTATCTCAAATTTACGAAGATGAATGGGTATCAAATAATGGAATGAGTGTTAAATTAAAGGATAATATTGCAGTTGTCGTTGAAGATGGTGCAGAATATCATGGAAATTATAAAACACAATATATTGATGGAATAACCAATATTAATGTTACCACTGAAAGTAAGAATTTTAAATTTTATTTTACATATAATAATGATATTGTTGAATTTTACTATATGAGAGATAATGAAAAAATATATTTAGTACCTAAAGTGAAAAAATCAACTTATACATATATAGAAAGTGAAAATAAATAGTAAAACATAGTAGATAATGTAATAACAATTATATTTTACTAGGAGATGATGGATTGTTTGAAAATTTAGAAAAAGAAGAATTAATACAAATAATAGAGAACCTAAAAAAAGAAAACAAAGATTTAAAAGAACAATTACATGGAAAAGTAGAAAAAGAAGAAACTGAACAAGAACAAAAAAATATTTCAAGTGATGAAAAAATTAAAATTTTCATGGAAGTGTTTAATGGAAGAAATGATTTATATGCAAAAAGATGGGTGAGTAACAAAACAGGTAAATCGGGATATTCACCAGTGTGTAAGAATGAATTTAGTACATATAAATGTGATAAGCCAAGAGTAAAATGTAGTGAATGCCCATATAGAGAATTATTGCCCTTAACAGAAGATATTGTTTTAAAACATTTAAAAGGTGATATAACAATAGGAATATATCCTTTATTGCCAGGAGATTTGTGTAATTTTTTAGCAATAGATTTTGATAAAAAAACTTATGAAAAAGATGTAGGTGCATTCTGGAATATATGTGATGAATTAGATATACCAGTATATGTAGAAAAATCTCGTTCAGGAAATGGAGCTCATGTATGGATATTTTTTGAGGAAAGTATGCCAGCTAGAATTGCCAGAAAAATGGGAAACATATTATTAACTAAAACAATGGAAAAAGCATCATTAGACTTAGATTCTTATGATAGATTGTTTCCTAATCAAGATACAATGCCAAAAGGTGGATTTGGAAATCTAATTGCTCTACCTTTTCAAGGAGAAAGTAGCAAGAATGGGAATACAGTTTTTGTAGATAAATACTTTGAAGTTCAAGAAAATCAATTAAATATATTAAATAATATAAGAAGAATGAAAAGTGATGAAATATATGCATTTATTGATAAATATAGAGATGATGATTATAAGGAACCAGAAGTGGAAGAAATATTAGATGATGATATTCCTAAAAAAGAAAATATAAAGGATATAACATTTATAAATAATGTAGAATGCATAATTGAAAATCAAATATATATTAAGAAATTAAAATTACTTCCTAATGAAATAACATATTTGAAAAGATTAGCAAGTTTTACAAATCCAAAATTTTATGAATTACAAAAATTAAGAATGCCAATATTCTATAAAACAACTCCTAGAATAATAAGTTGTTTTGAAGAAGATGATAGATTTTTAATTTTACCAAGAGGATGTTTAGAAAAAATTAAAGAGATATGTGAAAAGAGTAGTGTTAATTTAATAGTAAAAGACAAAAGAGAAAGAGGAATAGAAACTGATTACAAATTTATTGGAAAATTAAATAAAAAGCAAGAGAATGCAATGAATGAACTAATAGCTCATGAAACAGGAGTATTATGTGCAACAACAGGATTTGGAAAAACAGTTATTGGAGCTAATATTATTTCAAAATTAAAAACAAATACGTTAATAATAGTAAATAGGAATAATTTACTTGATCAATGGAAAGAAAGGCTATCTTATTTTTTAGATATAAATAAAAAAGAAATAGGTCAATGTGGAGCAAGTAAAGAAAATCTAAATGGTAAATTAGATGTGGCAAGTTTCCAATCTTTATTTAAAAAGGATAATATAGAAGAACTAGTGAAAAATTATGGATTAGTCATTGTAGATGAATGTCATCATGTTGCAGCATTTAGTTTTGAAAAAGTATTGAAATCTATAAGAAGTAAATATGTATATGGATTAACAGCAACTCCAACTAGAAAAGATGGATGGCATAAAATAATTTATATGCAATGTGGAGATATAAGAGTTAGAGTCTCAAATAAAGAATTAAAACAGAATAAAGAAATGGAACATACTGTAATTGTAAAGAAAACTAATTATAAATATATTCCTACAGAAGAAAAAGATAAGATACAAATTGCAGAAGTACTTAATGATATGTGCCATAATGTTTTCAGAAATAGTTTAATAATTGAAGATATTAACAAATGTATTGAAGAAGGTAGAATACCGATAGTTCTAACTGAAAGAGTGGAACATTTAAATGTATTAAAAGAACAATTAGAAAAACTTGAAGTACCAGTTGTTATATACAAAGGAAATATGGGAAAAAAGAAAACGAAAGAAATACAAGATATAATAAAAGAGGCAGATGAAAATAATAAATCAAGAATAATTCTAGCAACAAGCAGTTCTATAGGAGAAGGTTTTGATGATAGTAGATTAGATACACTATTCTTAACAATGCCAGTTTCATGGAAAGGAAGAATTATTCAATATGTAGGCAGGCTGCATAGAGAGCATGAAGATAAAGAAAAAGTGATTGTTTATGATTATTTAGATAATATGAAAGTATTAGAAAAAATGTATAACAGAAGGATAAAAGGATATAAAATGGCTGGATATGAAATTATAGAATGAAGTTAATTATTAAAATATTTTTCAAAACTACTTGATTTATATAAAAAGTTATGTTAAATTATAACCATAGAATCAAACATAAAATATTATTATAAATGCAAGCTCGTATTTTTGCACACGGATGTGTCAAACGAGCCAGAATAACCGATGTATTAATTCGTCGGTTTTTTCTTTATATTTTATATTATTTATATTAAAAAAATTGACTTTTTTATAAAATATGATATTATTAAGATATAGATATAAAAAATAAAAAAGGATGTTTAACTCATGAGGAATATTTAAAGTTGAAAACTCTTAAAGGAAATGAAAGACGAACTTATTTAAAGAAACTTGCTAAATTTCGAGAAAAAATATTCAAAAAAATAGGATTCAAACTGCCTAAAAAGTGGATAACGTATATGGAAATAGATAAAATAAAAAGTAATAGACCAATTATTGAGCTTAGAGGAAAGAAATATTATCAGATTCTTGAATTTTATAACCAATATAATAAATTACCTTATCCATGTATAATTGATAATGATAATAATTTGTTAGATGGTTATAATCTGATTTTATTTGCAAGAGAATTTGATATTAAAACGATTCCTACAATAAAACTGGAAAATGTGATTTTAACAAAAAGAGCTTAATAAGCTCTTTTTGTTGTGTGAAACTGTATCTCAAAAATTCTACCTCGATAAGAGAAAAATAAAGTATGTTAAAATTGGCATAGAAACCAAATAAATAGAAAGATATGTGAATTGAAAAATATTCTAAAATACAATAAACCCTTAGAAGTAAAACTTCTAAGGGTTTTATAAAAACTATTTTATCTCTTGCTGAATTGTGGTGCGCGTCTTGCTTTTTTAAGACCGTATTTTTTTCTTTCTTTCATTCTTGGATCTCTTGTTAAGAATCCGTTTGCTTTTAAGATTGGTCTATGTTCACCATTAGCTTCTAATAATGCTCTAGAGATACCATGACGGATAGCTCCAGCTTGACCTGTAAATCCACCACCAATTACTTTACAAATAACGTCGTATTTATCTACTGTATTTGTAACTGTTAAAGGTTGTCTTACAATAACTTTTAATGTTTCTGTTCCAAAATATTCATTAATATCTTTTCCATTTATAACAATTTTTCCAGAACCTTCTACTAGTCTTACTCTAGCGATAGCTTGTTTTCTTCTACCAGTTCCATAAAACATAATTTTTTCTGTTTTAGATTTAGCCATTTTTATTTATCTCCTTCCTAAAAATTCCATACTTCTGGTTTTTGAGCAATGTTTTCATGTTCACTACCAGCATATACTCTTAATTTTTTTGCTTGAGCTCTTCCTAAAGAATTATGTGGTAACATTCCTGTAACAGCAAGTGTCATCATTTTAGTAGGATTGTTTGATAGCATATCTTTAGCAGATGTTTCTTTCATTCCACCAATGTATCCAGAATGATGTCTGTATACTTTTTGATTTAACTTGTTTCCTGTTAAAACAACATCTTTACAATTTAAAATAATAACGTGATCACCAACATCTATATTTGGTGTAAAAGTAGTTTTGTGTTTTCCTCTTAATAATTTTGCAGCTTCGGCAGCAACTCTACCAAGTGGTTTTCCACTTGCGTCGATTATGTACCATTTGCTTTCAACTTCATTTTTTTTAGCACTATAAGTTGTATTATTCATGGTAATAAATACCCTCCATTCATGATTAATTTTTATATTTTAAACTAAATAAAAAACCACCGGGGAGAAGTTTTTATTTAAAGTTTATTCATACTAATGCCATATTATTTTAATACAAAAAGTAAAAAAAGTCAAGAAAATTTTGTAAAATACTTGACTTTTACATGAAAAAGGGGTAAAATTATTCTTGTCATGAAGAAGAAGCAATCCACTTCTCACCTTATCTTATTGGAAAAAGGTTATAACGTAGTAACAAATATTTATTTTTTACAGGAAAAGTGGGTTGGTTTACAAATATGTAAATCAATTTTTTTTGTGTCAAACCTAAAATATTTATGGGGGTGTTTTAGATTAAACAAGAATTACTAGTAAATGAACAAATCAGAATTGCAAAAGTGCAAGTTATAGGAGAAAATGGTGAAAAACTAGGTATTATGAATACTAGAGATGCTATCCAAGTAGCTGAAGAAAAAAAATTAGATTTAGTATTAGTTTCGCCAAATGCAGAGGTTCCGGTTTGTAAAATCATGAATTACGGAAAATACAAATTTGAACAAGCAAAAAAAGAAAAAGAGGCTAGAAAAAAACAAAAGAGTTTTGAGGTTAAAGAAATTCGTATTACTCCAAATATTGATGTTCATGACTTTGAATTTAAATGTAAAAATGCAAGAAAATTTATAGAAGACGGAGACAAAGTAAAAATTACAGTTAAATTTAGAGGAAGAGAATTAAATTATTCTAAGTTAGGTGAAAAAGTATTAAATGATTTTACAGAAAAATTATCAGATATTGCTTCACCAGAAAAGAAACCTATTTTAGATGGTAAAAATATGTTTATTATTTTAGCTAAAAAAGCTGAAATCTAAATAGATAACAATTCGAAAGGAGAAAAAATTATGCCAAAATTAAAAACAAATAAAGCTGCAAAGAAAAGATATTCTTATACAGCAACAGGTAAAGTTAAAAGAACAACATCAAATGGAAGACACTTATTAGCAAACAAAACAAAAAGACAAAAAATGTCAAGAAAAGCAAATAGCTATGCTGACAAAACATGTGAAGCAGGAATTAAAAAACTTCTTCCATATGGAAACTAGAAAATTGATTTTAAAGGGAAGGTGAATATAAATGGCAAGAGTAAAAACAGGTAGAATTACACGTAAAAAACATAAAAAAGTATTAAAACAAGCAAAAGGATACTATGGAGCAAAAGGATATCGTTTTAGAATGGCTAAACAAGCTGTTATGAAATCTGGTATGTATGCTTATGTAGGAAGAAAAGATAAAAAAAGCAATTTTAGAAAATTATGGATTGCAAGAATTAATGCAGGTGCTAGACAAAATGGTTTAACATATAGCAAAATGATTGCAGGTCTTAAAAAAGCAAATATTGTAATAAACAGAAAAATGCTTGCAGAACTTGCAGTAAATGATCCAGCTGCTTTTACAAAATTAGCAGAAATAGCAAAAAATGCATAAATTTAAAAGTTAAGATGATAGAAAAATAAAAGAATTCCAAAAAAATAGAATTCTTTTATTTTTTTTGCATAAATTAGCTATTTTAGGAAAATATATAATTAAATAATTAAAATATGGAGGTTGATAAAATGGCAATGGAAAAACATTTAAACATAACAAGTGCTTCTACTGTATCTTGGAAAGATGCTATTGTTCAAGCTGTTGCAGAAGCATCAAAAACTATTGATTATATATCATCAGTAAAAGTAATAGAACAAAGAGCTAAGGTAAATGGTAAAAAAATCACAGAGTACTATGTTGATTTAGATTTATCATTTATTATTGATAGAGATAGAGATTAAAAAGGAGGTTTTTATGAAGCAAATAGAAACACCAAAAGAATACCAAGAGTATGTAGAGAAAAAATCTCCTAATTCACCAATTTTAAAAAATTGTTTTAATGCTTTTTGGGTAGGAGGACTTATTTGTTCTATAGGACAGCTTATAACTTATTATTGTAAATTTAGAGGAGCTGATCAGCAAACAGCAGGGACTATTGTTTCTATTGTATTAATTGGAATTAGTGCATTTTTAACTGGACTTAATATTTTTAATAAAATAGGAAAGTTTGCAGGAGCTGGTTCATTAGTTCCAATTACAGGTTTTGCAAATTCAATAGTATCACCTGCAATGGAATATAAATCAGAAGGTTATGTAATGGGTGTTGGAGGCAAAATGTTTACTATAGCAGGTCCTGTATTAGTATTTGGTATATCTACATCTATTATAGTAGGAATTATAGCTTTATTATTTATTTAAAATTTAGAGGAAAGGGATTAATCATTAAATAAATTTTTATTTGGTTAATTATAAAATATAAAAATGAAAAGATTAGGAAAACAAACAATTAGTTTTGATCATCCACCTACAATATTAGAGACTGCTTCTATTGTAGGTCCAAAAGAATCAGATGGTCCAATGGCAAGTTATTTTGATCAAACATTAACAGATGAGTTTTATGGAGAAAAAACATGGGAGAAAGCAGAAAGTAAGATTATTAAAGAAACAGTAAATAAAGTTATTACTAAATCTGGTATTCCAGCCAATAAAATAGATTATTGTTTTGCTGGTGATTTACTAAATCAATGTATTTCATCTAGTTTTGGATTAAGAGAATTAAATATCCCAATTTTTGGAATATTTGGAGCTTGTTCTACTTTTGTAGAGGGAATGTGCTTAGGAAGTGTATTTTTAGAGGGTGGAGGAGCAAATTATGTGTTATGTGCTACATCAAGTCATTTTTGTAGTGCAGAAAAGCAATTTAGATTTCCATTAGAACTAGGAAATCAAAGACCTCCTACATCACAATGGACAGTTACTGGTTCTGGTGCTGCTATTTTATCAGCTGAAGGAGAGGGACCATATATTACAAGTATTACTCCTGGTACAATTGTTGACTTAGGTATAAAAGATGGAAACAACATGGGAGCAGCAATGGCACCTGCAGCATTAAATACTTTAATTAGCCATTTTAAAGATACAGGTAGAAAGCCAAGTTATTATGATGCAATTATTACAGGAGATTTAGGTCATATTGGTAAAAGTATATTAATAGATATGGCAGAAGCACAAGGATACAATATAAAGAGCAATTATAATGATTGTGGAGTATTAATTTTTGACAAAGATAAACAAGATACACATGCAGGAGGAAGCGGATGTGCATGTATTGGAACTGTTTTTTCTGGATATTTTTTCAAGATGTTAAAGGAGAAAAAATATAAGAGAATTTTATTAATTGCAACAGGTGCACTTATGAATTCTACAAGTAGTCAACAAGGAGAAACAATTCCAGGAATTGCACATGCTATTTCTATAGAAGTATAAAGGGGGAATAAGATGGAATTTTGGCAAAGTATTGACTGGATGGGAATATTAAAATGTTTTATAGTAGGAGGACTTATATGTGTAATAGGTCAAATTCTTATAGATAAAACAAAACTTACTTCTGCAAGAATACTAGTTATGTTTGTAACAACAGGTGTAATTTTAGGAGCACTTGGAGTATATGAGCCTTTGGTAAAGTTTGCAGGAGCAGGTGCAACAGTTCCTTTAACAGGATTTGGATATAATTTGGCAAAAGGAGCAATAGAAGGAGTAAAAGAAATAGGAATTTTGGGAGCTTTTACTGGAGGTATAAAAGCTTCTGCAGGAGGAATTGCAGCAGCTGTATTTTTTGGATATTTAGCATCATTAGTATCAAAACCAAAAATAAAAAAACAATAAAAAGCATGAATATATTTTCATGCTTTTTATTTTAGTTATTATTTAAAAATTTATCTTTATTTTTTATCCAAACAGATACACTACCACCGTTAACATAAAAAATACCATTGCCATCTTGGTCTACATATACAGGTTCTTGAACATTACCAGTACAGTCGTATAAAATTGAACCAGCTAAACGTTTTCCTACATTCATTATTTTATTTCCACCAGGTCCATCTGATATAAGAACAGCAAGGCCAGAATCTGCATGGTTAGTATCTCCTTCACGTGTAAAACCTACAACATTTGGATGGTCAAAATAATCGTTTTGATTTCCATAAGCTAAGTATTTTCGTACTTTAATTAAAATTTCTAATAAATCTTTTTTAGGTGAAATATTATCATGTGGGATTCCATAATAATCGCCATAAAAAACACATGGATATCCATCTTTTCTTAGAAGTATTAAGCTATATGCAATTGGTTTAAACCAATCTTGTACCCAAGAAAATAAAGATTGACCAGGTTGTGTATCATGATTATCTACAAAAGTAATAGCGGAATCAGGATAAGATTTTACTAAGGTATTATCAAAAATACCACGCATATCATAATGACCGCCACTATTTGATGCATTAAAAAAGTTATAGTGCAATGGAACATCAAAAAGAGAAATTGTTTCTTTTGTTTGTCTTAAATATGTTACAAGAGAATGTATGTCATTACTCCAATATTCACCAAATGTAAACAAATCTTTTCCGGAGAGCTCTAACATTTCTTTTAACCAATTTTTATAAAAACTAAAACGAATATGTTTTACAGCATCTAATCTAAAGCCATCTACATTTGTTGTTTCAAGATACCATTTTCCCCAATTAGTAAGCTCTGTAACTACATCAACGTTGTTTAAATCTATATCTTCACCCATTAAATAGTCATAGTTTCCATTTTCTTTATCTACTTCATTATCCCAGTGCTTTCCATAAAATTTGTATATACCTGTTTTTTTAGTTTTTTCATCCCAACCTGCTCCATGAAAATGTGTCCAATTCCATTTAAAAGATGAATATTTATTTCCTCTGCCAGGAAAAGTATATTTAGTCCATGCTAAAATAGGGATAGGAGGAGTTATATCATTATTTCTATTTAATGGATTATCTTCAAATGCTAAAACTTCTTCGGTTTCGTCTGCACCCATTTTGTGATTTAAAACAATATCTGCAAATACATTAATATTATTTCCTTTTAATGTTTTAATGGCATTTAGATAATCTTCTTTTGTTCCATATTTTGTAGGAATAGAACCTTTTTGATTAAATTCTCCTAAATCGTATAAATCGTATACACCATAACCAGTATCATTAATTCCACCTTGTCCTTTATAAGCTGGTGGTAGCCAAATTGAAGTAATACCAATACTATCTAAATATTGTGCATTATTAGCTACTTTTTTCCATAAAGTAGCATCAGGTTGCAAGTACCATTCAAAGTATTGCATCATTGTTTTATTTATTTTTATCATTTGATTTCCTCCTTAAGAAATAATATCTTTAACAACTTCTCCTGCTATTAATAGTCCTGCAACAGAAGGTACAAAGCTAATACTAGCAGGCACTTTTTTATGTTCTTCTTCTATAGAAGTAGATATAGGATTTTCTTTAGAATATAATACTTTTACAGAAGAAAGATTTCTTAATTTACATTCTTTTCTAATTACTTTAGCTAAAGGGCATACAGAAGTTTTTGAAATATCAGTAATTTCAAATTTACTAGCATCTAATTTATTACCAGTTCCCATACAAGATATAATAGGAATATTTTTATTTTTAGCTTCTTCTATAATAGATATCTTAGAAGATACAGTATCAATAGCATCGACAATGTAAGAAAAAGTAGGAGAGATAATATCTTTTTTTGTATTATCATAAAATTCCTGATATGTAGATATGTTTAAATTAGGATTTATTTTTAGTAAACGTTCTTTACAAACTTCTACTTTAGGCTTACCAACAGTTGTAGTATCTGCAATAAGTTGACGATTTATATTTGTGATGCTTACGGTATCATTATCAACTATTACAAGTGAACCTAAACCGGCTTCTAACAAGAGCTTCTACTACATAAGAACCAACGCCACCTATACCAAATACACAGACAGTAGAATTTTGTAATTTATCTATTGCTTCTTTTCCAATTAATGCTTCTGTTCTTGATAAAAAATATTCCATTATAACTTATAAACTCCTTTTATTTAGTATGTTGATTTAATAATAATTCTAAAATTTGTATTGCATTTGTTGCTGCACCTTTTCTTATGTTATCTGCGACTACCCATAGATTAACTCCATTATCAACACTAAAATCTCTACGAACTCTTCCTACATAAACTTCATCATGTCCAGAAGAAATTGTTGCTAAAGGATAATCGTTTTCAGAAACATTATCTTCTAATATAATTCCTGGATATGTTCCTAAATTGCTTTTTAGTTCATCTATATTAAAATCATTTTCTAATTCAACATTAATAGATTCGCTATGACAGTTAAGTACAGGAACTCTAACTGTTGTAGCAGTAACTTTTAAATCTGGTTTTCCTAAAATTTTTCGTGTTTCGTTTACCATCTTCATTTCTTCTTTTGTATAACCATTTTCTAAAAAGTCATCAATATGTGGTAAACAATTATTGTAAATTGGGTGTGGAAATTTAGATGGTTTTAGGCCTTGTTTTGTATTTTCAAAATCTAAAACTCCTTTTTGACCAGCACCAGAAACAGCTTGATATGTAGAGTAAACTACTCTTTTTACTTTATAAGAATTATCTAAAGCTTTTAAAGGTAATACTGCTTGAATAGTAGAGCAATTTGGATTTGCTATAATACCATTATTCCAAGAAATATCTTGGGGATTAACTTCTGGTACTACTAAAGGAACATTATCATCCATACGAAAAGCACTGCTATTATCTATAACAATACATCCTTTGCTTGCTGCAATTGGAGCAAATTTTTTTGATGTACTTGCACCAGCAGAAAAAATAGCAAAGTCAAAACCTTCATCAAAAGAGTCTTCTTTTAATTCTCGTACAAGATATTCCTTTCCCATAAATTGAATTTTCGTTCCTGCAGAACGACTAGAAGAAAAGAAAACATATTCAGATATTGGTAAATTTTTTTCTTCTAAAACATTGCGGGCAGTTCTACCAACAAGCCCAGTTGCACCAATAAGTGCTAATTTGTAATTTTTTTGCATAATATGCACCTCATTATTTAAGTAACTTAAAGTTACAACATAAAAATAAAATATAATCATATTTTTACTTTGGTATATTATATTCTATTTTTTTTAGAAAAGAAATAGAAAAAGAAAAAAAGTAAGTATTTATAAAAAAATATTGAAAAAAATAAGTTTTATGATACAATATACTAGAAAATTTGTTTGAACATAGGAGGAAATATGTTTGCATATATAAAAGGAAAATTAGAAATGAAATTTCAAGACTATTTGGTTGTAGAAGCAAATGGTGGGGTAGGATATAAAATTTTTATGTCATCAAATTCTATGAAAAAAATAGGTGAAATAGGTGATGAAATAAAAATATATACATATTTAAGAGTAAGAGAAGATGATATTAGTTTATTTGGTTTTTATAGTAATGAAGAACTAAGAATGTTTGAACTTTTGTTATCTGTTAGTGGAATAGGAGCAAAATCTGCTTTGGGAATTTTATCTAATATAACACCATCAAATTTAGCTTTAGCTGTTATATCAAATGATGTAAGTACATTAAAATCACTTCCTGGTATAGGAGCTAAGTCAGCAGCAAGAATGGTATTAGAATTAAAAGATAAATTAAAAACAGAAAGTGCAGTAAGTAAAGATGTATCAGTAGAAGTAAAAGAAGCAATAGTAGAAGATAACAAAGTATCAGAAGCAATTTCTGCTTTAATGGTATTAGGTTATACAAGAAAAGAAATAGAACAAGTACTAACTAAAATAGAACAAAAAGATAATTTATCAGTAGAAGAATTAATACGTAAATCATTAGTACTTTTAGCAAGATAATGTAAAAAGAGGGTATGAAAATGAATCAAAGTGAACCATTAGCTTTTAGAATGAGACCAAAAACATTAGAAGATTATGTAGGACAAGAACATATATTAGGAAAAGATAAATTATTATATCGTACAATTAAGGCAGATAGACTTTCTAGCCTTATATTATGGGGACCACCCGGATGTGGAAAAACTTCTTTGGCAAAAGTAATTAGCAATACTACCAAATATAGTTTTACAAGAATAAATGCAGTAACAGCTGGAGTTTCGGATATAAAAAGAGCAGTTGAAGAAGCAAAAAATCCAATGCTAAATCCTTCTGGAAAATGTATTTTATTTATTGATGAAATTCATCGTTTTAATAAATTACAGCAAGATGCTTTACTACCATATGTTGAAAATGGAACTGTAATTTTAATTGGAGCAACTACAGAAAATCCTTATTTTGAAGTAAATAAAGCTCTTATTTCACGTTCTATGGTGGTAAAACTTAATCCTTTAACAGAAGATGATATATTTAAAGTTTTAAAAAATGCGTTAGAAAAAAAGGAAGGATTAGGAGAGTATAAAATAAAAATAGAAGATAGTACTTTAAGAAAAATAGCAGATGTAGCAAATGGAGATGTAAGAACAGCATTAAATGGATTAGAGGTTGCAGTTTTAACAACACCAATGGAGCAAGATGGATATATTCATATTACAAATGAAATAGCAAAAGAAAGCGTACAAAACAGGAAAGCTATTTTTGATAAAAATGGTGATAGTCATTATGATAATATTAGTGCTTTTATAAAATCTATGAGGGGAAGCGACCCAGATGCAGCTATTTTTTATTTAGCAAGAGCTTTAAATGGAGGAGAAGATCCTGTTTTTTTAGCAAGAAGAATTGTAATTTCTGCTTCTGAAGATGTGGGAATGGCAGATCCTAATGCACTAGTAATAGCAACAAATGCAATGCAAGCAGTAACAATGGTAGGAATGCCAGAGGCTAGAATTATTTTGGCAGAAGCGGCAGTATATATGGCAAATGCAAAAAAATCAAATGCTTCTTATCTTGCTATTAATAAGGCTTTAGAAGATGTTTCTACAAAAGATACAGGAGAAATTCCAATGCACATAAGAAATGCACCGGCAGAGGGAATGGAAAAATTGGGATATGGAGAAGGATATAAATATCCACATGATTATCTAGGACATGTAGTTGAGCAACAATATTTACCAGATAAAATGTTAGGAACAAAATATTATATAAAAGATGATACAGTAGAATAAAATTTTAAGAAGGTGAAAAAATGAAACAAAATAATAAAATAAAAACAATAATAATGATTTCAATAATAATTATTATTCAAACAATAGCTTTTATAATAGTTGGCATAAATAAGTCATATATTCATATGGATGAAGCATATTCATTAGGATTAGCAAGTTATGACAAAGTAGAAATACAAGCTAATGAAGATTTTTATAATAAGTGGCATAACAAAGAGTATTATGAAGACTATTTAGCTGTTAATAGTGATGAGGTAGGAGAATATAAACAAGTATATGAAAATCAAAAAAATGATGTTCATCCACCTTTATATTATTTATTATTAAGATTTGCAATGGGATTTAGTATTGATAATTATTCTAAATGGCCAGGTACAATTTTAAATATAATCATTTATATAGCTATTTCGATATTTATGTTTTTAATTATAAATAAATTGCTAGAAGGTAAAGATAATTCTGTTAAAAAAAGCTTGTTTATAACTTTAGTAGCTAGCCTAACAATGGCAACACTTACAAATGTAATATATATTAGAATGTATGCGTTATCTGCATTAAATATAGTAATAACAACATATTTACACTTAAAATTATTAGACAGTAAGCAAAATAATTATAAATTATTATTTTGTATTATGATTTCTGCATTAATTGGCTCACTAACACATTATTATTACTTATTCTATTTAGCTATGTTATTTATAATGTTTGTCATAAAATATATTAGAGAAAAGAGATATAAGGAATTAGCTTCATATGTAATTACAATGATTATTGCGGGGGCATTATCATTAGCAATTTTTCCATATTCTATAAAGCATATGTTTTTTGGATATAGAGGACAAGGTGCAATAAGTAATTTAACTAATATATCAAATTTTATAAATTGCATAATTCAATATGTATTAAAAATAAATAGATTCTGTTTTAATAATTTATTATTTATTATTATATTAACAATAATAGGAATATTAATTTATAAAAAGCATAGTAAAATAAAATGTTTAGAAAAAAACAAGTATATTATATACATATTATTACCTACTTTATTTTATTTTATATTAGTAGCAATTTCATCACCATGGGTAGAACTAAGATATATAATGCCAATTAGTGGTATGATATTTATTCTAGTGATGTTTTATTTAGAAGAAACATTGTCAAATATTTTAAATGAGAAAATATTAAATAGCATAATAATTATTTTATCAATAGTTATGATTGTAATTATGCCAATTATTTATAAAATTGAACCAGAAGTTATGTATTCTGACAAAAAAGAAATTACAAGCAAGTTAGAAAATGAACTAAATTTACTTACTATATTTTTGTTTAATTCAAATAATAACAGATTTTTAGATGATATATTGCTATTTGCAAAAATAAATGAATCTTATATTGCTAAAGATTTAGAATGTACCCAAGAAAATATAAAAAATATTATGGCTGGCAAAGATATATCAAACGGAATGATAGTATTTATAAATGAAGGACAAAATAATGATGAATTATTATTAAATATAAAAAATGCAATGGAATTAGGTGAAATTATTTATTTAAAAAGATTGAATGCTTGTGATGTATATTATTTAAAATAAAACAAAAAGAAGTGAACTTTTAAAAATTCACTTCTTTTTTAATATTATTAATTTGATTTTTTATTCTTTTTATCTTCTTTAAACATTTCTGCAGCAGCTCCTAAGCTAGATAAAGCATTTGTTGCTTCAAAAGGAATAAATACTTTATTAGCCTCTCCTTTGGCAACTTCTTTTAATGCTTCTAAAGATTTTAATTGAACTAATATTTCGTCTGGATTAGCTTTTTTCATTGCTTCATATACCATATGAATTTCTTCTGCTTTAGCTTCTGCAACTTTTTTAATAGCATCAGCTTCACCGGCTGCACGTCTAATTCTAGATTCACGGTCAGCTTCTGCTTCTAGAATAGCAGCTTCTTTTTTACCTTCTGCAAGTGTAATAGCAGATTGTCTTTCACCTTCAGCTTGAAGGATTAAAGCTCTTTTATTTCTTTCTGCATTCATTTGTTTTTCCATTGCATCTCTAATATCAGCAGGAGGGGTAATATCTTTAATTTCTACACGGTCAATTTTACATCCCCATTGATCAGTTGCTTCATCTAATATTACACGTAATTGATCATTAATAGCATCTCTTGAACTAAAAGTTGCATCCAAATCCATTTTACCAACAATATCACGAATTGTTGTAATTGCTAAGTATTCAATACCTTTCTTTAAACTTTGAATTTCATATACAGCTTTTGCAGGGTCTGTAATTTTATAAAACACTACAGTGTCAATTGTAATTGTAACATTGTCTTTTGTAATAACACCTTGTGGTGGAATATCCATTGTTTGTTGTTTTAAGCTAACTACGCTTCTAACGTGATCAAAAAATGGAATAATAATTGTAAGACCAGCGTCAGCTATTTTATGAAATTTACCAAGTCTTTCAATAATGTACACTTCTGATTGTCTAACAACCTTAATTGTTTTAAATCCAATGATTAAAATAATAACTAATAAAATAAGTAAAACCCACATATTTTTTTCCTCCTAAAAAATATTTAATTTGTACTATTTGATGGTACTTTTATAGGACTTACAACAGCTTTTACACCATCAATACTTAAAATAGTTATTTCCGTTCCTTTTGGAATAACGGACTCATCTTCTGTTTTAGCAGACCAAACTTCACCATTTATTTTAATTTGACCTGTACCAAGAGTAGTATTAATATCTTTTGTTACAATACCATTTTTCCCTATAATAGAATAACTATTGGTTACTACTGTATCTTTATCAACAAAACGTTTTACTAAAGGTTTTGTTGCAAGTATAAGGATAACAGAACTTATAACAAAAACGGTCATTTGAATAATTAAATTTGATGTAAAAATACTAACGCACATTGTAATAAGTGCAGCTATACCAAGCCAAAATATAAGGAAACCTACAGTAATTGCTTCACCTATGAAGAATACACCAGCAGCTATTAGCCAAAATTGCCACATAATTACACCTCCATTATCTCATATGTAAATACTACATATTTATTATACAATATTTTTGTAAAAAAAGGAAGTAGATTATTATAGAATTAGGTAAAATTGTAGATAAATAAGTGAGTTTTAGTAGTAATATATAAATTTGAAGTTTATATAAAAAATTAAGAATATAAAATTAGATTGCTAAAAAAATAGATATATAGTAAAATATTCATAAATTATAAAAATATAACAATAAACTATGAAATTAAAACGGAGAGTAAGATATGAGAAATATAAAATTAACAATAGAATATGATGGGAAAGACTTTAATGGATGGCAAAAACAGCCTAATAAATTAAATATTCAAGGTGAAATAGAAAATGCAATTTTTTTAATTACAGGAGAAAATGTAGATTTAACAGCATCAGGAAGAACTGATGCTGGTGTGCATGCTTTAGGACAAGTTGCTAATTTTAAAATGGATTCAAATTTTCCAATAGAAAAAATAGCTATAGCTCTAAATTCAAAATTAAAACATTCTATTAGAATAAAAGAAGCAGAAGAAGTAGAAGAATCTTTTCATTCAAGATATCATTGTAAAAAGAAGACATATCGTTATGTTATAAATAATTCTGAACATGGAAGTGCTATTTATAGAGGATTAGAGTACCATGTACCACAAAAATTGGATATAGACAAAATGCAAGAAGCAATAAAACATTTTATAGGAGAACATGATTTTAGTGCTTTTAAAGCTAGTGGTACAAGTAGCAAAAGTAGTGTGAGAACTATTTATGATGCTATAATAAAAAAAGATGGTGAGAGAATTTATATAGAACTTACTGGAAATGGATTTTTATATAATATGGTAAGAATAATAACAGGTACATTGTTAGAAGTTGGAATGGGGAAAAAAGAACCTTGTGATATAGAAAAAATAATAGAAAGTAAAAAAAGAGAAAACGCAGGAAAAACGGTACCTGCTCAAGGCTTGTTTTTAGTAAATGTTGATTATGATAGGAACTAAATTTCTATTTATTGCATAATATATAAGAAGCAATTAGAAAGGAAGATAAATAATATGATAGATGGAACTTATCAAATGCAGATACAAACGCCAATGGGATTTGTGCCTATTAATGTAACTTTAAAAACAAGTGGAAATAAACTTTCAGGTATTTTAGAAGGAATGGGAATAAAAGAAAAGTTTGAAAATGGAATTGTGAGTGGAAATAGATTAAATTTTAAAGGGAATTTTAGTACTATGTTTGGAAAAATAGAATATGATGTAAATGGAGAAGTTCATGGAAATATACTTAAAGTAATTGCAAATACTAATAAAGGTAACTTTAAATTAGAAGGAAAAAGAAATTAATGGAAAAGTTTTGGATGGTATTTCAAAAGAAAACTATAAAAAGCGAAAGAAGTTTCGCAAAAACTATTGCAAAATTTTAAACATTATGCTACAATACAAATGGAGTTAATTTTATTATTTTCATGTTCACCAATCAAACAGTTATTGGTGGGAATGAATTAAAGAGAAAAGGCATCGTGCTTGTCCAAAATCCTATAGTAATAAAAGCTTAGGATTAGGACAGCCGAGCCTATTTATTTTGCTAAAATTCTTAAAATCAAAGTAAGTGATTTGTTAAATTTAAAATAAACAGAAAAAGAGTGTCCATTATTTTAATTCTTCATATAATATACTAATAGTATAAATATACTATTAGTTAGGAGGAAATAATATGGAACCACAAGTAACAATATATACACCTTGTTGTAGAAAGGAAAGAAGATGTTGCGTTGATGTTATTATTTTTGTATTGTCAGTTTTATTAGCATTAACAATAGGTCTTATATTAGGTGCAATACCTGCAGTTGCAGCAATAATTGCAATGGCAATACCAGCATTAATAGTGCTTGCTATTATATTAACATTAGGAATAATTCTTCGTGCTGTTGAATTAAAATGTAATAAAAATCATTGCAAAAGAAAAGAGTGCTGTTAAAATAAAAGGTGGAAGAAATTCCGCCGTACATATAGATGTAAAAACTATTGAAAAAAATAAAATAATAATATACAATAAAGAAAAAATGAAAGAAGGAAACAAATATGGCAGAGATTATTGATGGAAAACTATTAGCAAAAAAAATAAGAGATAATTTAAAAAAAGAAGTAGAATTATTAAAAAAGCAAAACATTTATCCAAGATTAGCTGTTATTATGGTTGGAGGTAATCCAGCATCTAAAATATATGTTAAAAATAAAAGTAAAGCATGTGATGAAATAGGAATAGAAGATGAAGAATATTTATTGGACCCAGATATTACAAATGAAAAATTATTAGGATTAATTGATAAATTAAATAATAAAAAAGATGTACATGGAATTTTATTACAAAGTCCAATTCCAAAACATTTAGATATTGTAAAAGCATTTGAAAATATTGATGTAAATAAAGATGTTGACGGTTTTAATCCTATAAATGTTGGAAAATTAAATATAGGACAAGATTGTTTTATCTCATGTACACCACATGGGGTTATACGTATGTTAGAAGAATATTCTATTCCAATAGAAGGAAAAGAAGCTGTAATTATAGGAAGAAGCAATATTGTGGGAAAACCATTAATACAATGTTTACTAGCAAAAAATGCAACAGTTACAGTATGTCATTCAAAAACACAAAATTTAAAAGAAATTTCAAAAAGAGCTGATATATTAATAGCTGCTTTGGGAAAAGCAAAATTTATAACAGAAGACATGGTAAAAGAAGGAGCAACTGTTATTGATGTAGGAATTAATCGCACAGAAGAAGGAAAATTGGTTGGTGATGTTGATTTTGAAAATGTAAAAAATAAAGTATCATATATAACACCGGTTCCAGGAGGGGTGGGACCAATGACAATTGCAATGCTTATGGAAAACGTAGTAAAAGCAGCTAAAAAACAAATAAAATAATAAAATAAATATAAAAGGGAGCCTAAATTTATATAGGCTCTTTTTGTATGTTAAAGGAGATAAAATATTGGAAAATAAAAAATATTGGATATGGTTAAATAGAATAAATGGATTGGGAATAAAAAAGAAACAAAAATTATTACAAAAATATCACAATCCACAAAATATATGGAATTTATCTTTAGAAGAATTAATAAATACAGAAGGAATAGAAGAAAGTTTGGCAAAAGAAATTACAAATGAATCATATAAAAAAGGATTAGAGGAAGAAATAGCAAAAATGGAACATGAAAAAATTTTTGTTATTTCCATATATGATGATGTATATCCTAAAAAATTAAAAAAACTTTATGATCCACCTATATTGTTATATGCAAAAGGAAATATTGAATTATTAAAAAAAATTTCGATTGCTATAATAGGTTGTAGAGAGTATAGTGAATATGGAAAAAATATGGCAATGTATTTTTCTTATCAATTAGCTAAAAAAGGAATAACTGTTATTAGTGGACTGGCAAAGGGAATTGATAGTTTTGCACATATGTCATCATTAAATACAAAAGGAAATACTATTGCAGTGGTAGGAAATGGATTAGATATTATATATCCTAAGGAAAATATAAATTTACAAAATAAAATAATAAAACAAGGAGGATTAATATTGTCTGAATATCCATTAGGAGTAAAACCAGATAAGTATACATTTCCTGCAAGAAATCGTATTATTAGTGGATTAAGTGATGGAGTTTTAGTAATAGAAGCAAAAGAAAAAAGTGGCACATTAATTACAGTAGATTTTGCACTAGAACAAGGTAAAAATGTGTTTTCAATTCCTGGAAACATTACTTCTAAAAATACAGTTGGGACTAATAGATTAATTAAAGAGGGAGCAAAATGTGTTATTGGAATAGAGGATATTTTGGAAGAATATAAAAATATTAAATTTTTATGAAAATACTTTAACTTTTCTAGAATATATAATATAATAGGAGCGTAGCTTTAGTTACAAGGAGGAAAGTAAATGAGTAATCAAGATAAGAAAAACGAAGAAATAGAAAAGACAAAAAAATATGAAGTTGTAGATAAAAAAGCAAAAAAGAAAAAAAATACTAAAACTAAAACAGGAAAGAAAAAGGGTAAAGCTAAAAAAGTAATTTTGATTATTATATTAGTATTATTTTTACTTGGTATTATTGCAGTTGGAATATTAGCAGGTATAATATGGGGAAAAATTGGTGGAGATATTAATATTTCAAGAGAGCAATTACTAGTAAGAACACAAAATACTACTATTCTAGATAAAGATGGAAATGTTATTGCAACAGTTTCTGGAGATGAAAATAGAGAGTGGATTGACTTAGATCAAATGTCAAAATATCTGCCAAATGCGTTTATATCTATAGAAGATGAAAGATTTGAAAAACATCATGGAGTAGATATAAAAAGAACTTTTGGAGCAACTGTTAAGTTTATATTTAATGGTGGAGAATCTAGCTATGGTGGAAGTACTATAACACAACAGCTTGTAAAATATATTACAACAGATAAAGACGACTCTGGTGTTAGCGGTGTTATTAGAAAAATAAAAGAAATGGCAAAAGCATATCAAATAGAAAATATGATTTCTAAACAACAAATTTTGGAATTATATTTAAATGCTATTCCAATGGGTGGTTTTGGAAAAGAAATTTCTGGTGTGCAAATGGCTGCTAAATATTATTTTGATAAAAATGCATCTGATTTAACTTTAGCTGAAAGTGCATATCTTGCAGGTATAAACCACGCACCAAATTTATATAATCCATTTGAAGAAGAAACAGAAGAAGAAAAAGCTGAAAAAACAGAAAAAATAAAAACTAGAACAAAAATAGTTTTAAATAAAATGAAAGAATTAGGAAGAATTGAAACAGAAGAAGAATATAATAAAGCAGTAGAAGAACTAGAAAATGGACTAAATTTTAAAGAGGGAGTTGTAAGAACATTAGAAACAGAATTATCTTATCATACTGCAGCAGCAATAGATCAAATTACAGAACAATTAGCAGAAGAAAATGGATGGGATAAAAAATGGGCTAAAAAACAATTATATGGTGGAGGATATACTATATATACAACTCAACAAACTTGGGTTCAAAGAATAATGGAAGAAGAATACAAGGATGATTATTATATTAAATCTGGTAAAACAAGTGCAAACAAAGATGGTCATACACAATCAGCAATGGTAATTATAGATAATTCCGACGGTTCTGTTTCTGCAGTAGTTGGAGGATTAGGAACAGATGCAAGTTCTATTGGAGTAAATAGAGCATTAAAACCAAGACAACCAGGTTCAGCAATTAAGCCAATAGCAGTTATTGTTCCAGGTTTAGTAAATGGAGTAATTACATCTTCAACTGTATATAACGATAATTTTACAAGATTTGCTAAAGGAACATATCCAGTAAAAAACTCTACAGGATATCTAGGATTAGATACAATTACACATGGAATTGAACGTTCTTCAAATGTTATGGCAACAAAGGTTATGGTAGAATTAGGACCATTAGAATCAATTAAGTTTATGAGAAAATTAGGGGTTAGCACATTAATAACTGGTGAAGAAGCTGAAGATGGACATAGTGATGAAGGACTATCAACAGCAATGGGAGGTTTAACAGTAGGAATTAGTCCATTGGAAATGGCAGCAGCTTATGCAGCTATTGCAAATAACGGAGTATACCGTACACCAACATTTTATAGTAAAGTTGTAGATAGCAATGGAAAAACTGTACTAGAACCAGAAAGAGAAGAAACAAGAGTATTTTCTGAACAAATTGCATATGTAACGCAAGAAATATTAAAGACAGTTGTATATGGTTCTAGAGGAACTGCTACATATTGTAGTATATCAGGAATGGATACAGCAGCAAAAACAGGTACAACAAGTGATGACTTTGATAGATGGGTTTGTGGTTTTACACCTTATTATTCAGCAGCAACTTGGTATGGATATGACTATAATGAAGAAGTAGTATGGAGTGGAACTAACCCAGCAGGACTTTTGTGGAGAAATGTTATGAGACCTGTACATAAAGATTTAGAATCAAAAAGATTTTCTAAACCAGATGGAATTGTAACAGCTACTATTTGTAGAGATTCTGGAAAAGTAGCAACAGAAAGTTGTACTAGAAAAGAAACTGCATATTTTGTAAAAGGTACAGTTCCAGAAAAATGTGATGGACATACAAAAGTAATGATATGTAAACAAACAGGAAAAATAGCAACAGAATTTTGTAAAGATACAGAAGAAAAAATATTCTTAGAAAAACCAGAAAAAGAAAGAACAAATTTATGGCAAACTGATTCAGGAAATTTATACAACAAAATAGAAGAAGTATGTAATGTTCATACAAAAGCAATGCCAAAAGTTATAAATGTAGTTGGATTAAAAGAAGATGAAGCTAAGAAAAAATTAACAGATTTAAAATTAAAAGTAGAAGTAAAATATAAAGAAGATAAGAAAAAAGATAATGGTACTGTATTATCACAAAGTATAGAAGCTGGAAAAGAAGTTGAAGAAGGAACAACAATAACAATAACAGTAAATAAAAAATCTTCTACAGGCGGAAATACAGAAAAACCTAATAATACAACAAATTCAACAGGAGGAAGTAATACAGAAAAACCAAGTAATAACACAACAGGAGGAACTAACACAGAAAAACCAAGTGGAAATAAAGTAACAGGGACAAATGTTACAAATTAAAAAATATTGCTCAGAACTAATAAAAAATAGTTCTGAGCAGTAAAAATAGAAAGAGGTAAGATATGATACAATTTTATAATACTCTAACAAAACAAAAAGAAGAATTTAAGCCATTAGAAGGAAACCAAGTAAGAATGTATTCTTGTGGACCAACAGTATATAAAGATGCAACTATAGGTAATATGAGAACTAATATTTTTATGGATACATTAAGAAGAACATTAAAATATAATGGATATACATTAAAACATGTAATGAATATAACAGATGTAGGACACCTTGTTTCAGACGGAGATGAGGGAGAAGACAAAATGATAAAATCTGCAAGAGAAGAAAAGAAAACACCATTAGAAATAGCAGAACACTATACAAAGCTATTTTTTAGAGATTTAGAAAGATTAAATGTAGATTTACCAGAAATTATAGCAAAAGCTACAGATAATATTTCTGAGATGATAGAATTTGTAAAAAAATTAGTGGACAATGGATATGCTTACGAAACATCTACAGCAATTTATTTCGACGTATCAAAATTAGATAAATATGGGATTTTATCTGGAATAGATTTAAGAAATCAAAAAGCAGGAGCAAGAGTTGAAGTAGACGAAGAAAAAAGAAATCCATATGATTTTGCATTATGGATAAAAGCACCAGAAAATCATTTAATGAAATGGGATAGCCCATGGGGATTATCTTATCCTGGATGGCACATTGAATGTTCTACAATGAGTCAAAAATTCTTAGGAGAAGTATTTGATATACATACAGGAGGAGTTGATTTAATACCAACTCATCATGAAAATGAAATTGCACAAAGCAAAGGTGCATGTGGAAAAATACCTGCTAAATTTTGGATGCATGGAGAATTTTTATTAATCAATGGTGGAAAAATGTCTAAGAGCTTAGGAAATGTATACCTAATGGATGATATTATAAACAAAGGATATGACCCACTTGTATATAAAGTTTTCTGCTTTACTTCTCATTATCGTAATAAACTAAACTTTACATGGGAAGGAATGGATGCAGCTGCAACTAGCTTAGCTAGATTAAGAGAAGGATATTTAAAACATATTGATGGAACAGAATCAATAGAAAAAGAAAAAATACAAGAATTTAAACAAAAATTTTTAGAAGCAATTAATGATGATTTAAATATGCCTTTAGCAATGAGCGTTGTATGGGATGTTGTAAAACAAAGTCAAAAATCAAAACAATATGCAGAACTTTTATTAGATTTTGATAAAGTATTAGGTTTACGTTTAAATGAAACAAAAAAACAAGAACAAGAAAAATTAGAATTACCAAAAGAAATTGAAGAATTAATAAATAAAAGAAAAGAAGCAAGAGAACAAAAAGACTGGGCATTATCTGATAAGATAAGAGATGAATTAAAAGAAAAAGGATATCTAATAAAAGATAGCAAAGAAGGAATGCAAGTAGAGAAAATTAATTAAATAGATATTTCTAAAAAGTAGGAAACCATTTCCTACTTTTTTCTTAATTTACTTGTAAAAATATTATAGTTAGTGTAAAATATGGAAATGAAGGATATAATATAATAAAAAGGCGAAGGTGAAGAAATGAGATTTGTAGATGAAAAAAGTAAAGAAGAGTATAAAAAATTTTTAGAAGGGCATGAGAGATGCAATTTTCAGCAATCTTTAGAGTGGGGAAAAGTAAAGGATAGTTGGACAAATGAGGTTGTTTTAGCAGAAGATGAAAATGGAAATATTATAGGGTCTTTAAGTGTTTTAATTCGTAAAATACCTATTTTTGGTAACTTAATGTATTCTTCTAGAGGACCGGTATGTGATATTCATGATGAAAAAGTATTAAAACAATTAACAGATGGAGTAAAAGAACTTGCTAAAAAATATCATGCATTTGTTTTAAAAATAGAACCAGATATTAAAAGTGATGATAAAGAATTTAGAGAAATTGTTACAAAGTTAGGATATAAAATAAAAGACGATGCTAAAGATTTTAGTGAAGAAATTCAACCAAGATATGTATTCCGTTTAGATATAAAAGGAAAAACAGAAGATGAGATTTTTGCAGGATTTCATCAAAAAACCAGATATAATATTCGTTTAGCAACAAAAAAAGGTGTAACAGTAAAAGAAGGAACAAAAGAAGATTTAAAAGATTTTCATAAAATTATGGTAGAAACAGGTTCAAGAGATGGTTTTATTATACGTTCACTAGAGTATTTTGAAAAAATGTACGATGAACTAGCACCAGAACATATGAAGCTATTAATGGCATATTATGAAGGAAAGCCTATTTCTGGAGTTATTCCAATTATGTATGGTAATAAAACATGGTACCTTTATGGAGCAAGTAGCAATGAATATCGCAATGTTATGCCAAACTACCTACTACAATGGGAAATGATTAAATTAGCAATTTCAAGAGGAGATGATATCTACGACTTAAGAGGAGTATCTGGAGTAGTAGATGAATCACATCCACAATATGGTTTATATAGATTTAAAAAGGGATTTGGAGCAGAGTTTACAGAATTTTTAGGAGAAATTTACATTCCTTTCAAACCAATGTGGTACAAACTATATAAAATAGCAGAAAAAACATTTCGTAAATTAAGAGCATTAAAAAGAGGAGTATAATGAAAAGTTTAATTGTTCAAAGAAAAGATTTAAAACATAATATAAGTGTTATAAAAAAAATAGCTAAAAAAAGTAATTTACCAGATGATGAAGGAAATAGAACAAAAATTATAGGGGTAGTAAAAGGAAATGGATATGGACTAGGATTAGTAGAATTTTCTAATTTCCTTATTGATAATGGAATTGATTTTTTAGCTGTTTCTACAGTAGAAGAAGCAATAAAACTAAGAGAATCTGGAATAAAATGTGATATTTTAATGTTAGGCTCTACTGGAATACAAAAAGAAATAGAACTATTATTAGAAAATAAAATTATCCTTTCCATAGGTTCTAGTAAGACTGGTGAAATGGTAAATAATATAGCAAAAAGTAAAAATATAACAGCTAGAGTTCATATAAAAATAGATACAGGAATGGGAAGATATGGATTTATTTCAGAAGATATAGAAAATATAGTAGAAACAATAAAAAAATTTACCAATATAAAAATAGAAGGAACTTTTACACATTTTTCACTTGCTTTTTATAATAAAGATGAATGGACTTTAAAGCAATTTGATAGATTTTTAAATGTAATAGAAAATCTAAAATTAAATAATATAGAACCAGGAATGTTACATGTATGTAATTCTTCTGCATTTTTAAAATTTAAAAATATGCATTTAAATGCAGTAAGAATTGGTTCAGCATTTTTGGGTAGAATTTGTATTCCAAATGTATATGGACTTAAAAAAATAGGAATATTAAAAAGTAATGTTGCAGAAATAAAAGATTTACCTAAGGGATGGAATATAGGTTATTCTAATATTTATAAAACTAAAAAAATAACACAAATTGCAGTAGTTCCATTAGGACATTATGATGGATTTAACGTAGAAGTAGCAAACGACATGTTTAGAAATGTAGACAAGCTAAGAGAATTAAAACATTCAATTTTATCTTTAAGAAAGAAAAAAAGATTATATGCTAAAATAGGTGAAAAAAAATATGAAATATTGGGACGTGTTGGAATGTATCATATGTGTCTAGATATTACTGGAAGTGATGTAAAAATTGGAGATGAAGTTATTGTAGATGTTGATACAATGCAGGTAGATAGTAGCATTAGAAGGGAGTATAGATAATAGTGGAACAAGAAAATAAAAGTAAAGTAGATATTAGCGGTATAGACCCTAATATGCAAAACAAAGAAAAAAAACTTTCATTTTTTAAAAGAGTTTTAATAAGTATAAAAGACTTTGACAAATATCAAATTTTTGCTTTAGAAAGTTTTGGAAAAAGCTTAAAATACTTAATACAATTAATGCTTATTTTTACTATTGTTATAACTGCTGGTCTTACTTATAAATTTTCTGATATTCTTCAAAATGGAATAAATTATTTTAAAGAAGAAATACCTGATCTAAGTTTTGAAAATAGCACTTTAAAAGTAGAACAAAATGAACCTATTGTTATTAACGAACTACAAAATTTTCCGGGTATAATTATTATAGATACTGTTTCTAATGAAGAAAATATAAATAAAGAAATAGAAAAATTAGGAACATATCAAAATGGAATTTTATTTTTAAAGGATAAAGTGCTATTAAAAAATTCAATGACAAAACTTGTTGGAACATACATGTATACTGATTTAGTAGAACAGTATGGATTAAACTCAAGTTTTTCAAAGCAAGATATTTTAAACTATTTATCTAGTGTTAATTATATGAATGTGTATGGTATATTCTTTAGTGTTACATTTGTATATATGTTTATACTATATTTTACATCTGTTTTAATTGATGCAATAATGCTTGCTGCACTAGGATATATAACATCATATATTAGCCATGTAAGATTCAAATTTAAGCCAGTATTAAACATGGCAATTCATGCTTTAACATTATCAATAATATTAAATATTGGATATATAGTAGTAAATATGTTTACAGGATTTGAAATAAAATATTTCCAAATTATGTACACAACAATTTCATATATATACATGGTTACAGCTATTTTAATGATTAAATCAGACATAATAAAACAACAAATGGAATTAAATGCACTAAAAGCAGAACAACAAAGAATAAGAGAAGAATTAGAAGCAGAAGAACAAAGAAAGAGATTAGAAAAAGAGGAACAAGAAAGAAGAAAAAGAAGAGAAGAAAAGAAAAAACAAAAGGAAAAAGAAAAGGAAGAACAAGAAGATAAACCAGAATTAAATCCGAGTGGGAATTAAACTAAAAATCAAGAAGGGAGAAATATTGTGAGTAAAGATAAAGAAAAACAAAAAAATAATAAGCAAAAAAAGCAAGACACAATATTTTATATTGTTGTTACCTCAATTATATTAGTACTATTAATAACAATAGGAATAGCTTATTTTATAACACAAAAGACAGAAAAAGAAGATACAAAAATTCTTGGATATACAGAGCTAATAAAATATATAAATGAAAACAAAGTAGAAAAAATAGAAATGACAGTAGGAAGTACTTCAGCAAAAATAAAATTAAAAGACGAAGAAGAGGAAAAAAGAACTATTGTACCAAATACACAAGCATTTATGGAATTAATACACGAAAAAATGGCAGAAGGTATAGAAATTGATTTAGTTCAAAAACCGGAAAGCGTATTGTTAAGTATTCCAAGAGGATTGTTTACTATTCTACCTACACTTATTTTAGTAATATTAATTATCCTAATAGTAAAAATGCAAGGATTAGGAGACAATGGAAAAGTATATGAGCCAGAAGAAGGAAAAGTAAAAGTTACATTTAAAGATGTAGCTGGTTTGGAAGAAGAAAAAAATGAATTAGTAGAAATTGTAGACTTTTTAAAAAGACCAGAAAAATTTCATCAAATGGGTGCAAAAACACCAAGAGGAATACTTCTTTGTGGAAAACCCGGTACAGGAAAAACTTTAATTGCAAAAGCAATAGCAGGTGAAGCAAATGTACCATTTATTTCTATGAGTGGTTCAGAATTTATAGAAATGTTTGCAGGACTTGGAGCATCACGTGTTCGTAAATTATTTGATAAAGCAAGAAAAGTATCACCATGTATTATATTTATTGATGAAATAGATGCAATAGGCGCAAGACGAACTGCAGCAAGTGGAGCAGAAACAGAAAATAATCAAACATTAAATCAATTATTAGTAGAAATGGATGGATTTGATACAGATGATACTATTATTGTACTTGCAGCAACTAACAGACCAGAAATGTTAGATAAAGCACTATTAAGACCAGGACGTTTTGATAGACAAATTGTTATTGCACCACCAGATTTAAAAGGTAGAGAAGAGATTTTAAAAATACATGCAAAAGACAAAAAAATTGCAGAAAATCTTTCTTTAAAATCTATTGCAGAAGATACAGCAGGTTTTACTGGAGCAGAGCTTGCCAATGTTTTAAATGAAGCAGCAATTATTGCAACAATAAATAAGCATGAGGCAATAGATAAAAATGATTTGGAAGAAGCGGTAAGAAAAGTAACAGTTGGACTAGAAAAAAAATCTAGAGTAATTTCTGATAAAGATAAAAAATTAACAGCATATCATGAAGCTGGACATGCTATTGTTAGTTACTTTTTAGATACACAAACAAGTGTAAAAGAAATATCCATTATACCAAGAGGTGTAGCAGGTGGATATACTATGTATAAAAATGATGAAGATAAATTTTATGTTTCTAAAACAGAAATGGAAGAAAGACTAGTAGCTTTACTAGGTGGAAGAGCTGCAGAAAAAATAGCATTAAATGATATTTCAACAGGAGCAAGTAATGATATTCAAGTTGCAACTAAGATTGCAAGAGAAATGATTACGGTATATGGAATGAGTGATACATTAGGACCTATTTGGGTAGGAGTAGAAGACAACCCATATGAATTAGAATTTTATGGCGAAAATATTGGGGATCAAATTGGTTCTGAAGTTAAAAGATTAATTGATACAGCATACTTAAAAGCACAAACAATTTTGGCAGAAAATAGGGATAAACTAGAAGAAGTTGCACAGGTATTAGTTGAAAAAGAAAAGATAACAGAAGAAGAATTTGAAAATTTCTTTAAAATGTAGTATAATATATATACTCTACATAGAAAGGAGTTTTCTCGATGAAAGAAAACAAAGACAACAAAGGCATTAAGGAAAACACAAAAGTAAGCACCTCTAAAGAGAATATTAGGACCACAAACTACAGAAGGTATGTCAATGGTATTATATTTAGAGGAATGCGTAATTTGCCTGGGAACGACCGGTAGAAAACCAAAAGCGGTGGCTTAGTTGCCACCGTCTTTTTTTAAGATGAATTTTTTATTATTCAAATAATTTAGCATTTTTTTATCAGACTTAAAATGAAATTGCAAAGAATAACTCACTAATTGTTGACTATTAAAAGAAAATTTTTTATTAATTTCATTTTTTCCATATTTTCCATCACCTAAAATAGGATATCCAATATGTGCAAGGTGTGCTCTAATTTGATGAGTTCTACCAGTTTCTAAAGTAACGTCTAAAACAGAAGTATTATTTTTAGTATCTTTTTTTAATATTTTATATAAAGTAATAATTTTTTGATAACCCTTTTTTGGAGTATCAGAAATAATTACAGTAGATTTTTTACTGTCTTTAAATAAATATGCAATAAGTTTATCTTGTTCTTTTAAAGGAATACCATAAACAGTAGCAAGATAATGCTTTTCAATTTCGTGCATTTTAAAGCAATCTAATAAAATATCAAGTGATGGCTTATTTTTTGCATATAAAATCAAACCAGATGTATTTCTATCTAAACGGTGGCATGGCTCTGGAAAGGAAGAAGTGTTTTGATATTGTGATTTAATCCATGATGTAAAAGAATTATCACCTTGTACTTCAATCCCGCTAGGCTTATTCAAAACTAATATATTATCATCTTCATAAATAGTTAAAGAAGAAAGAGTATATGGAAAATTTTTTTCAAAACAAGAATCTGGTAAATAAATAGAAACATCATCACCTTCTTGTAAGATTAAATTTTCATGAACTCTTTTACCGTTTATTTTAACATCCTTTTTACGAAGAGCCTTTTGCAAATTAGAAAAAGAAAGCTCTGGAAAACGAGCAAGTATAACAGTATTTAATTTTTTTCCATTTTCATTAATATTTACAACAAAATTTTTCATGAGTATATTGTAACATATATTGTGTGAATTGAAAAGTAAGGATAGATAAATCTTTATTTTGACAAATCCACTTTTTTGATGTAAAATCAGCTAGAAGTTTCATTTAAGGAGGAAATAAAATGGATTCTTTAAAAATTGAATGTTTATATTCATTGGAGGAAACTATAGCAAAGGAATTGTTAGAAAGATATACGTATCCATGGGAAGTTTTACCTCATATTGGAGAATATATTTTAGAATTAGGTAATAAGCTTCCAAAGGACGAATATGAAAAAATTGGAGAGGATGTGTGGGTTGCAAAGTCTGCTAAGGTTGCTCCAACTGCTTTTATTAATGGCCCTGCTATTATTTGTAAAGATGCAGAGGTTCGTCATTGTGCGTTTATACGTGGAAAAGCTATTGTTGGTGAGGGTGCAGTTGTAGGAAATTCTACAGAACTTAAGAATGTAATATTATTTAATAAAGTGCAAGTGCCACATTATAATTATGTTGGTGATTCAATTTTAGGATATAAAGCACATATGGGGGCTGGAAGTATTACTTCTAATGTTAAATCTGATAAAAAATTGGTTACTATATCTGGTTTAGATAAAAAAATAGAAACCGGTTTAAAGAAAATGGGGGCAATGCTTGGAGATTGTGTAGAAGTTGGTTGTAATACGGTTATGAATCCAGGAACTGTTATTGGTAAAAATACTAATATTTATCCTTTATCTATGGTTAGAGGATTTGTTAAAGAAAATAGTATTTATAAAAAACAAGGAGAAATAGTAGAAAAAGTATAAAATAAAAAAGGGGAGGTATGTAAGATACCTCCTTTTGCTTTAGATTAGCAGCAAGATCTACCGCATCCTCCAAAACCGTTACCACAGCAACAGAATAAAACTAATAAGATTATAATCCAAGTGCAGCAGTCTCCACCGAAACCGCATCCACAGTTACAACATCTATTTTCTTGCATAATATTTCCCCCCTTTCTAAAAACCAAAATTATTTTGTTTGTTGGGAAAGATTAACAACCACATCCACATCCGTTGTTGTTGTTGTCACATCCACAAGCATTTCTGCCACATCCACAGCAGAAAAGAAGTAAAAATAGGATGATGAACCAAAGAATCTCACCGTTACCACAACAATTTCCCATAATAAATACCTCCCTCTAAAGAACTTTTTGTTTTTGTTTTGTTCTTTTGTATGGTATATCTTATTCTAAAATATAAAAAGTGTTACAGTTATGACAAAGAGTATTTTATAAAAATTAAATAACAAATTTATAAATTTATTAAAAATTAAAAAAACTCTATGCAAAATAGAAAGTTTAATGATATAATTTGCGTAAAAGAATGGATTATATGAGTAAAAATTAGGAGGAAAAGTATAAAATGGGAAATGTAGTCCTTTTGGATGATTTGACAATAAATAAAATTGCAGCAGGAGAGGTAATTGAAAGACCTGCTTCTGTTATTAAAGAAATGGTGGAAAATTCTATTGATGCCGGTGCAACTAATATTTCTGTAGAAATTAAAAATGGTGGAATTTCATATATTAGAATTAATGACAATGGAAAAGGTATTATGCAAGAAGACATGGAGCTTTGTTTTGAAAGACATGCTACAAGTAAAATAAGAAAAGCAGAAGATTTAGAAACTGTAAAATCTATGGGGTTTAGAGGAGAAGCTTTGGCAAGTATTGCTGCAATAGCACATGTAGAAATGATTTCTAAAACAAAAGATGCAGAAACAGGTTTTAAAATTGTTATAAAAGCTGGAAAAGTGCTAGAAAAAGAAGAAGTTGGATGCCCTGTTGGGACAAGTATTACTGTTACAAATTTATTTTTTAATACACCAGTTCGTTATAAATTTTTAAAAAAAGATTTTACAGAAGCGGGATATATAGAAGATGCTATTACAAGATTAGCGTTAGTAAATCCAAATATTGCAATAAAATTAATAAATACAGGTAAAACAGTAATTTCAACTAATGGTACAGGAAATTTAAAAAATGTTATATATGCTATTTATGGAAAAGAAATTGCAGAAAAAGTATTGGATGTAGATTATGAATATGAAAACATAAGAATAAAAGGAGTAGTGGGTAAACCAGAAATTTCTAGGTCTAACCGTTCTAATCAGTTATTTTTTGTTAACAAAAGATACATAAAAGATAAAGGGTTAACAGCAGCCGCTGAACAGGCTTTTAAAGGTTTAATTACAATTGGAAAGTATGGTTTTTTAGTCCTTAATATAGATATGGACCCATCTAAAGTGGATGTAAATGTACATCCTGCTAAATTGGAAGTAAGGTTTGAAGAAGAATCAAAAGTTTTTAAAGCTGTTTATCATGCAATACATGATGTTTTATTAAAAGGAGATTTGGTAGCTACACCAGAAAGAGATTATACAGCTGTATTAGAGAAAAAGGAAATACCAGAGGTAAATAAAGATATAAATAACCTTTTTGCAAAAGCAGATGTAGCAGATGAGGTAAAAGAAAAAACAAGTCCATTTAGCTTTTTAAAGAAAAAAGAAAGTTTTGATATAGAAGAAAAAAATAATCCAATTGCAGATATTTATCAAAATAAATATTCTGCAATAGAGAAAAAAGAAGAAACAAATTTAAAACCAAACATGCAAACACATGAAGATATTATTAAACATATTGCTAAGTTACAACAAGAAATAGAACAAAGTAAGCAAGATAAAGTAAATAGTGATATACCAGAAATAAAAGAAGAAACAAACAAGTCTGAAAATGACAATCCTGTAAATGAAGAACAAGATAAAACACAAAAAATTGAAATGTCAGAACTTATAAATAAATTAAAACAAGAAGAAGTAGCAGGACAAGCAAATCAAGGTTTTGATGAAATGTATTTACAAATATTTGGAAAGTTACCACCAAAAGAAGAAGAAAAAAAGGAAGAAGAACCAAGTGTAGTAGATACATTAAAAATGGATGATGGTAAAAATCTTAGTTTATTTGAAGAAAAAGAAGTATATCAGGCACCAAAATATAAGTTTATTGGAATTGCTTTTTCTACATATATAATTTTAGAAATGGATAAAGAATTATATATTTTAGATCAACATGCAGCTCATGAGAGAATTTTATATGAGAAAATAAAAAGTAATTATTATAGTGATAATGGTGAAAAAGATTCACAACTTATGTTACTTCCAGATATTATAAATCTTAGCCATAAAGAAATGGATATAGCAAAAGATAATATGGAAATGTTTGAAAAAGCAGGATTTATGCTAGAAGAGTTTGGTGAAAATACAATCAAGTTAACCGGAGTACCAAATGTATGTATTAATTTAGATACTAAAGAACTATTTTTAGAAACTTTAGACGAAATTAACACAGTAGCAAGAACTGCAAAACAAGAAATTGAAGAAAGATTTATTGCAACAGTTGCATGCAAAGCAGCGGTAAAAGCTAATATGGCACTTACAGAGGAAGAGGTTGACAGCTTAATGGTAGAGTTATTAAAACTTCCAAATCCATTTACTTGTCCACATGGAAGACCAACTGCTATAAAAATGTCAAAATATGATATCGAAAGAAAATTTTCAAGAAAGTAGGGGAAAATAAATGATTTTTTTCATTTTATTTATAATTGTTATTCATATAATATTAATTTTAGCTACTTATTATAACTTAAGTTCAATAGCTAAAAAAGAAAAAATAATGTTTATACTAATTGGAATAGGGATTATGTACTTTTTATCTACAATTTTGTTTGCAATTACAGATATAGGAATAGACTATGGAAATGAACAAGCAAAAGAGATGGTAAGTAATTTATTAACCTTTACTTTTGTACCAATTAATGGAATAATAGTATTGCCATATTTAGCATCAAATTACAACAAGTATAAAGCAAAAATAATAGATGCAGATAAATTTAAAAAAAGAATTATTACACTAGCTGTTATTTTTGTTATTTTCTTTATATTTGAATTTGTATATATGAAGGGAATTAAATTAAATATGTTAGAAATGGCAGAACAATTAAATAAAAATATGGGAAGTTGATAAAATGCAAAAAGTAATAGTAATAGGAGGACCAACAGCCTCAGGAAAAACAGGACTTGGTATAGAACTTGCAAAAAGAATAAAAGGAGAAATTATTTCTGCAGATTCTATGCAAATATATAAAAAAATGGATATAGGAACAGCAAAGCCTACTATAGAGGAAATGCAAGGGATTAAACATCATTTAATAGATTTTGTTGAGCCAAATCAAAGGTATAGTGTAGCAGATTTTAAAAAAGATGCAATAAAAAAAATTGAAGAAATTTTACAAAATGGAAATGTACCTATTGTAGTAGGTGGAACTGGATTATATATTAATTCTCTTATATATGGTATTGATTATCCAGAAATAGAATTAGATGAAGAATACAGAGCTTTTTTAGAAAATTGTGTAAAAGAACAAGGATTAGATAATTTATATAAAAAAGCAGTAGAAATAGATCCAGAAGCAATGAAAAGTATTAGTCCAAATGATAAAAAAAGAATATTAAGAGTGTTAGAAATTTATCATCAAACAGGAAAAACAAAAACAATGCAAGAAATTGAATCAAGAGCAGGAGGAATTCCATACGATTATCATGTTTTTTGTATTGATATGGATAGAGAAAAATTATATGACAGAATAAACCAAAGAGTAGATGAAATGATAAAAAATGGATTAATAGATGAAGTTGAAAGTCTATTAAAAGAATACAAAGAATTCCCAACAGCTATGCAAGGTCTAGGATATAAAGAAGTTGTATGGTATTTACAAAATAAAATTACAAAAGAAGAAATGATTGAAAAAATAAAAATGGAAACAAGAAGATATGCAAAAAGACAGCTTACATGGTTTAGAAAAAATAAGCAAACTATATGGCTAGATGGTCTAAAGTCAAAACAAGAAAATATCTCTATTATTTTGGAGGAAATAAAGTGAAAAAAAAGCAGGATAAAAATTTAGCTAATGAAATTCAAGAAAAAGAACAAATTAATCAAAAATTAAATAATAAAAGAAAAATAAATCCAAAAAAAATAATAGTTTTTGGTTTATTTATAGTGCTTGTTTTAGCTATTCTTATTGTTATTGGAATTGCAATTATAAAATTAATAAAAAATCCTACAGATACTTTTGTAGTAGAAAATGGAACAATTTCGTTAGAAGAAAATGTTACTGGATATATTTTAAGAGATGAAACTGTTGTAAAAGGGCAAAACTACAAAAATGGAATGGAAAAACTAAAAGCAGAGGGAGAAAAAGTTGCAAAAGGTGAATCTATTTTTAGATATTATACATCTGGTGAAGAAGATTTAAAAAAGAAAATAGCAGAGCTTGATGTTAAACTTCAAGAAGCTTTAGCTAATCAAAATGATTTATTACCAAATGATACAAAATCTATAGAAAAACAGATAGATTCTAAACTAGATGAATTATATCAAGTAAATGATATTCAAAAAATAAAAGAATATAAAAAGGATATAAATACATATATTACAAAAAAAGCAAAGATGGTAGGAGAATTAAGTCCATCAGGCTCATATATTAGAAGTTTAATAGATAAGAGAAATCAATATGCTACACAACTAAATTCAGGTTCGGAATATATTAGTGCTCCACAAAGCGGAGTTGTTTCTTACCGTGTTGACGGATTAGAAGAAATATTATCTGTAAAAGATCAAGATTTTAGTTATTTAAGTGCTGAGACATTAGAAAATTTAGATTTAAAAACAGGACAAATAATATCAACAAGCGAAGAAGCGGGAAAGGTTATTAATAATTTTAGATGCTATATTGCTACAATTTTATGTTCAGATGCTGCAAAAGAAGCAAAAGTAGGAGATAATGTTACAATAAGATTAGCTTCTTCAAAAGAGGTAGAAGCGTCTATAGAATATATAACAGAAGAAGATGATTGTAGATTAATTGTATTTTCAATAGAAAGTCAAGTAGAAGAATTAATTAATTATCGAAAAATATCGTTTGATGTAATATGGTGGAGATATACAGGACTAAAAGTGCCAAATTCTGCTATTATTTATGAAAATGATTTAGCATATGTAGTTAGAAATAGAGTAGGATATTTAGACAAATTATTGGTAAAAGTAAAAAAACAAAATGATAAATATTCTCTTGTTACAAACTATGAACCAAAGGAATTAAAAGAGTTAGGAGTAAACTATAGTAGTACCAAAAAGATTTCTTTGTATGATGAAATTTTAATAAAACCAGATTTAAATAAAACATTTCAATAAATGTTACAAAAATATTACAAAGCTTTTAAGTTTTTATTACAATAGGCAAAACTATTGACAAAATTATAAAAAAGTTAGATACTATACAAAGAAAATACCAAGGAGAAGAAAATTAGGAGGTTTTTTAAAGATGTCAGGAGCAATTATGAATAAAGTTTGGGATTTATTTGGAATGGACACAGCAGAAGAAAGAGAAGAAGAAAACGAGTTAGATTATGATATAGATACAGAAGATGAAGAAGCTGGAGAAGAAAGAAAATTCTTTGGAAGAAAAAATAAAGTGGTAGCAATGCCACAAACACAACAAATTAAAATGGTAATATCACAACCAACTACTTTTGAACAATCAGAAAGTATTTGTGACTTATTAAAAGAAAAAAAGGCAGTTATTGTAAATTTAGAATATGTAAATAAAGACATTGCAAGAAGAATTGTAGATGTTGTAAGTGGTGCTGTTCATGCACTTGATGGACATATCCAAAAAGTATCAAATTCTATATTTTTAATTGCACCTTCTACATATGATATTACAAACGAAATGGCAAGAGAAGAAATAAAAAATAAGCTTTCTGTATCTTGGTTAAGAAACAACAATAACCAATAGAAAGACTTAAGGGGGAAATTTAATGCTTACACCATTAGACATAGAAAATAAAAAATTTTCAAAACAAATGATGAATGGATACAACGTAGACGAAGTAGATGATTTCTTAGATGAATTAACTGTAGACTATGAAAAAATGTACAAAGAATCTACAGAACAAAAAACTAAAATTGATGCTCTAGAAAAAGACTTATTACATTATAAAACAATAGAAGATACTCTTCAAAATACATTATTAATGGCACAATCTACTGCTGAAGAAGTAAAAGAAGTTGCAAGACAACAAGCAGAACAAATTATAAAAGAAGCAGAAGGAAACGCCAGAAAATCAGTTGACGACTTAGGACAAGAAATATTAATGAAGAAAAAAGAATTAGAAGATATTCAAAAACAATTTGATATATACAAAGCAAAAATGGAATCTCTTTTAATATCTCAATTAGAATTATTAAAAGATATAAACAAAGAAAACTAGTTAAATTAAATAGCACTTTTATGTGCTATTTTTGTAATATATGGAAATGTGAAATGTCGTTCTTATTAATTTATAAAACGGTAGATAAAAATAAGACTTGGAAAAATGTGAAAAAAATTGAAAAAACACATGGAATTTTGTGATAAAACCATTAAATAGTATCGAAATTTTGTGATTTTAGTTATATAAAATTAAGATTTAATGTATATAAAAAATAAAAGGGGAAAGATTGAAAATGAAAAAAATTATAATTATTGTTATAATGCTTGTCTTAATTGGATGCTTTTTTGCATTTATGGATTATTTAAGGATTATCAAAGATAAAGAACCTATTTTTAGTATAAACGTTTATACAATAGGAGAAGCTGGGCAAAATGGAGACCACATGGGAAGTGATGTTTACTTAGGACTGGGGTATAAAATATATTCATATTCTAATTATCACCTAACAGGAATTCATTATAAAATGGTACCTATTTTTGCAACTTACAAAAATCCAAATACAACATTTCCTTTAATAGGGACTATTATAGGAGAAAAGGATGAATACTATGTTATAAAAATGTCAGACCATGTATATAAACTAAAAAAAATAGAAGGAAATAGATTTTCAATAGGAAAAAAAATAGTAGCAGTTTGTTTGGGAAACTCTTATAATGATTTAGATGATAAAGAGGTTATTGTTCCTTTAAGTATAGAGTATATGGATTAAACTTAAACTGTGGTTTCTTTTATATACTATTGTGATATATAAAATGTTTTTTTGTTAATTTATAAAACAATAGAACAAATAAAACTTGGAAAAATGTGAAAAAAGTCGAGAAAACACATGGAATTTTGTGATAAAAGTATATTGCTAACACTGGAATTTTGTGATAAAATGTGTTTAGAGGTGATATAAATGAGCCGTTTAAAGAGAAAAATAGATAAGTATTTAATAGAATGGAAAAATAATCCAGAAAGAAAACCTTTAATAGTAAAAGGTGCAAGGCAAATAGGAAAAACGGATGCAATAAAAAATTTTGCAGAAAAAAATTATGAAAATGTAGTTGAAATCAATTTTGCACTTGAAGTTAAATACAAGTCTATTTTTGATAATGGATTTGAAGTTGATACAATAATAAAAAACATTTCATTATTAAATCCTGAATTTAAGTTTATTCCTAAAAAAACATTAATTTTTTTTGATGAATTACAGGACTGTATCAATTGTGCTACATCATTAAAATCTTTTAATATAGATAAAAGATATGATGTAATATGTTCAGGCTCAATGATGGGCATAAATTATAACGAAATTGAATCAAATAGTGTAGGTAATAAAGAAGATTATGAAATGCATTCAATGGACTTTGAAGAATTTTTATGGGCTAAAGGCTACAATGATGAACAAATTGAAGATTTATATAAATGTATGAAAGAACTAAAACCATTAAGCAGTATACAATATGATATTATGATGGATAATTTTAAAGAATACATGGTATTAGGAGGAATGCCAGAAATTGTAGCTAATTTTATAAAAAACAAGAATTATAGTGGTATATTAAAACTACAAAAACAAATTTTATTAGATTATGAAGAAGATATTGTAAAATATGCAGAAGGATTAGACAAAGCTAAAATTTTAAATGTATATAGAAAGATACCTGTATTTTTAGGAAATGAAAATAAAAAATTTCAAATTTCAAAAATTGAATCTGGAGCAAGAAATAGAGAATACATTGGGGTTGTGGATTGGTTAAACAATGCTGGAATAATTAATGTATGTTATTGTATGGAACAACCAGAACTACCATTGAAAGGTAATTACAACCCAGATAATTATAGAATTTATTTTAGAGATACCGGACTGTTAATTGGCTCTTTAGATGATGAAGCACAAGAGGATTTAAGAGCAAATAAAAACTTTAATACATATAAAGGTGCTATTTATGAAAATATAATTGGAGATATGTTGGTAAAAGAAGGATATCAGTTATATTTTTATAAAAATGAAAAAGGAACAATAGAAATGGACTTTTTTGTAAGAGATAAAGATTCTCTTATACCAGTTGAAGTAAAAGCAAACGACAATGCTACTGTTTCGTTAAATAATTTAATTGATGGAGAAAACTATAGAGATATAAAATACGGAATAAAGCTATGTAACAAAAATATTGGATTTAATGGAAAATTTTATACCTTCCCATATTTTTTAACTTTTTTATTAAAAAGATATTTGAAAGAAAAATAAAAATAGTATTGACAAAAGAGGAAAGTAAATATAGAATAAGGTAGAAATAACTTCTATAAAAGAAGAAAGAACATTGAAAACAGAATAACCCTAAAGAATTGTGAGAAATCTTCTTGAATAGAAGTGATTTCAAAGGAAAATATAAATTAAAAAGAAAAAATAAAAGCAAAAACAAATAAAAGTAAACTTAAAGAATAAAAGCAAAATAAATGTAAATAATAAAAATACAAAGGAGGAGAAAGAAAGTGAAGAAGATGAATATTAAAAAGGGTAATTCTGGTATAACACTAATAGCTCTAGTAATAACAGTAATAGTGTTAATAATATTAGCAGGTGTAACAATAAGCTTGGTAGTAGGTGATAATGGTATTATCACTAAAGCAAAAGAAGCAAAGCAAAATATGACAAATGCATCAGCAGATGAAAAAGAACTATTGCAAAATATGTTAAATGAAATGAATGAAATAGAGAGTGGTATTGGAGGAGGAGAAGTAACCCCACCAACCCCACCAAAAGACCCTATAAAAGACCCAGAAAATTGGAATAAGGATAAAGTGCCAGAAGTAGTAACAGAAGGAAATAGACATGCACCAATTCCAAAAGGATACGTAGTATCAAAAGTAGATGGAGAAAAGACAATAAGTGGAGGATTAGTAATATATGAAAGAACAGAAGAAGTAACAAACGAAAATGTGGTAGAAGCCCAAAAAACAAGAAATCAATATGTGTGGATTCCAGTAGATGAAATAAATGATATGATAATGTGTAAAAGTAAGACAGCTGATAGCCAGTGCAAAATAATAAAGGTAGAAGATGTTGGTTCACCAAATGGATTCAAATTAAAGTGTTCAACCCATAAATCAGAAGACCTAGCAGGAAAGATATACGATTCAGAAAGGAAAGATACAGGTGGAGGAGTATATTCTGCTATAATGGACTTTTCGCAAACTAATCAAAGTTACAGTGCAAATAGAAAAGAGCCTGCCGTAGTAGGTGGTGACGAAGGACAACAAGTAACATTAAATCAAATGAATAAAGATTTTGTAGAAATGGTAAAAAGCGTATATGTTTATGGTGGTTTCTATTTAGGTAGATACGAGATAGGTGTAGGAGGAACTACTAAGAAAGAACAAACTGTATTACGTAATGATTCAGAAGCAAATAATTGGTACGGATTATATAAGACAATAAGACACAAAGCAACAGGAGATGAGGTCGTAAATAAAGATATGATATGGCGGAAGCCAATATGACCAAGTTATCAAGTTTTTAGGAGATGAAGCACAGATTGCTCATAAAGATAGACCGCCTACATCACCACAGCAATCAGGAAAAACAACAGATGTAATGAAAAATATATATGACCTAGAAGGTAATTTTTATGAATGGACACAAGAAGCGAGCGACACTTACGATCGTACTTATCGTGGAGGCTATTACAACGATGCAAGCCGTAACAGTTGGGGCCCTGCGTCCTATTGGATTAGCAACCTTCCGACCAGTACCATTGGCAACGCATCCAGTCGTTCAGCACTTTATGTAACGCTGTAAAAGCTGGTAGCGATAAATTAAAACGAACTCATGTTTGAGCCAATAAAATAATTGAATAAGTCGCAGTACATTAGCGAACAAAGTACGCTAATGTGGAAAATTTAACATTGGAGCACTTTTGAGCATACGTAAGTATGAGCAAAAGGTACAAGAGGAAATTTTTAGAGTTAAAATATAACAGTGTAATTTTAAAGTAAATTTGAATTACACTGTTTTTTATTTTATAAAAAACTGCCGAATATTAACCAACAAAATACAAAAAATAGTTGAAAAAACAAATTAAATACGATATAATGTGTTATGTCATAAAAGTGAAATTATGTTACATACGTGTTAAATGTTTATTACAATTAGGTAAATAGTCTTGACATATGCAAAAAAAATAATAAAATATAGGTATCTAAAAGAGGTGAAGTATGCGAGTAATTAGTGGATTGGCAAGAGGGACACATTTAATTAGCGTTGATGAGGATTTTGTAAGACCCACCTTGGATAGAGTAAAGGAATCATTATTTAATATGATACAAACTAGAATTATGGATGCAAATGTTTTAGATTTATTTGCTGGAAGTGGAGCACTTGGGATTGAATGTATCAGTAGAGGTGCTAAAAAGGCTTTCTTTTGTGATAAGTCTCCCAAATGTATTAACGTAATAAAGCAAAATTTAAAAAAGACCAGATTCGAAGAAAAAACATGTATCCTAAATAAGGATTTCAAAAAATGTTTAGAAATATTAGCAAAAGACAAAGAGGTATTTGACATTATATTTGTAGATCCTCCATATAAATTAAATTTAGCAAAACAAGCAATTGAAAAAATATTAGAATTAAATTTAATTTCAAATGATGGAATCATTATCTTAGAAACAGATGAAGAAGAACGTGATTTAGAAAACGTAAAACATTTAAATGTGGATATAATAGATAAAAGAAAATATGGAAGAGTTAGCTTAATATTTTTAAATTCGAAAGGGGCTTAAACCAAATGGAAATATTTACACTACTAGAAACATTGGAAGATATATTAGAAAATAGCAAAAATTTACCATTCTCTAATAAAGGAATTGTAGATAAAGAAGAAATACTAGAAATTATAAAGGAAATAAGATTAAAATTACCAGATGAATTAAAACAAGCTAAATGGGTAAAAGAGGAAAGACAACGTATTTTAGTAGAAGCACAAAAAGAAGCTGACGATATTGTAAAAGAAGCTGAAAATAGAATTATTTCTATGATAGATGAGCATGAAATTACAAGAAAAGCATATGAGCAAAAAGCTGAAATTATTGAGACTGCAAATGAGATGTCAAGAGAAATTTCAAAAGGAACTAAAGATTATGCTGATAATATTTTAGAAGGAATAGAAGTTGCTCTTCAAGATGCTTTAACAGTTATTCAAAACAACAGAAAAGAATTAAAATAAGCTAAAAAAAATCGGAAGTTGGAAGTCTAGAACATAGAAAAGATTTCCGAACTTACGATTTTTTTCTTTGTACTTTAAAATGATAAACTAACAAGAAAGGGATGTAAAAATTGGCAAAAGGAAAAAGAAGTAAAAAAAATAAGTCAAAAATGAAAATAGATATAGCAGTAGTGGGCGTAATAATTATTAGTATTTTGCTTGCTATTTTAATATATACAAATTCAGGATATATTGGAGAACATCTAAGTCCTATGCTAGGTGGTTTAATGGGATTTATGAAATATGTTTTACCAATAGGTATGTTTGCAATAGGAATTTATTTAGCCTTAGATGATAAAGATTATTTATATACAAAACTTTTTCAATATGCAATATTTATTATTGCTATATCAGCAGTTTTTAGTATATATCAAATATCTGTTGGAACAATAGATCCAAATTTAGAATTTGGAGAAGCTGTAAAAAAATCATACGAATTAGGAGAATTTAATATTGGTGGAGGAGTAATAGGTATTTGTGTTGCATATCCACTAGTTAAATTATTGGGTACATTAGGAACAGTTATTCTTTGCATAGGAATTGCTATAATACTACTTATTTTTATGTTTGGAATAAGACCATCTGAATATTTAGTTGCATTTTTGGATATGCTAGAAGAAAGAAAAGAGGAAAAAAGAGCACAAAAAGAAGCTAGAAAACAAGAAGAAAATGAAAATTCTGTTAGAATATCAAAAAGAGAAGAAAGACAAAGAATACGTGAAGAAAAAGCAAGATTACGTGAAGAAGCTAAAAAGCAAGAAGAACCAATGGAAAATCAAATACGTATTAATGGATTATTAGAAGATGAAGTAGAAAAAGGAAAACCAAAAAAATATAATCATGATAAAAATGATTTAATTCCTTTAGGAATGGAAAATAAGAAAAAAGATATTCCATCACCAGATTATATTGAAGCTGATTTATTTAAAAAACAAGAAGAAACAAAAGAAGAAAAGACAAAAGAAGTTTTATTACTAGAACATACAATGACAGTAGAAGATGAAGATTATGAATTTCCACCAGTAGCTTTATTAAGCGAAGGTGATAAAAAAGCAAATAAAGGTGGAAAAAAGGCTGTTACAGATACAGCTACTAAATTACAAAAAACACTATATAGTTTTGGAGTATCTGCAAAAGTAGAAAATGTATCTATTGGACCTGCTATAACACGTTATGAACTTAAACCAGCAGAAGGTGTAAGGGTAAGTAAAATAGCAAATTTGGCAGATGATATTGCTTTAAATTTAGCAGCAGAAACAATTCGTATAGAGGCTCCAATACCAGGTAAGCAAGCAGTAGGAATAGAAGTTCCAAACAAAGAAAATGAAATAGTTCATTTAAGAGAAATTATTGAGGATAATAGTTTTTCTGGTCATAAATCAAAACTTGCATTTGCATTAGGTAAAGATGTTGCTGGGGAAAACGTAGTAACAGATATTGCAAAAATGCCTCACGTATTAATTGCTGGTTCAACAGGTTCTGGTAAAAGTGTTTGTATTAATACAATGATAGCAAGTATAATATATAAAGCAAAACCAAGTGAAGTAAAACTTCTAATGATTGACCCAAAAGTTGTAGAACTTTCTGTATATAATGGAATTCCTCATTTGTTAATTCCAGTAGTAACTGATCCTAAAAAAGCTGCAGGAGCGTTAGCTTGGGCAGTACAAGAAATGGTTAACAGATATAGTTTATTTGCAGCAAAAGGAGTTCGAGATATAAAAGGTTATAATGAGTCTTTAGAAAAAGAAGATGGAGAAGAATCAAAAGCAAAATTACCTCAAATTGTTATTATTATAGATGAGCTTGCCGATTTAATGATGGTAGCAGCAAAAGATGTAGAAGATGCAATTTGTCGTTTAGCACAAATGGCAAGAGCTGCAGGAATGCATTTAGTAATTGCAACTCAAAGACCATCTGTTGATGTTATTACAGGTATTATTAAAGCAAATATACCTTCAAGAATTGCATTTGCAGTATCTTCACAAGTAGATTCTAGAACTATTTTGGATATGGCAGGAGCAGAAAAATTATTAGGAAAAGGTGATATGCTATTTTATCCATCTGGTGCACCAAAACCTACAAGAGTGCAAGGAGCATTTGTTTCAGATAAAGAAGTAGAAAAAATTGTAGACTTTTTAAAAGCAAATGGAGAAGTTCTTTATAATGAAGATATAATAGAACAGGTAGAAAAAGCAAATAGCACAGATAAAGAAATAAAAGAAGCCGAAGATGATGACGATGATACAGATCCATTTTTAATGGAAGCTATTGATACGGTAGTAGAAACAGGACAAGCATCTACATCATTTATACAAAGAAGATTTAAAGTAGGATATGCAAGAGCAGGAAGAATTATTGACCAAATGGAGGAAAGAGGAATTATTTCTGGTTACCAAGGAAGCAAGCCAAGAGAAGTATTAATGCCAAAAGAAAGATGGGCAGAATTAAAAATGTCTGGTGCAATAGGACAAGCGGAAAAAACAAGTGACACTATAGAAGAATAATATCAAAAGATAAAATAAATTTTGTTAAAAGGAGTTTTCATGGAAAAAGAAGAAATTTTTGCAAAATTAAAAAGAAAAGATTATAACAATCAATTGGAACAGGTCTTAGAAAATAAGGCCTTTTCTGAGATTGTCAAAAATTTACTTCTTAGTATGTTTTATAAAATAGAAAATGCATATGGAGATTATCAAAAAGTAAAACAAGAAGTTCCAACAAAAGGAGAATTTTTAGAAAATTTAATTCAAATTATTAATGAAGAATGTGAAGAAATTATATTAGTTGAACCACAGTCAAAAGAAGGACAAGAAATAGAAAAAAATAATATACCATATATTATAAATAAAGAAGAAAAGAAAATTATAGTATATCCAAATGAAAAAAAATTATTAAATGCAATTTTACAATTAAGTAAAAATAGAATATGCTTTTCTAGCAAAGATACAATTTTTTCTGAAGCAATTTGTGAATTTACTAAAATAGGAAATTGTATGAATAAAACAGAAGTAATAAGAGATTTTAATGGTTGGTCATGGGATATTAGTAAATTAGAAATAGAAAACATTAAGTATAATTTAATGTATCAAAATTTACTATTTTTGGTTGGAGAAGATTTTTTAAACAATTGGATAAAAAATACATTTAGTGAAGTAGAACCAATAAAAATATTAGAAAAAAAGCTTACAGATGATTATCAAAAAGATGCAGAATTGTTTATAGAAAATTTATATAGAATGATTCTTATAATCTATGCAGAGCAAAATAAAGATAAAAAGGAAAAAATATTAGAACAACTATGTTTAAAAAAGAGACAATTAGAACTTTTAGAAAATAAAAAAGAGCTTTTAGAAGAGATTACTAAAAGTAAGAGAGAAATCAACAAAAAAATAGGAAGAATTGATAAAATTTTAAATGATAACGATTTAATTAGAGAAGAATATCAAAAAAGAAATGCTAAACTTCCAAATAAAGATAAAATTTTTAGTATAAGTCATTTAGCAGATAGGTTAGAAGCAGAAAGAAAAGTTCATCTAAAGGCAATTGAAGAATATAATCAAATGTTAGATCCTAAAGAATATGTTACAAGAAAAAATAAAGTTAAAGAAGAAATTGATTTTTTAGAAAGTTTACAATTAGATAAAGAAGTAAATTTAGAAAATATTTTGTGTGAATTACAAAGAGATTTTTTAAAATGTATTTCAATAAAAATTCAAACTTGCCAAAACAAAAAGGATATTATATATTTAATATACTTATTTAGATATTATAATTTATTACCTTTTTCAAAAGAAAAAGAAATACATGAGATAACACAAATAGAAAATTATTTAGAATTAGTAGAAAGGCAATTATTAAAAAAATCAAAAGAATTAAAAGCGTATATAGATTTAGAAGCTGATGAATTATTGGAATATAAGATTTTTAAAAATATACTAAAAACAAAAATTGTTAATCTAGAAAATATCTCAATAAAAATAAAAGTAAAAGAAGAAGAGTTAAAAGTAGAATGTTATGACGAAAATATTTTAGAAGAAGAATGGAATTTGACAATATCAAATATGAATGATAAGCTAAAAAAGAACAAAAAAATAAAAATTTTAATATCATAATATACAAAAGTAAAGAGAGGAGAAAAATTATGAATGTTACATTTTTAGGTGCTGCAAAAACTGTAACTGGATCAAACTTTTTAGTAGAAGGTGCAGGAAAAAAATTTTTAGTGGATTGTGGAATGTATCAAGGTCAAGCAAGTTTAGAAATGGAAAATAATGAACCTTTTGCATTTTCAGTACAAGATATTGATTTTATGTTATTAACACATGCCCACATTGACCATTCTGGAAGAATACCAAAACTATATAAAGAAGGATATAGAAAGCCTGTATATGCTACTAAAGCTACATGTGATTTATGTGCAATAATGTTACCAGATAGTGGTCATATTCAAGAAATGGAAATAGAATGGAGAAACAGAAAAAGAAAAAGAGAAGGTAAAGAACCACTTCCACCACTATATACAGCAGAAGAAGCTGCCCGTTCTTTAGAAATATTTAATCCTGTACAATATGATGAAATTATTGAAATCGATTCTAATATCCATGTTCGTTTTAATGATGCAGGTCATATGCTTCGGTTCTAGCATTATAGAAATATGGATAAAAGAAGGAGAAGAAGAAAAGAAAATAGTATTTACAGGAGATTTGGGAAATAATGATATACCACTTTTGGCTTCTCCAACCATGATAGAAAGCGCAGATTATTTAGTAATGGAATCAACATATGGAAGTAGACTTCATATGAGAAATGATGATAAAGCAGAAATGTTTTTAGATATTGTTTCAGAAACATTAGATAATGGTGGAACAGTTGTAATACCATCATTTGCAGTAGGTAGAACACAGGAAATATTATACGAAATAAATAAGTTAAAAGAAAAACGTAATGACGAAGAGTTTAGAAGAAAATATAAAACATTAATGCGTACACCAGTTTATGTAGATAGTCCTTTAGCAATTTCTGCAACAGAAGTATTTAAAGAAAATATGGATTTATTTGATGAAGATGTAAAACATGCAATTGCAAGTGGAGATAATCCACTAGAATTTCCTGGATTAAAATTTACAATAACTTCAGATGAATCAAAGGCTTTAAACGAAAGTGATGAACCATCAATTATTATTTCTGCAAGTGGAATGTGTGAAGTTGGCCGTATAAAACATCATTTAAAACATAATTTATGGAATCCAAAAAGCACTATTTTATTTGTAGGATATCAGGCTCCAGGAACTTTAGGAAGTAGAATTGTAAATGGAGAGAAAAAAGTTAAAATTTTTGGAGAAGAAATTGCAGTAAATGCTAGAATTGAGTATATAGAAGGATATTCTGGACACGCTGACCAAGAATGGCTTCTTAATTTTGTATATTCTTTTATAACAAAACCAAAACATATATTTTTAGTACATGGAGAGCCAGAAGCTCAAGAAGTATTAAAACAAAAAATAGAAGAAGAAACTAAAATACCAGTAGAAATTCCAAGTTTTGGTGAAACATATAAGATAGAAGATTTACAAGTAGAAGTTATTAATAAATTAGAGTTACCAAATAAAGAAATAGAAGGTAAACAAATTGCTTTAGAAAAACTTCGTAAAATAAAAGAAGAAGTTTTAGATATGGAAGAAATTATAAAAGAAGAAATTTTAACAAAAGATGCAAAAGATGAAGATGTTAAGGTTTTAAATCTAAGATTAAAAGAATTAGAAAATCAAATTGTTAGAATTATTCAAAACTAATAAAGAATAGAGGGAAAACAAATGAATACAGAAAATAAAAAATTTATGAATGATGCTGTAATAGGAAATAAAAATTTAGTTGCAAGTTATAGTAAAGAAGGAGAATTATTAAGATTTTTTTATCCAAATGTAGATTACAAACAATTTATAGACTTCTTTCATACTGGAGTAAAAATAAATGATTCTAATATAATTTATTTACATGATGATATTAATAATGTTTATGAACAATATTATACAGAAAATTCTAACATTTTAAATACAAACATATATAATACTTATTTTAATATAAAAATAATGCAAACTGACTTCTTTTGCATAGATAAAAATATATTAGTAAAAAGATATAGCTTTGTAAACGAGAATTCTATAGATTTAGATGTTCACTTTTTAATACATTCTTCACTTGTAACTAATATTAATAATATGGTTAGCTGTGTAGTAATGGACGATGTTATGATACAATATAACCATGAAAATACCTTTAGTATATTTTCAAAAAATGATATAGAATCACATCGTATAAATGATTCAAAAACGCAAATTAATACTGGAGTGATTTCAGACAAGGACTATATAGGAATGGCATCAGACAGTAGCATAAGCTATTCTATAGGAGTAATACATCCGAGAGAAAAAAAATCTATAGATATATTTATAAAAGTAGATAATAATAAAGATAAATCAAGTTTAAGTGAACTAGAATTAGAATTAAGTAGATTAAGAAAATTAGATACAGAAAAAGAATATAATAAAACAAGAAAATACTGGCAAAAATATTTAACAGATCATAATACAATACCATTAAAAAACATAGAAAGTAATTTTGATAAAAAAGTAGAAGAAATTTATAAAAGATCTATTTTATTATTTCCGTTATTAATAAATCATGAAACAGGAGGAATTTCTGCTGGAATAGAAGTAGATGAAAACAGAATCCATTCTGGTAGATATTCATATTGTTGGCCAAGAGACGCAGTATTTATAACAAATGCATTTGATATATTAGGAATGTATAATGAAACAAATAAATTTTATAAAAATTTCTGTAAAATGACTCAACATCGCAGTGGAATATGGGAACAAAGATATTACACAGATGGGCACTTAGCACCTTGTTGGGGATATCAAATAGATGAAACAGCAAGTGTAATTTATGGAGTATATGGACATTATAAATATACAAAAGATAAACAATTTTTAAAAGATTGTTTAAAAATGTGTGAAAATGCAATGAAATTTTTAAAAAAATATGTAGATAATTTATTTACCCCAGATCCAGCAATGCCACAAAGCTATGATTTATGGGAAATGCATGAAGGAATTCATACATATTCTATTGCAAGTATATTTGCATGTTTTGAAAGAATGATAAAAATATATGAAGAAGTAAAAGAGCTATATGCAGGAAATCGTTTAAAAGAACAATTTATTATAGAAGAAACAGAAAATATTAGAAAATATTTAGTTAAAATAAAGAAATATATATTAGAAAATTTTTATGATGAAGAAAAAAAATGTTTTGTAAGAGGAAAAGAAGATAAAACAGTTGATATTAGTGTAATGGGACTTATAGCACCTTTTAAAATATTTAGTCCAAAAGAAAAGAAAATACTAAATACAGTAGAAAAAATCAATTTAACATTAAGAACATATACAGGAGGATATTTACGTTTTGAAAAAGATAGTTATATGGGAGGATATAATCCTTGGGTTGTATCAACACTATGGATGGCACTATACTATATTCAAAACGAAGAATGGAAAAAGGCAAGAGAATGTTTTAAATTTGTTGTAGATACAATGGCAGAACATGGATTCTTAGGTGAACAAGTAGATAATAACACAAAAACAGCAAGCTGGGTAATAGGACTTGGTTGGTCACATGCAATGTTTATTGTAGTATTAGATGCATTAGCAAAACACGGCAATTAAAATTAAAAAGTGTCAAAAGGGACGTACCTTTTGACACTTGACAGAAAAAAATGAATTATGCTAGAATAATGAAAAGAATAGCTAAAGCAACAAACAAAGGAGGAAATCGCTGTGGCTGTAGAGAGATAGAGAGCAATAGTTTAAGAAATGAGATAAAAGTAGAAGCACAGTGCAATTGTGCTTGTTTGAGATATAAAGATGGACTACGTTATTTTGTAGTCTGTCTTTTTTGCACATTTTTAGTGCATGATACAAGTTAGCGTAAAATCAGGATATTAATTTTGAAAAAGAACTGTAGTTTATTCAAAAATGAAGAGGAATAGAAAAAAATATAAAGACAAAGTAAATAATAAAACAAAGTAAAAGAATGGAGGAAAGTAAATGAATAAGGTAAAAGAAGAAAAAGGAATAACTTTAGTTGCATTAGTAATAACAGTAATAGTTCTGATTATATTAGCTGGTGTAACAATTGATTCTTTATTAGGGGAACATGGCATAATAACTAAAGCAAAAGAAGCTAGTCGAAATATGGTAGATGCATCAAGAAGAGAAGAGGAGTTGATGGATAATTTACTTAATGAACTATTAAAAGTAGAAAATGGAGAAGATATTACTAACCCAGATAAAGCAGACTATTGTAATCTAAAAATCAATATGCAACTAGAATCATATAATACGACACTAGGAGAATTTCCTATTATTTTTCAAGTAACTGCTACTTCTAATCAAGAAATTATATACAATGATACAGTGGAAATGCAAATGGATGAAACAGGTAAAAAAACTATAGAATTAGAAAAGGTGGGACCAGAAGGTAGTAATGTAAATGTAAAAGTAGTATATGCTGGAATTAACTATAATTTAACAACATCAAAAGATACTAGTGTTACTCTTAGTAAATCTACAACAGCAGAAGTGAATTATAAAGAAAGATACAGCCGGAGGTCTTTTTGATACTGACTTTGTTAAAATGAAATTTTAAAAGTAAAAGGAGTAAATATGGATATAAAAATAAATAACAAAACTAAATTAGTTTTAATAATAATTGTAACAATCTTTACTTTATTGTTTATGATAAAAATTGTTTATGCTTATTTTACTGATTTAGATTCAGCAAAAGGTAGTCAAAATATAATAATAGAAGAAAGTAAGATAAAATTAGAAACACAAAAAAAAGGAAATATTTTATGTGTTTCAATAGAAAATATAGGAAAAGAGGAAATTTATGCAAGAATAAAAATAGTAACAACTGCTGATGTAAGACTAGTAGGAAATAATATGGAAAAAAAGGAAGATGGATATTATTATTACAATAATCCAATATTAGCAGGAGAAAAAGTAGAAAATATATTATTTGAAATAGATTCAAAATCAAGTATAACAAATGATTTTAATGTAATCACTGTTGCAGAAGGAACAACAGCATTATATGATGAAAACGGGATGCTATATGCAGACTGGACAATAAATTCAGAAGAGTAAAAAGGAGGCAAAAATGCAAAAAAAAGTTATATTTGGAATTACAGTATTTTTAATAATGGTACTTATAATAAAAAGCAATATAAACATGGCATCAACGGGAAGTATAAATATTGAATTGATAGAAAATAATCAAAGTATATCTGGAGAATTATTTAATAAATTAATAATAGATGGTGAAAATATCAAAATAGGAAAAAAATATAATGAACAATTAAGTGTTAAAAATAATAGTGATGATGCATATATAAAAGTTGTGATAACAAAAAAATGGAAAGATAATGCAGAGCTAAATCCTCATATGATAAAATTAGAAATGGATAAAACAGGTGCATGGATTATAGATGAAAATGCTTGTACTCCTAATAAGACAGTAATGTATTATTCAAAATGTTTAAAAAATAATGAAATAACTCCAAATTTTATAGATAGTATAAAAATAGATAATAAAATACTAAGTGAAACCGAAACAAAAACAACCGTAGGAACTAATGGATGTCAAAATATAGAAACATCATATGCATATGATAATGTTAATTTTGAGCTAGAAGCAGAAGCACAGGCAATTCAGAGCCACAATGCGGTAAATGCTGCTAAGGAAGCATGGGGAGTGGATATAAAAATAAATCAAGATGGAAGTTTAGCTCTAGTACAGTAAAATATATTAAAAATTTTCAAAATAAAAATAAAGAAATATAAAAAAACATCGTAAATTTGATAAAATTTACGATGTTTTTTATATAAAATATAGAAAAGAGCATGGGAAATTGCCTTTTTTAATTTTATGTTTACAAATTACATTTTTTGTAATATAATGTTACATGTAAAAATTCAATTTTTTGTATTAATGAAACACAAAAAATGGTGTTATTCAACTATAATTTAATAGGGGGGATACTATGAAAAAGCTTTTTAAGGAAATTAGTATAATAACATTTATAGTAATAATGATGATTACTTTATTACAATTTCCTGTAAATGCAACAAATGATGAGTTAGAGATTATTAAAACATCAGACGAATATTTGCTTTATGTTTCAACAATTATGGAAAAAGAATTTGAGTTTATGTATACAAAGGATGAAAATTTAAAAGTATCAGCATTAGATTTTTCAACTGCAATTAAATCAGTTAAAGACACAGAAGGAAATAATGTAGCATATATTGATAGCTCATTAGAAAACATGTATTTAAAAAATAAAAATCGGAGATACAGAAAATGCATACATGTGGATTAAACAAGGAACAAAAATTAGTGGTCCAATTTTAGTTAATTTAAATACATCTATTACTCAAGAAATAATAGAACATGTAAGTAAAACTACTACTAGAATTCCAGTTACAATTGGTCAAGAAGAGAGAGAACCAGTAATAGATGAAAACAGAACAATTACTACAACAGTTGGCTATTTACAAATTGAGACACAAGAAGGATGTACATATGAATATCAATTGGTTAAATTACCAAATGAAAATTATACAAGATTTGTAGAACTTGCAAAAGAAATTTCAAGCTTTACTAAAGATAGCAATTCTTATAGAAATATATCAAAAATCAATGAATTCTATAATCTATATAATGATTTAATTCCTGAAAAATGGAATAAAGTAGATAATAGAATTGAACAACCTGAAGATGCTAAAAATGGTGATGAATATGTTGTTTGGATTAGAAGTACAAATTCAAATGGTGAAAAAGTAGTAGATGTTCAATTTATGACAAGCGTAAGAGAAGAAAAAGAAAAAACTTCCGTAGAAACAGTTAAAGAAGAAGTAACTAAAACAACAAAATTACCAGTAACTTTTGATAGTAACATAATACTAATAATTGTATTGGCAGTAATAATTGTAGCAATTATAGTTCTTTTTATAGTAAAAAAGAAATTAGACAATAAAAATAAGTAAAGTTTTATAAACTAATAGTCAGGTATATATGAAAAAGTTTATTAATATTTTTATAATTTTATTAGTATTAGCTGCAATTATAGTTTTTGGAGTTATTATCTACAGATATTCACAATATCAAGCAAACAGTAATGCTGCAGTAGAGGTAGTGGCTCAAATAGAGAAAAAATTTGGAGAAGTATCAGAAACAAATCAGAAGGTTGAAATAGAATATAAAGGATACAAAGTAATTGGTATAATAGAAATACCAAAAATAAATATAAAATATCCTATATTAAATAAAACTAATGATGATGCTATGAAATATTCAATTACAAAGTTTTCTGGAGGAGAGGTTAATTCAGTTGGAAATTTTGTGGTTGCGGGTCATAATTATTTAGATGGTTCTTTTTTGGGAAAAGTTAAACAATTAGAAATAGGGGATAAAATAAAACTTACAGATTTATATAATAATACAGTAGAATATGAGATATTTGATATTTATTCTGTAAATCCAAATGATACAAGTATTTTAAAAAGTGTAGACGTAAATTTACGAGAAGTTACACTAATAACTTGTACAAAAGGCCGTGTAGAAAGACTTATAATTAAGGCTAGAGAAGTAAAAAGTTAAATAATTTATAATGATGTAAAATAAGAATAGCAAAAGTAATAATAACAATTAAGTATTATTGAATATTAATTTTTAGGGGGGAAAATTAATGAAAGCTAAAATGAGCTATAAGAGTAAGAGAATAGCCATTATTACAGCAGTAATTGTATTATCGATTGTAGCAATTTCTACTGGTGTATATTTCTTCATTAAAGGTAATGATGATATACAAGCTACATATACAGGAAATGAACAAAATATAGCAAGTACAAATAATGGCAAAAATGAAACAGGCGAAAATGGTGTAGTAGAAAATTCAGAAGAACAAAATCAAAATGAGGAGGATTCTAAAGAACCTATTAATGTAGATGAAAACACAGGTAACAATACAACATCAGGAACTACAACAAACGGAAATAATGATTTGGAAACAAACAATGGTCAAGATGATAATGAAGAAAATATTCCAAATGAAGAGTATACACAAGTAGATATAATAGAAACACAAGTTGAAAAAGTAGAACAAGAAGTAGAAGTTGGATGGACAAACATATCATTAGCAAATGCTCAAATGTTTACCAATATTACAACAAATAAACCAGATTTATCAATTAACAAAACAGCTACAGTAGTAAATTCATTAAATGAAGCTGATAATGCGGTTCAAATAGGAAGCAAAATAAGATATGATATTACAGTAACAAACAATAGCTTAAATTTTGATGCTACAGGTATTAAAGTATCAGATATAATTCCAGAAGGAACAAAATTTGATGAAGAAGCAGGAGCTTCAAATGGTGTGTTACCAAATGAAAGTAGAAGATTAGTGTGGGTAATTGATGTACCTAGAAAAATTTCAGATATAGATACAAAAAATACTGTTAAACTTTCTTTCACAGTAGAAGTAGTAGATACAGAAATTGGAGAAGAGACAGTAAATGAAATACGTAATATAGCTGTTGTAAATGGTAAAAATACTAATGAAACAGTTAACCCAATCATAGAAACAGAAAAGACAATATTAAATGCACCAGAAGTATTACAAGAAGGTTCAATAATTGAATATGGAATAATAGTTAATAATAAGAGCACTGAAGTTGCTAAAACAACTATTAGAGATTCTGTACCAGAGGGAACAACATTAGTTAGAGACGAAAATAAAAATCCAGCTATATATATTAATGGAGTAATAGCAACAGAAAATAGTTATACTATTACAACAGATGAAATTACAGGTAGAGAAGTTATAACATGGAATAATGTAGAAATTAAAGAGGAAGAGTTTGTAGTATCTTTTAAAGTTACAGTAGATGCATTTGAAGGAGATTCTAAAACTATATCTAATATAGCAATTGTTGGAGATAAACCAACAGATGAAGTTGAAGAAAAAGCACACAATTTTTATTATAAAGTAGAATACTACAAAGATAGTATAAAACCAGAAAATAAATTATTTGAAACTAAACTTGTAAAAGAACTATTTGGAACAAATATAACAGATAAAATAGTAGCAGAAGATTTTGGAAAAGATTGGATAAATGCAAAAAGACCACAAGAATATAACGAAGGAACTGTACAAGATTCAAATGGAAATGTAGAAGGATATATAACAATAAATACAGAAAATAATGTAATCAAAGTGTTATATGTAAAAGAGGAAGTAAAAGAATTAGATTTAACAATAATACCAACTACAACAGAAACAGTACCTCAAAGAGCTGTATTAGTATTAGATTTTTCAAGTAGCATGAAGGGAGATAGAATACAACAATTAAAAAGTGCAGTAAATCTTTTCTTAAAAGAATTTCTAAAACCGGATAAAAATGGAAAAGGAACTACTGGTAACGAAGTAATAATTATTGAATATGATGGTAAACTTAGAAGAAATCCTATAGGTCCTTCATCTAATATGAATGTTTTAGATATTTCAAAACACGAAAATGGAAGAGGAACCAACATCGATTTAGGTTTAACCGTAGCATATAAGTATATAAATGATAATATAAGTACATCTGTAATTTTAATGTCAGATGGTGAACCATATGATTATGTTGATGAAAATGGAAACCTAAAAAATGATTCTATTGAGAGAGCAAAGGAAGAGGCGAAGGCTTCAGCAAAAAAAATAAAAGATGCTGGAATTAAACTCTTTACTATAGGCTTTAAAATGAATGATGGTGAAGAATTAATGCAAGAAATGGCTACTTCACGTGATGTATGCTATTCAGCAAATGACGGACATAAGTTAGAAGAGGCATTCAAACAAATATCAGCTACAATTACTGAAGTAAATGATCAAGCTTCTATTCCATACCAAACTCAAAATGGAATAGCTGAAATAACAAGTGGATTTACAAAAGGACAAAATGTAGAAATATATACAAAAACATATGTAGTAAATACAACAAAACCTTATAAGACATATACATGGGAACAATTTATAGGATTAGATTATGTAACATATAATACAGGTAATGGTAAACTAACATTTAATTTAAGAGATTATATAAATGATAACGGTATAAGTGAAGATGCTCCTATTGCTATAAGATTTGTATGTGATGGAATTAAGTCAGTAAGTAAATTTGCAAGTAATGGAATAAAAAGAGAAAGTATAGAGCCTTTACAAACTTTTAACTCAATTCAAGAATCTGACAGTGTAGATGAAAAAATAAAAGAAGATATGCCAGAAACAAGTGATAGTATAGATGAAAATGTAAAAGAAAAAGAAGAGTTACAAGAACCAAATAATGTGACAGACAACATTAAAGATATATCTGAAGAAGAAAAAGAAGAAATACAAGAGCCAAATGATGTGATAGGAAACATTAAAGATACATCTGAAGAGGAAAAAGAAGAAATAGAAAAGCCAAATGATGTGGCAGACAACATTAAAGATACATCTGAAGAGAAAAAAGAAGAAATACAAAAACCAAATGATGTGTCAGAAATAGAAGATGAAGAACAACAATCAAGCAATATTACTGATACATCAGTGAAAGAGCAAGAATCAAGTGAAAATTCTACAGCAGTTAAAGATGAAGAAACAGAAACTGTAAAAAATGCAAAGAATACAGAGAAGATAAAAGAAAAAAGAACTTCTTTAACTACTGAAAAAAAAGAAGATATTTCAAATATAAAAAAATAGTTCTATAATCCAAAATAGAAAGAGTAAATTAGGTTACTCTTTCTATTTTTACTATAAATATCTATCATAAGTTTAAAAATAATAGATAAAATTTAACTATAGTTAAAAATAATTTAAAATTGATGAACAGTAGTAAAATTAACATAACTACTTGAATTTATAAAAAAATGTGATATAATTATGTAAATATGAGTCGAAAAAAGGAAAATAAAAATGAAAAAAATAATTGTATTTCTAGCTATTATTATAGTTATTATATTAGGAATAATTATCTCTTTTATTATTCTTAAACATAATAACTACTCTGATAAAGTTAATTTCTATTTTTTTTCGTTACAAGATGCAGATGCAAGCTTGATAACTTATAAAGACATAGTAATAATTATAGATACTGGAGAAGAAAAAGATCAAGAAAAAATACAAAAAAAACTGCAAGATGAAAAAATTAAAAAGATTGATTACCTTATATTAACACATCCTGATAAAGATCATATAGGAAATGCACAGTTTTTAATTAAAAATTATCAAATTGAAAAGATTTTTCAAACAGATTATAACAAAGAGTCTAAATTACAAGAAAATTTAAATAAAATAATAGAAGAAAAAGAAATAGAAAATATAATTTTAACAGAAAAAATAGAGTTTCAAATAGAAAAACTAAATATTAAAATAGAGCCACCTAGAGTACAATATAAAGATTCAAACAATAATTCTTTAATTGTAACAGTAGAATTTAATGGTAAAAAAGCGTTTTACGCTGGAGATATTAGAGAAGAGAGAATGCAAGAGATACTAGGAGATATGGAAACAGTGGACTTATTGAAGTATCCATATCATGGAAGAAAAAATGAATTATCAAAAGAATTTATTCAAATGATGAAACCTAAAATGACAGTTATAACAGGAGAAAATCCAGATGAAAGTATAATGAATGAATTAAAAAATATAGAAAGTAAAATAAGACTTACAAATAAAAGGCAAGTTGAAATAACATTTGAATAAAAAGGGGGAAAAGTTAGTATTAGAATACTAGCGTAAATATGAATAAAGTTGTAAGACAAGAAAAAAAGTTTCTAATAGGAACAGAAGAGTCATATAGCTTAAATAATTATTTATCAAAAATGCTTATAGAAGATAAACATAATGGCTCAAAAGGATATATTGTTAGATCTTTATACTTTGATACTTTATTTGATAAAGATTTTAGAGATAAAGAAGATGGAATAGAGCTTAGACGAAAAATTAGATTAAGAATATACAATCCTGATGATGATTTTGCAGTACTTGAAATGAAGCAAAAAGAGGGAGCCTACCAATTAAAAAGATCATTAAAAATTACTAGAGATGAAGCACAAGAATTAACAAAGAGAAATTATGGGGTATTATTAAATCATAAAGAGGATTTTGCAAAAGAGTGCTATGGATTAATGAATATGCAATGCTATTTGCCAAAAACAATAGTGCAATACAATAGAAAAGCTTTTATTGCAAAAGAAAACAATATAAGAATTACTTTTGATTCAAACATAATAGCGACAGAAACATGTTTTGATATATTTTCTAAAAATTTGAATATGTATCCTGTTTTTAATAAAGATAATACTGTACTAGAAATAAAATATAATGGTTTTTTGTTAGGATATATAAAAGATATGCTAGAAAATGTTCAAAAATCAGAAGTATCTGTAAGTAAATATTGTTTAGCAAGAACAGTAAGCTTAAAGTATCTATATGTGTAATAAACAGTTTATACTGCTTTATAATAATATTATTAAAAATTATATAAATATAGGGGGAAAAATGAAAGAGAATTTATTTAGTTTATTAGAAAATGGTAGTCAATTAACGATAGAAGAGATGGTAGTTCATATTATAATGTCGTTAATATTAGGTTTTGCAATATTTTTATCCTACAAATTAACTCATACAGGAACAATTTATAGCAAAAAATTTAACACTTCACTAGTAATACTTGCAACGCTTACTGGAATGGTAATGACTGTTATTGGAAATAATGTAGCTTTATCTTTAGGTATGGTTGGTGCATTATCAATTGTAAGATTTAGAACAGCAATAAAAGATTCTAGAGATACAGTATATATTTTTTGGGCAATAATAGTTGGTATTTGTTGTGGTGTTGGAGATTATACTGTTGCTGCAATAGGTAGTATAGCAGTATTTATTATTGCTTTAATTTTAGGTAGAGTAAAAAATGATGAAAGAATTTTATTAATAATAAGAGCAGGAAAAGTATTAGAAAGAAATGTAGAAGCAACAGTATTTAAGTATTTTGAGAGAAAAGCAATTCTAAAAGTTAAAAATACCACACAAGAAAATGTAGAATTTATATATGAACTATCAAGTAAAACATATAACCTTGTAAATAAAAAAGAAAAAAATATCACAGATTTATTATATGAATTAGGTGCAGTAGAATATGTTAATATCGTAACTCAAAGTGATGAAATTAGTGGATAGTGGTTAAAAATGAAAAATAAAATAATTTATTTAGTAACATGTATAATTTTACTATGTGTGGTAATATTTGTGAATACAGTAGATGTTAAAGAAAATAATAGAATTCATCAACATTTAAGTAATAAAAAAGAAGTAAAAACAGATAATGTAGATGAATTTAATACTCACCTTCCAATTGTTACAATAGATACAAATGGATTAGAAATTCCTGGAGAAGCAAGAGATGGAAGTACAATAAATTCAAACATAAAAATATATGATGATGAAACTAAAAATAATTATTTATCAGATGCTCCAAAAATAACAACAGTAGCTACAATTAGAGCTAGAGGAAATTCATCATTACGTTTTGATAAAAAAGGATATTTATTAAAATTTATAAATGAGGATGGTAGTGAAAATAAGCAGGAAGTAATGGGAATGGATAGCCATGATGAGTGGATTCTTAATGGACCTTTCTTAGATAAAACTTTAATACGTAACTATATGTGTTACAATATTTCTGCTGAGATAATGGGATATGCTCCTAATGTAAGATTTTGTGAAGTATTTATAAATAATCAATATAAAGGTTTATACCTTATGCTAGAATCTATAACCAGAAGTGATAATGGAAGAATTGATATTTCAAAATATGAAGAAAAAAATAATTATACGGGTTATATTGTAAGAATTGATAGGGGAAGCTCTGATGAAATGCAAAATGTTAATTCATTAATCAAATACGGAAAATTAGTACCTGAAACAACATATATAGATATTATTTATCCACCCAAAACAAAGCTTAATGAAAAAATAAAACTATATATAGAAAGAGATATGAGTAAATTAGATAAGGCTCTTTATTCTTTTGACTATGATGAAGCAGAATATGGTTACGAAAATTATATCAATACTGATAATTTTGTTGATTATTTTATTATTAATGAGTTCACACAAAATTATGATGCAGGAGGTCTATCAACATATCTCTATAAAGACGTAAGAGGAAAATTTAATTTATGTGTATGGGATTTTAATAATGCATTTGACAACTATCAAGAATCTAGTACCAAAGATAGAAATTTTGAAATGAGAGACAAACCATATTTTTATATGTTAACCAAAGATGAAAAATTTAATAAAAAAGTAATAGAAAGATTTAGAGAATTAAGAAAAACATATTTTAGCGAAGAATATTTGATGAATTATATTGATGAAACAATTGCATTTTTAGGAGATGCTATAGATAGGAATTTTGAAGTATGGGGGTATTCATTTAATAACGATTGTAAAATGTTAACACCTATTGAGAGAAATTTACATAGCTATGATGAAGCTGTTAGCCAATTAAAAAAATTTATAAAAAGCAGATGTGCTTATTTAGATGAAAACATAGAATCGTTACTTCAATTTTCACATGAATCAGCTGTAAAAACATATAATCATTAGGAGGGAAAACTTGAAAAAGTTTATTATCATTTGTGGAATAATAATAATTGGTATTATCTTAGGAGATATATTATTTTATCGATATGGATTTTTTATAGATTTTAATCCTAAAAAAGAGGTTACGACACAGATAAAAACAGAAGGAAAGAAAATCTATCTAAATAAAGGAAATGGATATAATGAATTTGAAATAAAAGGCGTAGATTTAGGTGCAAGTATACCAGGGCATTTTGCTACAGATTATGCAATAGATAAAGAAACTTATTTGCGATGGTTTAAATTAATACAAGAGATGGGAGCAAATACGATTAGAGTGTATACAATTTTGCATGATGACTTTTATGATGCTATATATGAATATAATAAAGATAATGATAATCCATTATATGTCATACATGGTATATGGGTAAATGATTATGTATTATACTCACATCATACAGGTTATGATAAAGAATTTCTTGGAGCATTATTGGAAGATTCAAAGATTCTAGTAGATATATTACATGGAAAAAGAAAAATAAATGAGAATGAGGCTTATGGTAATGGTATCTATACCCATGATATATCTGATTGGGTAATAGGCTATATAATAGGTGTTGAATGGGAAGGAATTACAGTAGCCTATACTGATTTTATGGAACAAGACAAATCAAGCTATAATGGAAAGTATATGTACACTACAGAACAAGCAACACCTTTTGAGGCTATGCTTGCACAAGTAGGAGATAAAATTTTTGAATATGAAACATCTAGATATAAAACGCAGAAATTAGTTGCATTTTCTAATTGGCCAACAACAGATCCTATTGATTATCCGGAAAATATAACAACATATTTTCATAAATGTTCAAAGGTAGATGTAGAACATATAAAAACAACTGATAAAGTAATATCAGGAACTTTTGCATCTTATCATATATATCCATATTTCCCTGATTATATGGATTTTATGGATAATGTACAAGAATTTAAAGATGAAACTGGTACAATTAATACATATAGAAAATATTTAGAAGTTTTAAATCAGCATCATGAGATACCTGTTATTATATCTGAATTCGGAGTACCATCATCAAGAGGTATGGGACAAAGGGATAAAAATACAGGAAGAAACCAAGGAGGAATGTCAGAAACTCAGCAAGGAGAAGCAATTATCAAATGTTATGATGATATAAAGAAATCAGGATGTTCAGGTAGTATAATATTTATGTGGCAAGATGAATGGTCAAAAAAAACATGGAATACTCTTAATTCGGTTAATCTTCAAAAAATTCCTTATTGGAGTGATTATCAAACAAATGAGCAATCATTTGGATTACTTTCGTTTGATCCAGGTAAAGAGAAGAGTGTATGTTATGTGGATGGGGATGTATCAGAATGGAATGATGAGGATTTAGTTTCAGGAAATGATAATTTAAATATTTCAATGAAATATGATGAAAAATTTATATATTTTAAAGTAAATAAAAAAGATTATAAAGAAACAGATATTTTATACATTCCAATAGATACCACACCAAAAACAGGGAGTGATTATTGCTCAAATTATGATATTAAATTTGAAAATAATGTGGATTTTGTTATTGCTATAGATGGCAAGGAAAATAGCAGGGTATTAGTACAAGAAAGATATGAAATATTGCGCGCAATGTCAAGCTATGAGGTATATGGCGTGGATGCATATGTTGATGCACCAAGTAAAATGACATCAAACTTTAAGCAAATTAATTTACTATTAAAAACAGGTAAAAGGTCAGAAGAAGAAGAAAAAATGATTAAACCTGAAACTTATGAAACAGGTAAGTTAACATATGGAAAAGCAAATCCAGAAGCAGAAAATTTTAATTCGCTAGCAGATTTTTGCATTAATGGAGACAATATAGAAATAAAAATACCATGGCAATTATTAAATTTTTCAAATCCATCAGAAATGATGATTCATGATGATTATTATAAAAATTATGGAGTAGAAGAAATACAAATTGATAAAATGTATGTGGGAATAGGAACAAATGAGAATAAAAATGAAAGAATAGAAATGGATGATTTTTCATTAGTAGGATGGGGCAAAAATGTAACATATCATGAAAGACTAAAAGAATCATATTACATGATAAAAGAAGTGTGGACCCAAAATCCATAAGGGGGAATGTTTATGGTAAAAATACAATATCTTATATATCTATATATGGCATTATGTGCATGTATGATGATATATAACATAGTGTATACATTGTACAATCGAACCACAGAAAGAAATATAGAAAAGCAAAAAAATGGATTTATAAAGAAAATAAAAAATCAAATTAGTTTAGTAGAAAGTGGCATAACTCTTTTACCAAAACATAGAAAATACTTATACAATAAATTAAAAAGGACACATAATTTATTACTTTTTGAGCAAATTTTAGATGAACAAACACAAGAAATAAGAAAAAAATACATAGAAAATATAGAAAATATTTTTTGTGAATTAGCAATATATTATCAAAATTCAGATAATATAAAGAAAGCCTATTTTGCATATATAGTTGGAAAATATAAAATAGAACATAATACAATAACAAATACTTTATTTATGTTTTTAGATGAGGAAGCTATGTATTGCAGAGATAATAGTATAAAAGCAATTGTAAGACTTGGAAAGATTAATAATATAATAAAGGTTTTTAAAGAGATAAGTAAAAGTAGTTATTATTATAGCGTGGAAATGTTATTTGAAAATTTATTAAAATTCGATGGAGACAAAGAAATATTATCAGAAAAAATGTGGCAAGAATTTTGGGAATTTAATAAAAATATACAGATAGCAATAATAAAGTTTATAACTAAATCTAAACTTAATTATTCAGAAGAATTTTTAAGATTACTAAATAATAAAGAAATTAACAATGAAATAAAAGTAGAATTAATAAAATATTTTAAAGATAATACTTGTCCTGAAGTTGAAAGTTTACTAATTAATTATACTAAATATACAGGCATTTTGAACAGAGAATTAGTAATAGAATCTGCCAAAATATTAAGTGCATATAACAGTATAGAGGTAAAAGATGCATTAAAGGAATTATTAAAAAGAAATGATTGGGATATAAGAATGGTAGCTTCAGAAAGTTTATCAATTTTAGGTACAAGTTATTATGAATTAGCAGATATATATAATAGTGAAGACAATGTAGCAAGAAGAATTTTAAGATATAAAATTCAAAATTACAAATATACAAATATGAATCCAAAAATAGAGGTGAGTTAAATGACTATAGAAGTAATAAAATTTATACTAAATATAGTAGAAATATTTTTTATAATATACTTAATAGGATATTCTTCTTTTTTATTTATTTCAGTAGTTATTGGCTCCATAACGTTATACAAACAAAAAAGATTAAAAAAATTAAAAGAAAAATTAGAAACAAATTATGATATACCTGTATCTATAATAGTTCCAGCTCATAATGAAGAAATAACAGTAATAGATACTGTAAATTCTTTACTAGAATTAGAATACAGTAAATATGAAATAATAGTAGTAGACGACGGTTCAAAAGATTCAACATCAAGAAAATTAATAGAATATTTTGAAATGCATAAGGTAAATAGACCAATAGAAAAGGTTATAAAGTGCAAACAAGAAGAATATGTATATGAAACAAATTCTTTAAAAGTACCACTAACCGTAGTAAGAAAAAGAAATGGTGGAAAAGCAGATGCACTTAATATGGGAATTAACTTATCACAATACCCATATTTTATATGTATGGATGCAGATTCTGTACTTCAATATGATTCATTAAAAAATATAACACTACCTTTTAGAGAAAGAGAAGATATTGTGGCATGTGGAGGATTAATAAGAATATCAAATGATATTGAGTTTGAAAAAGGTAGAGTAAAAAAATACAGATTACCTAAAAAAGTATTAACAGCTATGCAAGTGTTAGAATATGATAGATCATTTTTTGCCTCAAGAATTATGCTAGATGGATTTAATGGTAATTTAATTATTTCCGGAGCATTTGGATTGTTTAAAAAAGAAATAGTGGTAGCAGTAGGAGGTTATGATACAAATACTGTTGGAGAAGATATGGAGTTAGTTATGAAGTTACATGTTTTCTTAAAATTAAATAAAATACCATATTCAATAAAATATGTTCCAGATGCTATATGTTGGAGCCAAGCACCAGAAAAATTAGGGGACTTAATTAAACAGAGAAGAAGATGGCATATGGGACTATTCCAAAGTATAGGAAAATATAAAGAAATGTTTTTAAATATGAAATTTGGAACTTTAAGTTTTATATCCTATTTATATTTTTTAATATATGAATTGTTATCACCACTTATAGAAATAACGGGAATTGTAGTAACTATTATTTCATTTATGGTAAATTTAATAAATGTGAACTTTATGATAATATTTTTCTTGCTATATGCAGCTTTTGGAGCGATTCTTTCACTTACAATTTTCTTGGCAAGGGTATATGTACAAGATAGTAAATTAAGTTTTATAGATTTTATTAGGGCGTTGTTTTTATGCTTTATAGAAATAGCAGGATTAAGACAAATAATGTCAATAGCAAGAATGACGGCATTTATAGGATACAAAAAGAGAAAATTACAATGGGAAGATTTAACTAGAAAAGAACAAAAAATTACAATTAACAGCTAACAAATATAAATACTTCTTAGTTTTAAAATAATATATAGTAGTGAATTGCGTTGATTGATTATATAATAGAAATCGTAAAGAGGGGAGATTAATGTTTAAATTGTTAAGTAAAAGTAATTTTAAAATAAAAGTAATAATGTTTATTTTTACGATTGTTCTTATATTATGTAATAGTGTTGTTTATGCAGAAGAACAAATTTATACAAAAACGGAATTGGAATACATAGAAAATCATAAAAAAATTTATATTGCAGGGAATCAAAATTTAGAACCAGTAGAATCATATGATGGGGAAAAATATATAGGAATATTACCAGATATATTTGACGAAATATCAAATATATCTGGAATAGAGTTCGTTTATATAAACGGCAATCAAAATTGGAAGGAGTATGCTCAAAACAATCAAGTTGAGATTGTATCAGGAATTGAAGCAGGAATGAATTTAGAGCAATATGGTTTAAAAAATAGTATAGAACTTGTAAACCTACCTTCAGAAAATGAAGAAAAAATAATTTCAATTGCTTTTACAGAAATTGTAGATGACCAACTTATAGAAATTATAAAAAAATCATTAAACCAAATAACTGAATTTGAAAAACAAAAAATTATTATTTCAAATGCAACTGAAGAAATATCAAATGTTGGATTATTTCATTCACTAATTTCAATAGGTTTAGTATTATTCATTATTAGTTTAATATTTTTTATACTATACAAAAAATATAAAAAAGAAGCCATAAAAGCAAAATATGTTGATAATATTACTCATATGGGTAACTATCAATTAATGGAAAAAAATTTTAACAACATTATTACAGATAATAACAGAACATCATATTGTATAGTAAATATAGGTATTGATGTTGAACATATTGAAAAATTATATGGATATGCAGAAGTGGAAAAAATTTTAAAAGATGTTTCATGCATATTAAGCAAAAATATAAATAAACATGAATTATATGCAAGAATATATAAAGAATCTTTTGTAATAATGGCTGATTATACATCCGAAAAGAATATAATAGAGAGAATAACTATAATGATAAATGAATTAAAAGATCAAGTAAGTGATAAAAATAAAGCGTATAGATTAAATATATATGCTGGAATATATGTTTTAAATCAAACTGATACTATTTTAGATAAAGCAGTATATAAGGCAATGTTAGCAAAAAATTCAGCTAAAGAACAAGGAACTTTAGTAAAAATGTGTACACAAGCTTTAATAATGAAAACAAAAAAAGAAAATAGTTTAGAAAATGAAATGTTAACTGCACTAAATAATGATGAATTTTTAACATATGTACAACCTATGATAGATATAAAAACTGGAAAAACACAGTGTCTAGAAGCTTTGGCAAGATGGGAAAGTCCAAAAATGGGATTGGTTAAACCAAGTACATTTATATCTATATTTGAAAATAACAATATAATAGATAAGTTGGATTTTCAAATGTATGAAAATATATGCAAAATGTTATCAAAAATTTTACAAAATAATGAAGAAATTTCTACGGTATTTTGCAACTTTTCTAAAAAAACTATTGAAAAGAAAAACTTTTTTGATGAATTAGAAAAAATAGCCGAAAAATATAATGTTCCAAAACAATATATAGGAATTATAATACATGAAAAAATGATAGATTATAATATGTTGAATTTAAGTATATTTATTAAAAAGTTAAAAGATATTGGATTTTCAATTTTATTAGATGATTTTGACTCGTCTGTATTTTCTTTTAAGGAGATAGAACAACTTCATATTGATTATGTAAAGATTTCTTCAAAATTAATTGAAAATTTGGATGATATAAAAACTGTTCAAATTATTAGAAAAATTGTAGAAACATTTCATGAATTGAATATAGAAGTTATTTGTAAAGATTTTAGCAAAACAGGAGAAAATAAGCAAATATTAGAAGAAGTTGGTTCTGTTATTATACAAGGAAGTGCATATTATCCGCCAGTTCCGATAGAAGAATTTACTTCTGAATATATGGCTTTTTCAAATTTTTAATGCTTGACAATGGAAAATATAATTATCAAAATTTTTCCAAAAACCCTTGATTTTATCATAAAAAAAGGGTATAATACTATTAGCAAATATAAATTGACAGAAGAGTGGGAACAAATCCCACTCTTTGGTTATGTATAGGAGGAAGTTTTTTGAGTATAGAGGAAAAAACAGAGGGGTTAATTAAAAATAAAGTTGAGGAACTTGGTTATTCTTTATATGATGTGTATTATGTAAAAGAGGGAAAGGACTACTTTTTACGTGTTATTATTGACAATGTAGAAGGGATTAATTTAGAAGATTGTGAAAAAGTTAGTAATGCCATAAATCCTATTTTAGATGAAGCAGATTATATTAAAGAACAATATTTTTTGGAGGTATCTTCTCCAGGAATAGAAAAAGTTTTAAGAAAAGAAAAACATTTTGAAGAAGCTTTGGAAAAAGAAGTTGAAATAAGTTTGTTTAAACCATTAGATGGTCAAAAAATATTTTCTGGTATTTTAAAAGGATTTGATAAAGAAAATATAAAAATAGAAACAGAAAATATGGAAAAACAAATAGATAGAAAAAACATAGCTTTGATAAAAACAAAATATAATTGGGATGAATAATATTAAATATATGTAAAAGGAGGAATTGAGCAAAATGAAAAAAGCAAAATCAGTAGAAAACAAAGCAATTGATAACAAAGAATTAATTTTAGCAATGGAAGAACTAGAAAAAGAGAAAGGTATTAAAAAGGAGTATTTATTAGAATCTATTGAAACAGCTTTAGTAACAGCATATAAAAGAAATTTTGATTCTAAAGAAAATGTTCGTGTGGCAATGGATAAAGAAACAGGTGAGGTTCACCTTTATGCAGTAAAGGATGTATCAGAAGTAGTAGAGGATGGAAGTTTACAAATCAGCCTAGAAAATGCAAAAAAAATAAATCCAAGAGCAGAATTAGGTGATCAAGTAAATATTGAGCTTGCCCCAAAAGATTTTGGTAGAATTGCAGCAGGAACAGCAAAACAAGTTATAGTACAAAAGCTTCGTGAAGCAGAAAGAGAAGTTATTTTTACAGAGTTTAATGATAGAAAAGGAGAAATAGTTTCTGGAATTATTCAAAAAGCTGATGGAAATATTGTTGTAGTTGATTTAGGAAAATTAGAAGGAGTTATGCCACTAAAAGAACAAATTCCTACAGAAAAGTATCATGTAAATCAAAAAATAAGAGCAGTAGTAGTTTCTGTAGAAAAAGGGTTAAAGGGTGCTCCACAGGTAATAATTTCTAGAGCATCATCAGAGTTTGTAAGAAAATTATTTGAATTAGAAATTCCAGAGATATATGAAGGTTTAATAGAAATAAAAAGTGTATCAAGAGACCCGGGTTCTAGATGTAAAGTTGCAGTTTACTCTCAAAACGAAAATATAGATCCAGTAGGTTCTTGTGTAGGACAAAAAGGAATTCGTATTCAAAATATTATAAATGAACTAAATGGAGAAAAAATAGATGTTATAGAATGGGATAAAGACCCAATGATATTTATTTCAGCAGCACTTCTTCCAGCTGAGGTAATGGCAGTAGATATTAAAGAAGAAGAAAAATTTGCACAAGTAATTGTTCCAGATGATCAATTATCACTAGCAATTGGTAAAGTTGGACAAAATGCAAGATTAGCAGCTAAATTAACAAATTGGAAAATAGATATTAAATCAGAAAGTCAATTTAGAAAAATATTAGAAGAAAAATCAAAAGAAAAAGAGGAAAATATAGAAGAAACTCCAAATGAAGAATAGGAGGATACAATGAAAAAAATAATAAACAGAACTTGCATAGGTTGCAATACTATTAAAGACAAAAGAGAATTAATTCGTATTGTAAAAGATAAAGAAGGAAATATCTCAATAGACCGTACAGGAAAGTTAAATGGTCGAGGAGCGTATATTTGTGATAATATAGAATGTTTTGAAAAAATGGTTAAGGCAAAAAAATTAGAAAAAACATTTGAAATGAAAATAGATAACGAAATATATGAAAAATTAAGAGGTGTAATACTTGATAAATAAAGTATATGGATTGCTAGGACTAATGGCAAGAGCTAGAAAAATTACATACGGTGCTGATGCTTGTATAGATGAAATGAAAAAACAAAAAATAAAATTAATTTTAGTTGCTGAGGATGCATCAGAAAAAACAAAAAAGAATTTTGAATATTATTGCAAAGAAAATGAAATTCCAATTGTTTTTTACGGAAAGATTGAAGAAATTAGTAAGTCAATAGGAAAAATAAATAAAGCGATTATTGGTATTAAAGATACTGGAGTTGCAATTAAAATACAAGAAATTATTAATGGGGGTGAAGCTATTGGGTAAAATTAAAATACATGAAATAGCAAAAGAAATGGGCTTTTCTAGTAAAGAAGTATTAGAAAAAGCTCAAGAGTTAGGAATTGAAGTGAAAAGTCATTTAAGTGCTGTGGACGATGATATTGCCCAAAAATTAAAGGATAACTTAAAAAAGGATAAAAAAGCAGAAAATCCAAAAAAAGAAAAAGTAGAAGAAAAAACAAAAAGTGGTTCTAAAAAAGAAGAAACTCCTGTAATAATAAGAAGAGAAGTTATTATTACAGAAGAAGAACAAGTTAAAAAAGAAGAAAACCATAAAAAACAAGATAAAACAAAGCAAGATATAGGATTTGTTGAAAGAAATAAAAATAAAGATTTTAATATTGTGTATCGTAACAAACCAAACAAACCAAAGACAGTAAGTGAACTTTTTGGATTAAAAGATAATAAGGAAGAAAAAGTAGCAAAAGAAGAGGAAAAGAAGGAAAATATAAAAGTAGAAAGTGAAGATATGCAAAGTAAAAAAGTAGTGGCAAAAGAGCCTCAAAAACCTCAAACTGTTGAAGTTAAAGAAGATATTGTTACAGAGAAAAAGCCAAAAGTAGAAGAAGAGAATAAACAACAACAAAATAATAACAACAATAATGTAAATACTTACCATAAAGAAAACAGCCAAAATAATTATAAAAACAATGGACAAAACAACAATAACTACCGTGGCAATGGATATAATAACGAAAATAATTATAATCGTAATAATCAAAACAATAATTATAATAGAAACAATAATCAAAATAATAACTATAACAGAAACAATAATCAAAACAATGGTTATAACCGTGGAAATAATCAAAATAACGGATATAACAAAAATAATAATCAACGTAATAATTCTAATATGGGATTTGGTAGAAATAACAATTCTTTTCATAATAAAGGAAATAACTATAATAATTCAAACGGATTTAATAAAAGACCATTAGATGAAAAAGGAATTGAAAAAAATATTAAGAATATAATGATAAGTGAGATTCCAGAAAAAGAAATTACAAGAGACTATAATTCTAGAGGAATAGATAAAGATAAAGAAAGATTAAACAATAAATATGAAGAAAACAAAACAAAGAAAGTATCTAAAAATAGAAGATCTGGAAGATTTGATGAAGTTGATGAAGAAAAATTAAAAAATTTAAAACAAGCAGATAGACTTTCTCATATGTTTAATGACCAAGAGGGAGGAATGTTAGATTATTACGATTTAACAACAGCAAGAGGAAAGAAAAATAAAAAGAAAGTTCAAAAAAATGATGAAGAACGTAATAAACAAAAAATATTTAAATTAACAGAGATTACAATTCCAGAAACAATTACTGTAAAAGATTTAGCTGCTGAACTTAAAAAGACAAGTGGAGAAGTAATTAAAAAACTATTAAATTACGGTATTATGGCTACAATTAATAACGAATTAGACTTTGATACTGCTTTTCTAATTGCAAATGAATTTGGAGTTACAGCAAATAAAAAAGAAGTTGTATCAGATGAGGATATTTTATTTGATGAGTCAGAAGATAAACAAGAAGAATTAGAACCAAGACCACCAGTAGTAGTGGTAATGGGACACGTTGACCATGGAAAAACATCTCTTCTAGATGCTGTTCGTAAAACAAATGTAATTGAAGGAGAAGCTGGAGGAATAACACAACACATTGGTGCATATAAAGTTACTATAAACGGTAGAGAAATAACATTTTTAGATACACCAGGACACGAAGCATTTACTGCAATGCGTGCAAGAGGTGCACAAGTTACAGATATTGCAATTTTAGTTGTAGCAGCAGATGATGGAGTTATGCCACAAACAGTAGAAGCAATAAATCATGCCAAATCAGCAAATATTCCAATTATTGTAGCTGTTAATAAAATTGACTTACCAGGAGCAAATGTAGATAAAATAAAACAAGAACTTATGAAATATGAACTTGTCCCAGAAGAATGGGGAGGAGATACAATATTTGTTCCAATTTCTGCAAAGAAGCATCAAAATATAGATCAATTGTTAGAAATGGTATTGTTAGTTGCTGACATGAAAGAATTAAAAGCAAATCCTAACAAACAAGCTAAAGGTGTTACAATAGAAGCAAGACTAGATAAAAATAAAGGTCCTATAGCTACTATATTAGTACAAAGAGGAACTTTGGATGTAGGTGATACTATTGTAGTAGGTTCTTCTATAGGTAGAATAAGAGCTATGAAAAATGACAAAGGAATTAAAGTTAAAAAAGCTGGACCATCTACACCAGTAGAAATATTAGGTTTAACAGAAGTTCCAGAAGCAGGAGAAACTTTCTACGAAGTTAAAGATGAAAAAACAGCAAAACATCTTATTGAAAGAAGAAAAAGACAGGCAAGAGAAAAGAGCATTAATAGTTCTTCAAGAGTCTCTTTGGATGATTTATTTAATCAAATTGAAAAAGGTAATTTAAAACAACTAAACTTAATTATTAAAGCAGACGTACAAGGAACAGTAGAAGCAGTAAAACAATCTATGGAAAAATTATCTAATGAAGAAGTAGAAGTTAAAGTAATCCATGCAAATGCAGGAGCAGTTACAGAATCAGATGTTACTTTAGCAAAAGTTTCTAATGCAATAATTATAGCATTTAATGTAAGACCAGGAAATTTAGCAAAAGAGTTAGCAGAAAGAGATGGAGTAGAAATAAAACAATATTCTGTTATTTATCAAGCTATAGAAGATGTAGAAGCTGCAATGAAGGGATTGTTAGATCCAATTTATGAAGAAAAAATAATTGGAAATGCAGAAGTAAGACAAACATTTAGAGTAAGTGGTGTTGGTACAATAGCTGGTGCTTATGTATTAGATGGAAAATTAGAAAGAAATGCTGGAGTAAGAGTTATAAGAGAAAATGTTGTCATCCATGATGGTAAATTAGCATCACTAAAGAGATTTAAAGATGATGCAAAAGAAGTAACAAAAGGATTTGAATGTGGAATTCAAATTGAAAATTACAATGATGTAAAAGAAGGAGATATCATCGAGGCATACATTTTAGAAGAAGTAAAAAGATAATGATATAAATTAGAGAAAGACAAAAGAAAGGGTGAAAAAAATGCCAAAAAACGAAAATCGTTTAGGAAGAATTAATGAAGAGTTAAAAAAAGAAATAAGTAATATAATTTCTTTTGACCTAAAAAACCCAAATGTTACTGGATTGATAAGTGTTACAGGAGTTAAAATTACTCCAGATTTTAAATATGCAAAAGTATTTGTTAGTATTTTAAATGCAGAAAATACTAAAACAACTTTTGAAAATCTTAAAAAATCAGCTGGATTTATAAGAACCGAAATAGCAAAAAGAGTTAACCTTAGAATTACACCAGAAATTATTTTTGAGATAGATGATTCTATGGAATATGGGGCAAAAATGGATAAATTGATTGAAGAAGTAAGAAGGCAAGATGAAGAAAACAAAAATAAAGGGGAATAAAAATGACGTTAGATAATATATTAGAGGAAATAAAAAAAGCAGATTCTATTGTTTTACTTACTCATGAGCATCCCGATGGAGATGCCATAGGTAGTAGTTTAGCTATGTTATTAGCATTACAATCAATGGATAAAAAGGTTGATTTAGTAATTCCTGAATATCCTAGAACTTTTGAATTTTTACCAGCAACTAATGAGATTTTAAAAGAAGGAAGAATGGAAAATTATGATTTAGCAATTGCACTAGATTGTGCTACCATTCAAAGACTAAATGGATTTGGAAAATATTTTGAAAATGCAAAAGTAAAAATACAAATAGATCATCATAGTAAAAACACAATGTTTGGCGACTGGAATTTTGTAAATCCAGCATCGCCAGCATGTGCACAAATTATAGTGACTGTTTTAGAATATTTTGGAATAGAAATAACAAAAGCAATTGGAACTTGTCTTCTTACTGGAATTATTACAGATACAGGTGGATTTAAATACTCAAGTGTAACAGCAGATACATTTGAATTTGTATCATGGTTATTAGAAAAAGGAATTAATGTATCTGATATTTATCGTAGAGTATTAGAAATTAAAACAAAAACAAGTTTTGAATTAACAAAACTTGCTATGAATAGAATAGAGTTTTTAGAAGAAGGAAAAATTGCTTTTACATATATCATGCAAGAAGATAAAAAGAAAATAGGAACAGAAACAGGAGATAGTGAAGGAATAGTAGAAATGGGAAGAGGAATTGAAGGCGTAGAAGTTTCTGTTTTTATAAGTGAGACAGAAGAAAAAGATGGTTTTAAATGTTCTTTACGTTCAAATGACTATATGAATGTTGCAGATGTATGTATGATGTTTGGCGGTGGAGGCCATACAAAAGCTGCAGGATGTTATATTCCTGGCAGTTTAGAACAGGTAAAAGAAAAAATGATAAACAAAATAAAAGAATATTTACAATAAAAAAGACTCTAATAGAGCCTTTTTATTGTTTAGTATAGTAATAAAAGGAGAAAAATGGAAGGAATATTAATTGTAAATAAAGAAAAAGGATATACTTCACATGATATTGTATCAATAGTAAAAAAAAGAACAAATGAAAAAGTTGGTCATACAGGTACATTAGATCCAAATGCTACAGGAGTTCTTCCTCTTTTAATTGGAAAAGCAACTTTAATATCTAAATATTTAATAGAGCATGACAAAACTTATTTAGCAACATTAAAATTAGGTAAAAGAACTACAACAGCAGATTCGGAAGGTGAAATTATTGAAGAACGCAAAGTAAAAAATATACAAACAGAAGAAGTAGAAAAAGTTTTAAAAAGTTTTTTAGGTAAACAAATTCAAACGCCACCAATTTATTCGGCAATAAAAGTAAAAGGAAAAAAATTATATGAATATGCAAGACAAGGAAAAAATGATAAAGTAGATATTCCTAAAAGAGAAATAGAAATTTATAATATAGAATTAAAAGAGATAAGAAATGACTTAAAAGAAATTGTATTTGAAGTAAGTTGCTCAAAAGGAACATATATAAGAAGCCTATGTGAAGACATAGCAACAAAATTGGAAACAGTAGGATATATGAGTGAATTAACAAGATTACAAGTAGGAAGATTTAAAATACAAGATAGTATAGCAATAGAAGAAATAAAGAATAATTCTACCAATATTTCAAAAAAAATAATAACAATAGAAAAATTTTTTGAAAATAAAGAAAAAATAGTATTAGAAGAAGTAAAGGAAAAAATGTTTTTAAATGGAGTAAAATTAAAAACTAATAATAAGGAAGGTCTTTATAGAATATATAAACAAAATGGAATGTTTTTAGGACTAGGAATTGTAAAAAATAGTACTTTAAAAAGAGATATAATTATATGATATAAATAAAAAGCTCTAATAATATAAATTAGAGCTTTTTATTTATAGCGATAAAAACGATATAATGGTTCTCCAGCTAGATGTTTTAAAATCATTCCATTGTACAGATTTCCATAATCTCCAATTCCTTCATCATATACAGGAATTTCTAAAGAAAGAGTAGTAGAATATTCTTGATTTAAGTTATTTGTAATATTTATTCTAAAAGAAATAGTGTTAGAAATTGAACTTAATGCAACACCAGCTTTTTTTAGTAAACTACCATCATAAATAAGAGGACTAGAAGTATCTGAAATTGTAGTTTTATTTTTAATATCAGAATTTATATATCCAAATGTAATAGGATTATTACCTGTTTGATAAATTTGTGGTTTACTATAATCAATAACTCCTGTAAAAGGAATAATAGTATATTCAAATTTTTCAGAATCAAGCAAAGAAAATTCTTTTAATGGAATATATTTTGCAAAATTATTTAAATCTTTATAAAACAACGAAGGATTACCAAGTTCAGGTTGTCCTATTTTTATATTATCAATTGTTAATTTTTTAATAGTATTTTCATCAGTAAATGTATCAGAAGAATTACAACTATTAATGTATATTGCTATATCTGAATATTGATTTACATCTAATGTCCAGCTACCATTGGATTTGGCATTTACATTACTGGCATTTGCACTACTAAATAATAAAATTTTATCTATGCTAAAAATAGTTTTTTCATTTAATTTAGCAAAAGGTAATGTAGTTTTTTCTAGATTATGTTTTCTTATAAAATCAAAAAGTATGGTAAAAGAAAGATAAACTATTAAAATTATCAAAATAATTAATACTATTAATTTAAAAAATGAATTAAAAATAAATTTATTTTTTTTATCTTTTGAAGACATATAAAACTCCTAAATATAAATATTAGATATAATCTTTAAAAAGCTATCATAAAATATAAAAAAAATCAAATATAAAAAATTTTGATTTGTATGGTAAAAGTAAGAAAAAGTAAGATAAATAATAAATAATAAGAATAGAAGACAAAAATATGGGCAAATATAATATTGAAATCTAAAATTATATATGGTAATATATTAATAACAAATAAATAGTAAATAAAAATCCCTGCGTAGTTCGTGCAGAATGAAATTTTAGAACCAACAAGTTTTAAAAGGGAGTCCGACTTTGAATGTGGCGTGTATGCTTAAACAATTCTTTTTAAGAAACCCAGTAGCATTCAACAAGACACCCACCTACGAGAGTAGGTCCTTAAAATTTCTATCATCTTACGGCTAAGGCGGGGCTTTTTTGTTGTTTTAAACTTGTTTTTTTTATTACTTAATGATAAAATGTGGACATGAAAAAAGAGAGTGAATGTATGAAAATAAAAGAAATATTAAAATATGGAATAGAAGAACTAAAACAAGATGAAGATAAAATTTTAAAAGCAAAATTATTGTTAGCATTTTTACTTGACGTTCCTAAAGAATATCTAAATATACATATGGAAGAAGAAATAAATTCTTTAATAGAAATTAAATATAAAGAAAATTTAGATAAACTAAAAAAAGGTGTGCCTTTGCAATATATAATAAATAAACAAGAATTTATGGGAATTACATTTTATGTAGATGAAAGAGTATTGATTCCACAACCAGATACAGAAATTTTAGTAGAAGAAGTTTTAAAAAAAATATCTGAAAAAGCTAAGAAAAATGAAACAATAGAAATATTAGATTTATGTACAGGAAGTGGAGCTATTGGAATATCTATTTCCATATATTTTCCAAATAGTTTGGTTACAATTAGTGATATTAGTGAAGATGCTTTAGAAGTTGCAAAATTAAATGTAGAAAAACAAAAATGTAAAAATATAAAAATAGTAAAAAGTGATTTTTTTGATGGTATTAATGGTAAATTTGATATAATTGTATCAAATCCTCCATATATAAAAACAGAAATAATACGGTACATTAAGTAAAGAAGTACAAAATGAACCTAATTTAGCATTAGATGGTGGCAAAGATGGATTGGATGCATATAGAAAAATTTTAAAAAAATCGCATAATTACTTGAAAAATGAAGGTATTTTAGCATTAGAAATTGGATATGACCAAAAAGAAGAAGTAATACAAGAAATTAAAAAGACAGAAAAGTATATAAATATAGAATCAAAAAATGATTTAGAAGGAAATAATAGAGTAATAATAGCAAAGAAAAAGGAGTAACAAAAATGTCTTTTTCATATGAAGTAAAAGAAGAATTAAGTAAAATAAATAATCTTGCAAATAAAAAATTGGTAAAAGCGGAATTACTTGGATATTTGATGAGCAATAATATGAATCAAATAAAAAATAAATATAAATTTTCAACAGAAAATAGCTATAATATAAATAGATTAAATAAATTACTAAGTAATACAAATGTAAACTTTCAAATAGAAATACAAGGAAAAGTTTATACTATAAAATTTTCAGAATGTGAAAATCTACCTGTAAAAGAAAATATAAAAGATTATGGGGAAGAAGAAAAAAAGGCTTATGTTAGAGGGATTTTTTTAGGTTCTGGAATGATTAATGATCCAAATAAAAATTATCATTTAGAGATTATCTTTAGTAATCCAGATAATATAAAGTTAGCAATTGACATATTACAAGAATTTGGAATAGAAACTAAAATATTAGAAAGTAAAGAAAGATTTTCTTTATATACAAAAGATGGAGAAGAAATTTCTAAAATATTAGCATTTATTGGTGCAAATAAATCAGTATTAAAATATGAGGAAATACGTGTTATTAGAGAAATGAAAAATAATGTTAATCGTATTGTTAATTGCGAAACAGCTAATTTAAATAAAACAATAAATGCTTCAATGAGACAAATAGAAGAAATTAATTTTTTAAAAGAAAAAGGAAAATACGAAAATTTGCCAGAACATTTAAAAGAAATAGCAGAAGTAAGATTAGAGCATCCAGAATTAAGTATAGGAGAACTTGGGAATTTATTACAAAAACCAATTGGTAAATCTGGGGTGAGTTACCGTTTACAAGCTATTAGTAAATATGTAGAAGAAATCAAAAGTGAGGAAAAATGATATGAGAGAAATAGGAATGTATATACATATTCCATTTTGTAAACAAAAATGTTTATATTGTGATTTTGTATCTTTTTCTAATAAAGAATCTAAGCAAGATAGTTATATAAATTGTTTAATAAAAGAATTAGAGTATAAGGTGAGTTCAGACTATTTAATTAATACTATTTATATAGGAGGAGGAACACCATCATATTTAGAACAAGGAAGTATAAGTAAAATTTTATTAGCTATAAGGAACAATTATAAAATTAAAGAAGATGTAGAAATTACAATAGAGATAAATCCAGGAACAGTAGATACTAAAAAGCTAGAAGAATACAAAGAAGCGGGAATAAATAGAGTTAGTATAGGTCTTCAAGAAACAGATAACAATTTACTAAAAGAAATAGGAAGAATACATACATATGAAGAATTTTTAGATACATATAAATTAATAGAAAAAATAGGATTTACAAATAAAAATATAGATTTTATGATAGGGCTTCCTAACCAAACTATAAATAACATTAAAGAGTCACTAGAAAAAGTAATTAATTTAAATCCAGAGCATATATCTATGTATTCACTTATTTTAGAAGAAGGTACACCTATTTATAATAAAGTAAAAAAAGGAGAGCTAGAGCTTCCAAACGAAGAAGAAGAGAGAATGGAATATTGGTATTTAAAGAATAAATTAGAATTAGCAGGATATAAGCATTATGAGATATCTAATTTTTCAAAGCAAGGAAAAGAATCGAAACATAATACTAATTGTTGGAATCAAAATGAATATTTAGGTTTTGGAGTAGCAGCTCATTCATACATAGATGGAATACGTTATTCTAACATAGATAGCCTAGAAAAATATATAGAAAATATTGAAAAAAATAATATAGAACAAAATAAATTAATTCAAGAAGAGCAAAATGAAGAAGATAAAGAAAAAGAATTTATGTTATTAGGACTTAGAAAAATTGATGGAGTATCTATTCAAGATTTTAAAGCAAAATACGGAAAAAATCCTATTTGTGTTTTTAAAGAATCTTTGCAGAAATTAGTAGAGGAAGGTTTACTAGAAGTAGATTTAGATAAAATAAAATTAACAAATAAGGGTTTGGATTTAGCCAATTTAGTATGGGAAGAATTTGTATAAATATATATTTTAAAAATTCACAAAAAAATCATTGAATATTATTTTTTTGATTGTTATAATAAAATGCAGATAAGGAATATAAAATTCATAGTAAAAAATATATGGATTGCCTTAAAAATATAAACAAGGAGGAAAAAGAAAATGGCAAGTAATCGTTTTGTTTTAAACGAAACTTCTTATTTTGGTAGAGGAGCAAGAGAAGAATTATCAGGAGAAATAAAGAAAAGAGGATTTAAAAAAGTATTTTTAGTAAGTGACAAGTCTTTAGTAGAAGCTGGTGTTACTGCAAAAGTTGAAGAGGTTTTAAATAATGCAAATATACCATATGAATTATATGATGAAATAAAACCAAATCCAACAATTAAAAATGTAACAGATGGTGTTACAGCATGCAAAAAATCAAAAGCTGATGTAATAGTAGCAGTAGGTGGAGGTTCAAGTATAGATACAGCAAAAGGTATTTCAATAGTAATGACAAACCCAGACAGAGCAGATATAAAATCATTAAATGGATTATCAAATACTGTAAACAAAGGAATGCCTGTAATAGCACTTCCAACAACAGCAGGAACTGCAGCTGAAGTTACAATTAATTATGTTATAACAGATGAAGATGCTGAAATAAAAATGGTATGTGTAGATCCAAACGATATTCCAGTTTTAGCAATTATAGATTCAGAATTAATGGAAAGTATGCCAAAAGGATTAGCAGCAGCAACAGGAATGGATGCTTTAACACATGCTGTAGAAGGATATATAACAAAAGGACATAATGAAATATCAGATATGTTCCATATGAAAGCTATTCAAATGATATTCAAATATTTACCAGCAGCTGTTAATGATAAAAATCCAGAAGCAATAGAAATGATGGGAATGGCTCAATACATTGCAGGAATGGGATTTTCAAATGTGGGACTTGGAATTGTACATTCTATGGCACATCAATTAGGAGCTGTTTATGATACACCACATGGAATTGCAAATGCAATGTTACTTCCAATAGTTATGAGATATAATGGTGTTGTTAGTGCAAATAGATTTAGAGAAATTTTAGTAAATATAGGAAGACCAGATGCAGAACATTTAAATGATCAAGATGTAATAAACACATTTGTATGGATGATTTCAGAATTAAGCAAACAAGTAGGAATTACAACAACAATTAAAGATTATGGCGCAAAAGAAGAAGATTTTGAAATGTTAGCAGAAAAAGCAATGAATGACCCATGTAAACCAGGAAATCCAAGAGAAGTAACAAAAGAAGATTTTATAAATTTATATAGAGAGGCAATGTAAGAATAATATTGAATAAAGACGGAATTACTTATTCCGTCTTTATTGATTTTTTTAGTATTTTAGTATATATTAATATTAGAAAAAGTAAAATAATATGAGGAAATATTTTAAAGAAAAGAGTGATAATATGTCCTATATTGAATTTAAAAATGTAATAAAAGAATATAAAATGGGAGAGGTTTCAATAAAAGCCCTTAATAATACTAATTTTGAAATAGAAAAAGGAGAACTTACAGTTATTGTTGGACCAAGTGGTGCTGGTAAAACAACTGCCCTAAATATTTTGGGAGGAATGGACAGTGCAACTTCTGGTAAAGTATTAATAGATGGTAAAGATATTAGTAATTTTAAGGGTAAAGAACTTACAAAGTATAGAAGAGAAGATGTAGGATTTGTATTTCAGTTTTATAACCTTGTACAAAACCTAACAGCACTAGAAAATGTAGAACTTGCAACAGAAATTTGTAAAGATTCATTATCTCCAAAGGAAATATTAGAAAAAGTAGGATTAAAAGACAGAATGAAAAATTTTCCAGCACAACTTTCTGGAGGTGAACAACAACGTGTAGCTATTGCGAGAGCTATTGCAAAAAATCCTAAATTATTACTTTGTGATGAACCAACAGGTGCTTTGGATTACAACACAGGAAAACAGATTTTACAACTATTACAAGATACAGCACGAAAAGAAAAAATGACAGTTGTTATTATTACACATAATAGTAGCTTAACACCTATGGCAGATAAAGTTATTCACTTTAAAAATGGAGAAGCCTATGACATTATAAAAAATCCAAATCCTACACCTATTCAAGAAATTGAATGGTAAAGGAGATGATTAATATGAAAAAAACGTTAATAAAAGATAGTATTAGAGAAATAAAAAATACATTTAAACGTTTTCTATCTATCCTTTTAATTGTATTTTTAGGAGTAGGTTTTTTTGCTGGAGTAAAAGCAACTAGTCCAGATATGGAAAAAACAATTGATAAGTATTTTGATGATACTAATACATATGATATAGAGGTACTTTCTACTTTAGGATTAAAAGATGAAGATATAGAAGAAATGAAAAAGATAGATAGAATAGAGAGTATAGAGCCTTCGTATAGTGTAGATGCTTTAGTACATACAGAGTCTAAAGAGATAGTGATAAAAATGCAATCTATGCCAGAAGAAATAAATAAACTTACATTACTAGAAGGAAAATTACCAGAAAAAGAAAACGAATGTGTTGTAGAAGAGAGTTTTTTACTTGGCACAAAATATAAAATAGGTGATACTATTACTATAGAACCGGAAATGCTTAAAGATGAAGAAGGCAATGATAAATCAATGCTAAAAAATAAAGAATTTACTATTGTAGGAAAAGTACAATCACCATTATACATATCACGTTCAAGAGGCTCTAGCAAACTTGGAAGTGGAAAAATAGAATATTATTTATATGTTCCAAAACAAGCAATAGATTTTCCGTTTTATACAGAAATGTATATAAAAATTAAAGGAGCAAAAGAATTAAATACGGCAAATAAATCATATGAAAATCTTGTAGAAGAAGTAAAGGAACAAGTAGAAGATGTAGGAGAAAATAGGAAACAAGCTAGATATGATGAAATAGTAAATGAAGCAAATCAAAAAGTAGATGATGCTCAAAAAACGTTAGATGAAGAAAAACAAAAAGCAGAAACAGAAATTAAAGATGCAGAACAAAAAATAGCAGATGCAAAGCAAACAATAGAAAATTCAAAAAAAGAAGTAAATTCACAAGAACAAAAAGCAAACCAAGAGTTTAAAAATGCTGATAAAAAAATAGCAGATGCAGAAAAAACACTACAAGAAAGCGAAAAACAATTAAAAGAAGCAAAAAAACAGGCAGAAACAGAAATACAAAACACAGAAAAAAAATTAGAACAATTGAAAATGTTAAAACAACAATATGATACTCTTAAAGAAGGAATAAAAGAAGTTGAAAGTAATTTAATAACAATACAAAATCAAATAGACAAATTAGATCCAGATAAAGATAAAAATCAAATTATAGAATTACAAGCAAAACAGAAAGTATTGCAAGAAAAGAAAGAAGAACTAGATACAAATAAAAAACAATTAGAAGCTTTAATTACTTCAAATGGAATATCACCAGACAAAATAGATGATACTATTACATCAGCAGAAAAACAAATAGAAAGTGCAAAAAATCAATTACAAGAAAAAGAAAATCTTTTAGAAAATTCAAAAAAAGAATTAGAAAGTCAAAAGTCTAGTTTACAAAACATTAAAAATAAAACTAAAACTCAAATAGCAAATGCAAGAGAAGAAATAAAAAAAGGAGAACAAGAAATATCAGAAAATGAAACAAAATTAGCAGATGCCAAAAAAGAGGCAGACGAAAAAATTGCAGATGCTCAAAATAAATTAGATGATGCAAAAGATAAAATAAAAGAAATTGAAAAACCAGAATGGTATATTTTAACAAGAAATGAAAATCAAGGATATGTAGAATATTTACAAGACTCTGATAGAATTGCAAATATAGGTAAAGTTTTTCCAATTGTATTTTTTGTTGTAGCAGCTCTTATTAGTTTAACATCAATGACAAGAATGGTAGAGGAACAAAGAGGACAAATAGGAACTTTAAAAGCATTAGGATATAATAAAATACAAATAGCAGGAAAATATATAATATATGCACTTTTAGCAACTGTATTAGGTAGTATTGCAGGTATGTGTGTAGGATTTAATTTAATTCCTGGGCTTATTTTAGATATTTATGGAATGATGTATACAATTCCTAATAATGTAATAGAATTTAATACATATTATGCTGTTACAGGATTATTAGCAGCTTTAATCTGTACGGTAGGTGCTACTATATATACGTGTACAAAAGAATTATTGGGTACTCCTGCAAAACTTATGAGACCTAAAGCACCTAAACCAGGCAAAAGAGTATTTTTAGAAAGAATTACTTTTATTTGGTCTAAATTAAAATTTACTCAAAAAGTAACGGTAAGAAATATATTCCGTTACAAAAAAAGATTTTTAATGACAATAATTGGTGTAATGGGATGTACTTCACTTATTGTAGCAGGTTTTGCACTTAGAGATTCTGTTACTTCTATGATACCATCACAATATGGGGAAATATTTAAATATGGAATGCAAGTATCTATTAAAGATGATATAACAAGAGAACAGATAGATAAAGAAGCGGAAAAATTATTAGAAAATGAAAAAATAACAGATGTATTAAAAGTAAATATGCAAGCTCTTACAATAGAAGAACCAAGCAATAATCAAGATATTCAATTAGTTGTTCCGGAAGATGTAAATAGAATACAAGAATTTATAGAACTGAAGAATAGAAAAAATAATCAAGAAACTTATAAATTAAATGATACTGAAGTAATAATAACAGAAAAATTGGCAAACTTATTAGATATTAATAAAGGTGATGCTATTTCTATAAAAAATAGTGACGATAAAATTGTACAGGTAACAGTTGGAGCTATAACAGAAAATTATCTACTTCATTATGTATATATGTCACCAAAGTTGTATTATAATCTTTATGGTGAAAATGCAAGATATAACATGTTTTTAGGTAAAATAGATAATTTAACAAAACAAGAAGAAACAGAGTTAGCAAAAGAAATCTTGCAAAATAAAGATTCAGTATCAGGTGTTACTATTTTAAGTTCAACCAAAGATATTTTTAAAGAAATAATGGATAATATGGATTTGGTTGTTTGGATTTTAATTATAGCAGCAGGACTTTTAGCATTTACTGTATTATATAACCTATCTAACGTAAATATTAGTGAAAGAATTAGAGAACTGGCAACTATAAAAGTATTAGGCTTTTACGATAAAGAAGTATATAAATATGTAACACGAGAAACAATTATTTTGACTTTAATAGGAATATTACTAGGCGTTGCTATGGGATATTTCTTAAGTATGTTTATTATAAAAACATGTGAACTAGATATGTTCATGTTTGATGTTAGAATGAATTTAAGTACATACTTATATGGAATTGGTATTACATTTATATTTGCTACTGTTGTAAATATAGCAACATATTTTGCATTAAAGAAAATAGATATGATAGAATCATTAAAAAGTGTTGAATAAAAAAGAGGTAGAAATTTTTTCTACCTCTTTTTAGGAATCTTTTTGCATTTTATAAGCAATTTTAAAACATAAGATAAAAAGTATAAGACTAATAAAATGAGAAGTGGTAAATTTAAAACCAGGAAATAGAACAAGTGCAGATCCTATTACAAATCCTATAATAGAATAATGGGTAGGGGCATAACTTTTTTCTAAAAGAAAATATATAAGTTTAAGAAATAATAAACCTCCTAAAAATAATCCTATACCCATAGGTAATAATATTGTAAAGTTTAAAGTAGAAATAGCACCTAAGTACATATCATATACACCTAAAATCATTAAAATAGCACTACTACTTATTCCTGGAACAACTACTCCTATTGACATTAAGAATCCAGAAAAACATAAAAAAACAAAACTAATATTTGAAGCAGTAAAAAAAGGAAGAGTTTGTTCTATAAAAATAAGAATAAGTGTAAATATAAGGCTAAATAGTAAATATAGAATATAATGCAATCTAAAACCACTCTTTTTATTTGCTTGCTTAAAAAGAACAGGTAAACTTCCTAATATAAGTCCTATAAAACAATATTTTGTTTGAATCTCATAATTTTTAAAAAAATAAATTAACAGATTACCAGATAATATAATTCCTATTAAGCAACCAAGAACAATAGGAAAGAAAAAACAAAAATTTTCTTTAGGATTTTTAAAAAAATTTAATACACGATTTATAAATGTTTCATAAAGTCCAAAAATAACTAATAAAACACCACTACTAATACCAGGTAAAATAGCACCAGCACCTAAAACAATACCTTTTATACAACTGGATAAAAAGTTCAAATTTTATCTCCTTTCTATTATAAAACATATAATATAAATTATTTTTTATTTAATTTCTATTCAATAAAAGTTAAAATATGAAAACAACAAAATATTAATATTTTAGAGGTCATGCACTTTTGAAAAAATAAAACATATACTTTTTGTATAGTATTATGAAGCGGAGGTGCCTTTATGTTTGCACTAGGAATTACTCTAACAGGTTTTTTAGCTTTTATAAAATCAGCTATTTTTGTGGTAGGATATATACAAAGTAGTAATCTATTTCCAGAGCCACTAACTGCAGAAGAAGAAAAAATATATTTAGAAAAATTGCAAAAGAGAGATGAAGAAGCTAGAAATATATTGATAGAAAGAAATCTAAGATTAGTAGCACATGTTTGTAAAAAATATAGTTCAACCAATATAGAACAAGATGACCTTATTTCTATAGGTACCATAGGGTTAATAAAGGGGATAAATAGTTTTGAACCATCAAAAAATGTAAGATTAGCAACATATGTATCACGTTGTATAGATAATGAAATATTAATGTTTTTACGTTCAAATAAAAAAACACAATCTGATGTTTATTTAAATGAACCAATAGGTAAAGACAAAGATGATAATGAAGTAACATTACAAGAAGTAATTGAAAATGATAATAAAAGTATAGAAGATGAAGTTGATTTAAAATTTAAAGTGAGAAAGTTATATAAAAAGATAAAAGAAGTTTTAAAAGATAGAGAAAGAAAGATTATAGAATTACGTTTTGGATTAGATGGTAATAAACCAAAAACGCAAAATCAGATAGCAGAGATGATGGGAATTTCTCGTAGCTATGTATCAAGAATAGAAACAAAAGCTATTGGAAAATTATCCAAGGAAATGGATGAATAATAAAAGAGGTGGCAATCCCACCTCTTTGTCATTATGAATTTTGTTCACCTGAAATGATAAATTCATTAAGCAACTTTAGTGTATCTTCCAATCCTTTGACGAATACTTTGTATTCAGCGATAGTAAAATCATCTGAAATGCTAAGTTCATTAATTAAATTTACGGTATCTTCTAATCTATCGATGAATGATTTAGATTCATCGATAGTTGAATCACCATGTGGATATAATTGTCTTAATGAACTGTTTAATCCCTGGACGTAAGCTCCTCTTTCGGATGGTGTTAAGTCTTTAAAAAAAAGTGCGTCATACATTAGTTGGTTGTGTTTCCGCATAAACTGTTGTGAATTCAAAATTTCAATAATGCTCATCAATTTCGTCTCCTTTAAATTAAATTGTTAGTAAAATTCTATATCTGCCTAAACAAAGAGACACAAAAATAGAATAAATATATTATAGCACAAATTGTAAGAAAAATCAATGGTTAACATAATACTTTAAAATCGAAAACAGAGATTAACATACTTTACATGAAAGATAAATATGTTATAATAAACAAAAAAGGGATGATTAAAATGAATGATGAATATAAAAATTTAGAAGAATTTTTGTATGATTTAAGACATAAAAAAGAATGGAGTTATGAAAAATTGGCAGAAAAATTTAATTCAGATAAAATACTTCCAGTAACAGTAAAAAAATGGGAAAAAGGATTAAAGTACCCAGATATAAATGAAATCTATAAACTTGCAGAAATTTATGAAGAAGATCCTAGCAAAATACTATATTATAAGCAATTATCATTAAAAAGTGGAATGAATAGTATCCATGTAATAGTTATAAAATGGATAAGCTTTATTTTAAATGTTTCTTTTATAACTGCTACATGGATTTGTATTTCGATATTTGTATTTGCAACAATATATGCTTTTTATGTAATATATAGTGCAGGGCAAATGGCAAAAAATGTAATGTGAGATTATATTAAGTATATAAATTTAGAAGTTCATTTTTTATATAATATACTATTAATAAGGTTTTTTTGGCAATTTCATAAATACACTTGACAGTTTACGATAATAAAGCTAAAATAAAATAGTAAGCTAAAATATATTCTAAAAAAATTAGTTATATATATTTATCTGTACATTGAAAATTAAATAGAAAGGATGAGAATTTCATGGAAATTATGATTGGAATCATTACTTTCTTAATCTCTGCTGTGATTTTTATACCAATAGGTATGATTGTTAGAAAAAAAATCGCAGAATCTAAAATACAAGGAGCAGAAGTAGAAGCAAAAAAATTAATAGAAATGGCTAAAATAGAAGCTGAGAATAAGAAAAAAGAGGAAATATTCAAAGCAAAAGAAGAAATTATGAATGCAAGAGGAGAGTTAGATAAAGAGATTAAAGAAAGAAGAAATGAAGTACAAAGTCAAGAAAGAAGAATAATTCAAAAAGAAGAAAATTTAGAAAGACGTTCTGAAACTTTTGAAAGAAAAGAAAAAGAGTTAGAAAGGAAAAATCAAGAAGCAGACAAAAAAAATGCAGAATTAACTGAAATACTTGATAAACAAATGTCTGAACTTCAAAGAATTTCTAAATTATCTATTGAAGAAGCAAAAAAACAATTATTAAGCGAACTAGAAAAACAAATTACTGCAGAAAAGGCTACATTAATTAAAGAAATGAATCAAAAGGCAAAAGAAGAGGCTGATAAAAATGCTAAAGAATTAATCAGTTATGCAATACAAAAGTGTGCAGCTGACCATACTTCAGAAACAACGGTCTCAATAGTAAATCTTCCAAGTGATGATATGAAAGGAAGAATTATAGGACGTGAAGGAAGAAATATAAAAGCTTTAGAAACTTTAACTGGAATAGATTTAATTATTGATGATACTCCAGAAGCTGTAGTTATTTCAGGATTTGATCCACTAAGAAGAGAAGTTGCAAAAATTGCTCTAGAAAAATTAATAAATGATGGTAGAATTCATCCAGCAAAAATAGAAGAAATGGTTGAAAAGGCAAAAGAAGAAGTTGAGCAAACCATTAAAGAAGAAGGCGAAAGAGCTGTTTTGGAAACAGGAGTTATTGGACTTCATCCAGATTTAATAAAATTAATTGGAAAATTAAAATACAGAACAAGTTATGGACAAAATGTATTAAATCATTCTATTGAAGTATCAAACTTAGCAAGAATAATGGCAGAAGAATTAGGTATTGATCCTAAAATAGCAAGAAGAGCAGGATTATTACATGATATAGGAAAAGCTTTAGATCATGACATGGAAGGTACACACGTAGAAATTGGTGTAGATATTCTAAAAAAATATAAAGAAAATGACCTTGTAATTAATGCTGTAGAAGCACATCATGGAGATGTAGAACCAAAAACTATAGAAGCTATTTTGGTACAAGCAGCAGATGCTATTTCAGCATCTAGACCAGGTGCTAGAAGAGAAACTTTGGAAGCATACATTAAAAGATTAGAACAATTAGAAGAAATAGCAGATTCTTTTGAAGGAGTAGAAAAATCTTTTGCAATACAAGCAGGAAGAGAAATAAGGATTGTTGTTAAGCCAGAAAAAATATCTGATAATGATATGACTTTGATGGCTAGAAACATTGCAAAAAAAGTAGAAGATGAAATGGATTATCCAGGACAAATTAAAGTTAATGTTATTAGAGAATCAAGAGCAATTGAATATGCAAAATAATCTAATTACATAAACGTATATAAAATAAAAGAGCTTTTAATGATTTAAAAGTTCTTTTATTTTTGTAATATGTTTGTGAAAAGTATTTCAAAATTAAAATAAATAATATATAATAATAAAAATAAAAATTGAAAGGAAATGAAATAATGAAAATATTAGCAGTAGGAGATATAGTAGGTGATACAGGATATCAAAAGTTAAAAAAAATATTACCTAAAATAAAGGAAGAACAAAAAATAGATTTTACTATTGTAAATGGAGAAAATGTAGCAGGTGGTATGGGAATTACTAAAAAACATTTAGATGGAATGTTAGAAACAGGTGCAGATGTTATAACAATGGGAAATCACACTTGGGCAAAAAGAGACATTTTTAATTTTATTAATAATCCAAAATTACTAAGACCAGCTAATTATTCTAAAGGAATTCCTGGAAAAGGATATGGAATATATGATTGTAAAGGGAAAAAGATTCTAGTAATAAACTTATTAGGAAGAACAGAAATGAATGTTTTATCAGAAAATCCTTTTATTGTTGCAGATAATTTAATACAAACTTTAAAATCAAAAGTAGATTATGTAATAATAGATTTCCATGCAGAAGCAACAGCAGAAAAAATTGCAATGGGTTATTATTTAGATGGAAAAGCAAACATAATATTTGGGACACATACACATGTACAAACTGCAGATGAGACTATTTTACCAAAAGGAACAGCATACATTTCAGATATTGGAATGACAGGACCTGCTTGTTCTGTTATAGGAATGGATGTTAATACTTCTATAAAACGTTTTGTTACTTCTTTACCAGAAAAATATAAAATAGCAGAAGGAGAAGCTATATTTAATGGATGTATTTTTGAAATAAATGACGAAACAGGAAAAATAATAAATATACAAAGATTAAATGAACGATAAATGCCGAAAAATAAGAAAATATGACGAAAAGTTTTTCCTTTTTTTACCAAAAAACTATAGACTTTTTTATAAAAATATAATATAACTATACCTGTCAGTAATTGAAACAAAATTAAAATTTTAGGAGGCAGAAAAAATGGAAGTTTTAAAAATTTCATCAAAATCAAACCCAAATTCAGTAGCAGGAGCAATTGCAGGTTTAGTAAAAGAGGCTGATAGAGCAGAAATGCAAGCTATTGGAGCAGGAGCATTAAATCAAGCGGTAAAGGCAGTAGCAATAGCAAGAGGATTTGTAGCACCAGCAGGAGTAGATTTAGTTTGTATTCCAGCTTTTGCAGAGGTTTCAGTAGAAGGGGAAGACCGTACAGGAATTAAACTTATTGTAGAATCTAGAAAATAAGAATGGCATATAGGAGCTAGTTAGCAAGTTTAATAAAATGCAATAGAAAATATAGGGGGAAAGTTAAATACTTTTGCCCTTTTTTATTGTATAAAATTATGTATAAGATTAAATTACTTTTTTAAAAATTCACTTGAAAAAAATATTATTTTCTTGTATGATAAAAAACGGATAGGGAGAGATGTAATTTGAAAAGAAATATAATGAATTGTTTATTTTTTTTCTTAATTTTAGTTTTAGTAATTGTTGGAATTATATATGTATATTCCAATAAAAAAGAAAAAGAAAATGAATTTAATGAAAGTAATAATAAACAACAAGAAACTGAAATATTAAAAGATATACGTTTAGGAATAGCAGAATATGATACAATAAATCCAATATTAAGTAAAAATAAAAATGTGCAAAATATATCAAAACTTATTTTTGAACCATTACTTAGTATTAATAAAGATTATAAAGTGGAATGCTGTTTAGCAAAAGAATGGTCAAAAACAAATGAAACAACTTATGTATTAAAATTAAGAGAAAATGTTTTATGGCAAGATGGTACAGAGTTTATAGCATCAGATGTAAAATTTACTATAGAACAATTAAAGCAAATAGATTCCATATATAGTTCATCAGTGAAGGATATAACAGATGTAGAAGTAATAGATTCAAAGACAGTAAAAATTAATTTAGCAAAAGAGATTCCTTTTTTTGAATATTATTTAACATTTCCAATTATTAGCCAAAGAAATTATTATGGCGAAGATTTAAAAACTAGTAGTCAAATACCTTTAGGAACAGGAATGTATAAAATTAAAGAAATTACTGATACAAATATTTTACTAGAAAAATATTCTAAATATTGGGCAAAAGAAGAAAAAAATAACAAAATAGAATCTATTGTAATTCATAGATATGATAAAGTAGGAGAATTATATAATGATTTTAAATTAGGAAATATTGATTTAGTACATACTGATTCAGATGTATTAGAAGATTATATAGGTACACTTGGATACAATACAAAAAATACTAAAGGTAGAGAAATGGATTTTATTTCTATAAATTGCCAAAATGAAATTTTATCAAGAAAAGAAGTAAGACAAGCTATTCAATATGCAATTGATAAAGAAGGTATTGTAAATAATATTTTTAAAGGAAAATATTATGCTTCAAATTTTCCTTTAGACTTTGGAAATTATTTATATAAAGAAGAAAATAGTAATTTATATAATACAGATAAAACAAAACAAATATTACAGGAAAATGGATGGAATTTAAAATCAAATATTTGGCAAAAAAGAGAAAATTATAAAAATTATAAGTTATCATTTACATTAACAGTATTAGAAACTAATCAAAAAAGGCTGGAAGTAGCTGAAAACATAAAAAATTCTTTAGAACAATTAGGATTTAAAATAACAATAAGAAAGGTTTCACAAGAAGAGTATCAAAAAACAATAGAAACAAAAAATTATGAATTATTGTTAACAGGAATATATAATTCTTTTAGTCCAGATTTAACATATTTTTTTGGCGAAAATAATATAGCTAACTATTATAACGAAACAGCAGTACAAATTTTAAAAGAAATAAATTCAATTACAGACGAAATTTTATTACAACAAAAAATAAATGAATTATATAAAATTTATCAAGAGGAAGTACCTTATATTAATTTATATAGAAACAGGGAAACAACAGCCTATAGTCAAAAATTAACTGGAAATATAGAAGCAAATTGTTATAATATTTTTTATAATATTGAAGACTGGTATAGACAGTAAAATATAAAATAAAAAAAGTTAATAAGAAAGAATAAAAACTATTGACAAATAAAATTTTTAAGATATAATAATAACAAACATACGTTTGAATAGGAGGAAAAAACATGGGTGATATAAACCAAGAAAAAAGAAAGGCTTTAGAAGTAGCAATGAGTCAAATTGAGAAACAATTCGGAAAGGGTTCTGTTATGAAATTGGGAGAGTTTTCAACTATGAATGTAGAAGCTATTCCAACAGGAGCTTTAGGATTAGATATAGCTTTAGGAATTGGAGGAATTCCTAGAGGAAGAATTATAGAAATATTTGGACCAGAATCTTCAGGAAAAACTACATTAGCATTACATGTAATTGCAGAGGCACAAAAAATGGGAGGAGAAGCAGCTTTTATAGATGCAGAACATGCACTAGATCCTGTTTATGCAAAACATTTAGGTGTAAATATAGATGATTTAATTGTATCTCAACCAGATACAGGTGAACAAGCATTAGAAATAGCAGAAGCTTTAGTAAGAAGTGGAGCATTAGATGTTATTGTAGTAGACTCTGTAGCAGCACTAGTACCAAAAGCAGAAATTGATGGGGAAATGGGAGATTCTCATATAGGACTTCAAGCTAGACTTATGTCACAAGCATTAAGAAAACTAGCAGGAGCTATTAATAAATCAAAAGCAGTTATTATTTTTATAAATCAGTTAAGAGAAAAAGTAGGTGTTATGTTTGGAAATCCAGAAACAACACCAGGAGGAAGAGCATTAAAATTCTATTCTTCAGTTAGATTAGATATTAGAAAAATAGAAAATATTAAACAAGATGGAGAAGTAACTGGTAATAGAGTAAGAGTAAAAATTGTAAAAAATAAAGTGGCTCCACCATTTAGAGAGGCAGAATTTGATATTGTGTACGGTAAAGGAATTTCAAAAGAAGGTAATGTTTTAGATTTAGCTGTTAGCTTAGATATTATTGAAAAAAGTGGTTCATGGTTTAGTTATAATGGTGAGAGAATTGGACAAGGTAGAGAAAATGTAAAAAAATATTTAGCAGATAATCCTAAAATATTAGAAGAAGTAGAAAAGAAAGTTAGAGAAAATACACAAAAAGCATTTGAACAAAGTTTAAATGAAGATGATATGGAAGAAAAAGAAGAAATTGAAGAGTAGGAAGGTATAAAATGTATACCGTTGAAGAATTTGACAAAGAAAAAACAAAAATAGTAAAATATATTGTATATAAAAAAAGAACAGAAAAAGAAGTATACAATAAATTTAATAATATAATTGAAGATACTTTATTAAGAGATATTATAGAATACTTAAAAGAAAATGGTTATATTAATGACAGTGAGTATATTGAAAAAGCTATTAAAGAGTATATGATATTAAAAAACATGTCTAAAAAAGAAATTGAATATAAGTTATATTCAAAAGGATTATCAAAAAGCACAGTAGAAGAGTATTTCAATTCAAATAAAGAGGAGTTAGATGAATATGAAAAAAATTCGGCTAAAAGGATAATATCTAAAAAAATAAAAGACATGGATATACAAAATATAAAACAATATTTAACCAAAAAAGGATATTCTAGTAAGAGCATAAAAGAAGCAATATTAGAATTAGAAAACGAGGAGTAGAATTATGGCATTACTTGCATTAGAAACAAATAAATATGCAATAAAAATAGAAAATTTTGAAGGACCATTAGATTTGTTATGTCATTTGATAGAAAAAAATAAAATGAACATATTTGATATAAAAATAAGTGAAATAACAGATCAGTATTTAGATTATATAAAACAAATGGAAAAATTAAATTTAGAAATTGCAAGTGAATTTATAATAATGGCTTCTACTCTTTTGTATTTAAAATCTAAAACTCTTCTTCCAACAGAAGTAGAAGATGAAAAAGAAATATCAGAAGAAGAATTAATAAGAAGAATTATAGAATATAAAAAATATAAAGAGATAACTAAAATAATGAAAGAAAACTATGAAATATATTCAAAAAGATTTTTTAAAGTAGAAGAAACAATCAAACTTCCTAAGCAACAACTAGAAAAAAATTATGAATCTTCTATCATTCCAGAGATTTATATGCAAGTGTTAAGAAAAAATGAAGAAAAAATAAATATAAATGCTAAAAATATAGAAAAAATAGCAATAGTAGAAACATATACTGTGGCTAGTAAAGTAAAAGAAATATTTAAAGAACTTGTAAAAAAACCTAGATTTATATTTAATAAGTTATTTTCTTTAAATAAATGTAATAAACAAGAACTAATAACAGCCTTTTCAGGATTGTTAGAATTAACACGTAGAAATAAGGTTACAACTATACAAGAAGAATTATTTGGAGATATAATAGTAGAAAAAACAAAGAAGACATAAAATTAGATAATTTTTATTAAAAATGTTGTAAAAAAATAAATAAATTGATATACTTATAATATATAAAAAAGGAGGAATGGAAATGGAAGAAAATAAAGAACAAAATATTGAAAATCAAGAAATAGAAGTAGAGGCAAACGGAAATAATGGAATTAAAATAGCAGATGATGTAGTTGCAGTTATAGCAGGAGTTGCAGCTTCAGAAGTACCTGGAGTTTATAGCATGTCAGGTGGATTTGCAGGAGGAATTTCAGAAGTATTAAGCGGAAAGAAAAATTTAGCAAAAGGAATTAAAGTTGAAGCTGGAGAAAAAGAAGCTAAAATAGATGTTAATATTATAGTTGAATATGGAACAAGAATTCCAGATGTTGCTTTTGAAATCCAAAACAGAGTAAAAAAAGCAGTAGAATCTATGACAGGATTAAAAGTAATTGAAGTAAATGTTCATGTTCAAGGTGTTAATACAGAAATGATGAATGAAGAAGAAAAAAAATCAGATGAAAAAACAGAATAAGAATAAAATTATAGGGCACTCTTCTTTAATTGTGCCCTATTAAATTGTTAAAATATGGAGGAAAATAAATGAAATTATTAAATAAAATAGCATTAGTAGTATTTTCTAATTTAATATTATTGTTAAGCATTGCAATCTGCTTAATGATATTTGGATGGTTAGACCCAGTATTAGTAACTGGATTTTTTGAATATATAACCTCAATGCCAACAGTTTCTACTGTTACATTAGTGGTTTGTATAATATTAATGTTACTTTCAATAAAATGTATTTTCTTTGATGGAAATGATAAAAATGACTTTGCAAATAAAGATGGAATTTTACTTGCAAATCAAGACGGTAAATTATTAATATCTAAAGAAACTTTAGAAAATTTAATAATTAATGTTGTAAGAAAAGTTGCAGATGCACAAAATGCACAAACCAAAGTTATTTTTGATAAAGAAAATAATATTATTGTATATTTAACTCTTTTTATTGAACAAGGTACAGTAATTAAAGAATTGTCTTTAAATTTACAAAATAAAATTAAAGAAGAAGTAAAAAAAGCTTCTGATTTAGAGGTTAAAGAAGTAAATATTACAGTAAAAGATATGGCCCCTATTGAAGAAAAGAAAGTGCAATAATCAAGAAAGGATGTAAAAATTATGGATGGATTTAAAGATTTTATGAATAATTATGGTGGAGCCATAATAGGAGCAATTATTGCAATTTTAATCCTATGTACACAATTATACCAATTAATTATATGGATTATATTAATTTGCATAGGAATTTATATAGGAAATTATGTTCAGCATAATAAATACGAAGTAAAAGAAAAATTAAAAAAATTTATAGATAAATTATAATAATCAAATAAAGCTAAAGGGGAAGAAATATGAGTATATCATCTATGAGAGAAATGGCGTTTAAGTGCGTATACAGTCAAGAAATACAAAAAGAAGAAATTGCACAAGACTATATAGAATTGTTTTTTAATGCAGAGGAAATAAATGATAAAAATGTAAAAAAATACATAAAAGAAATAGTAAATGGGATTGAAACAAATAAAGAAGACATTATATCACTAATTTCAAATAATCTTAAAAAAGATTGGAATATAAATAGAATTTCAAAAATTGATTTAGCTCTATTAAAAATTGCAATATATGAAATAAATTACAAAAAGATAGAATATAAAATTATTATTAACGAGGTTGTAGAATTAGCAAAAAAATATGGAACACAAAATTCTTATAACTTTATTAATGGTGTTTTAGCAAGTATTGTAAAGGAGCAAAATAATGAAGTATGAACCAATTAGTGTAACCGAACTTAATAAATACATAAAAGAAAAAATAGGAACAGATGAATTTTTAAATAATGTATTAATAAAAGGTGAAATTTCTAACTTTAAAAATCACTATACAGGTCATATGTATTTTACATTAAAGGATGAATCTTCTCTTATAAAATGTATTATGTTTAAATCATATACTTCTAATTTAAAATTTATGCCCAAAGATGGAATGAAAGTAATGGTTTTTGGAACTGTTTCTGTATTCGAAAGAGATGGTATATATCAAGTGTATGTTAAAGCAATGCAAGAAGAAGGAATGGGGAGTTTATATACTGCTTATGAAGAACTAAAAGCTAAATTGGAAAAAGAAGGATTGTTTTCAAATTCACATAAAAAGAGAATACCATTTATGCCTAAAAGTATAGGTGTTTTAACATCTAATACTGGTGCAGTTATTAGAGATATAATAAATGTATCAACCAGAAGAAATCCAAATGTATATATAAAACTATTTCCAGTACCTGTACAGGGAGAAGGAGCTGGAGAAAAAATTGCAGAAGCAATTAAAATAATGAATAAAGAAAATAGTGTAGATGTTCTTATTATAGCTAGAGGTGGAGGATCCTTAGAAGATTTATGGCCATTTAATGAAGAAATAGTAGCAAGAGCAATATATTCATCAGATTTACCAATTATTTCAGCAGTAGGACATGAAACTGATTTTACAATAGCAGACTTTGTAGCAGATTTAAGAGCACCAACACCTTCTGCAGCAGCTGAATTAGCAGTTCCAGATATAAAAGAAGTAAAAATGAAATTAGAAAATTATGAAAGTAGATGTAAAATTTCATTAAAAAAGAAAATAGAACTAATGCATTTACGCTATGAAAAATGTATGGCTAGTAGAGTATTCAAAGAACCACTACAAAAAATAAATGAATTGTATATTAGCATTGATATGAAAATTAAGTCTATGGAAAGTAGTATTACAAATACTTTACAAAATTCACAAAAAAATGCTGCTAAAATAATTGCTAAGCTAGATACTCTAAGTCCACTAAAAACATTAACAAGAGGGTATTGTATAACACAAAAAAATGGAAAAGTAATTAATAAAGCAGAAAGTTTAAAAAAAGAAGATGAAATATCAATTTTATTTTGTGATGGAGAAAAAAAAGCAAAAGTATTATAAAGTTACAAAATAATATGTATTAAACAGGTTGGGGGATAATAATGGAAAGTAAAGAAATGAATTTTGAAGAAGCAATGCAAGAATTAGAAAAAATTACAAGAGAATTAGAAAAAGGCGATTTGAGTTTAGATGAATCTGTAAAAAAGTTTGAAAAAGGGATGGAAGTATCTAAAAGGTGCAATGAAATATTAGAAAATGCAGAAAAAAAGATAACAATTTTAATAAAAAAAGACGATGAATATGTGGAAGAAAATTTCATACCAGATGATAAATAAATTATAAATAAAAGGGGAAAATTGATAAATGGAAATTTTAAATCAACTTATCAGTAACAAATATATAATTGTTCCATTTGTACTTTGGTTTTGCATACAATTTTTTAAAGTTATATGGGACTTAGTTGCAACAAAAAAGTTTAATTTCAAGCGAATTATGGGAGCAGGAGGAATGCCAAGTTCTCATACTGCTATAGTAGTATCTTTGGCAGTTATGATAGGAAAGTCAGAAGGATTTAATACACCAATATTTGCATTGGCACTTATCTTTTCATTTGTAGTAATGTATGATGCTGCTGGAATACGTAGAGCAGCAGGAAAACAAGCAAAACTTTTAAATAAATTAATAGAAACTCCTGGATTGACAGGTGTTCAAGTTTCAGAAAAATTAGTAGAAGTATTAGGACATACACCTACACAAGTTATTGTTGGTGCAATTATTGGAATAATAGTAGGATTTATATTCTAAAATATAAAAGGGGGAATTTTAATGCAAGATATTGATATTGCAAGAAATGCAAAATTAAAACCAATTGTTCAAATAGCAAAAAAACTAGGAATTGAAGAGTCAGATATAGAGCAATATGGAAAATATAAGGCTAAAATTCCTACAAAATTATATGATAATTTAAAAGAAAATAAAAATGGAAAATTAATATTAGTAACAGCTATAAATCCTACTCCACTAGGAGAAGGAAAAACTACTATGGCCATCCGGATTAGCAGATGGATTACAAAGTATCGGAAAAAAAGCAATATTAGCACTAAGGGAGCCATCTTTGGGACCAGTATTTGGAATAAAAGGTGGAGCTACTGGAGGTGGATTTGCACAAATAGCACCAATGGAAGATATAAATTTGCATTTTACAGGAGATATTCATGCAATTACTTCTGCAAATAACCTATTATCAGCTCTAATAGATAATCATATTTATTTTGGAAATGAATTACAAATAAAAAAAGTAACATGGAAACGATGTTTAGATTTAAATGATAGACAATTAAGAAAAGTAAATACTGGATTATCAGAAGAAAAAAATATAGTTCCTAGAGAAGATGGTTTTGATATTTCTGTAGCTTCTGAAATTATGGCTATATTCTGTTTAGCAACTGACTTACAGGATTTAAAAAGGAGATTAGGAAATATTGTAATAGGATACAATCAAAATGGAGAAGTAGTTACTGCTAGAGATTTAAAAGCAGAAGGTAGTTTAGTAGCTTTATTAAAAGATGCTTTTTCTCCTAATTTGGTACAAACATTGGAAAATACACCTGCTATAGTACATGGAGGTCCTTTTGCAAATATAGCACATGGATGTAATAGTATTATAGCAACAAATATGGCTTTAAAATTGGGAGAATATGTTATAACAGAGGCTGGATTTGGAGCAGATTTGGGAGCAGAAAAATTTTTAGATATAAAATGCAGAAAAGCAAATATAAAACCAGATGCAGTTGTATGTGTGGCAACAATAAAGGCACTTAAATATCATGGTGGAGCAAAAAAGGAAGAAATAGAGCAAGAAAACTTAGAAGCATTAACAAGAGGAATAAAAAATCTAGAAAAGCATATTGATAACCTAAAAAATAAATTTGGATTAAATGTAATTGTTGCAATTAATCGTTATACAAAAGATACAGAAAATGAAATTGAATTATTAAAAAATAAATTAAAAGAAAAAGATATAAATTTAAGTTTAGTTGAAGCATGGGCAAAGGGAAGTAATGGTACAAAAGATTTAGCAAATCAAGTGGTACAATTATGTACACAATCTTCTAAATTAAACTATATGTACTCTTTAGAAGACAGTATAAAAGAAAAAATAGAAAAGGTTTCAAAAGAAATCTACGGAGCAAAAAGTGTAATATATACAGAAGAAGCAGAAGAGGAAATAAAAAACATTACCAAATTAGGATTTGATAAATTACCAATATGTATTGCTAAAACACAATACTCTTTATCAGATGATCCAAAAAATCTAGAGATAAATGAACCTTTCTCAATCACAGTTAAAAATGTTGTACTAAAAGCTGGAGCTGAATTTATAGTAGTACTAACTGGAAAGATAATGACAATGCCTGGATTACCAAAAATTCCAGCAGCAGAGCAAATAGATATAGACAAAGAAGGAAATATAGTAGGAATTTTTTAAAAATTGTATAGAAAGTCTATTTTTGGAGAAAATACTAATAAAATTTAAGTGTTTTTGAAAAAGGTGGGCTTTTTATGATGAAAAAAATAAGAGATAACAAGGGAAAAGTTTTAGCGTTTTTTATACTCACAGTACTATCAATAGGAATTGCTTTTAGCCTTATATTTGTTACAAATAATAAGGTTGAAGCATTATCTAAGTATGGTTCAAGAGGTAGTGAAGTAACTCAAATCCAAACAAAATTAAAAAGATGGGGATATTATAAAGGAAATATTGACGGAATTTATGGAAGCCAAACAGTTGAAGCAGTAAAATACTTTCAAAGAAAAAATGGATTAGCAGTAGATGGAATAGCTGGAAAACAAACACTTGAAGCAATGGGAATATTTAATTCTTCAAACAATACAGGAAGTTCAGGAAATAATAGTAGTGATTTAAATTTATTAACAAGATTAGTATATGGAGAAGCAAGAGGAGAAAGTTATACAGGACAAGTAGCAGTAGCTGCAGTTGTGTTAAATAGAGTAAAAAGTAGTTCTTTTCCAAATACAATCTCTGGAGTAATTTATCAATCTGGAGCATTTGATGCTGTAAAAGATGGACAAATTAATTTAACACCTAATAGTACAGCAAAGAAAGCTGCACAAGATGCTTTAAATGGATGGGATCCATCATATGGAGCACTTTACTATTTTAATCCTAAAACTGCAACAAATAAATGGATATGGTCAAGACCAATGACAGTAACTATAGGTAATCATAGATTTTGTAAATAAAAATATAAAGATAATATCACTTTAAATGCGTGATATTATCTTTTTTTAAATTAAATAATATAAATTTAATTGAATATAAATGGAAATGTAGCAAATAAAAAATGCAAGTTGACATTTTAGTGTACAATTGATATAGTTTGCAAATAAAACAATTGACAAATTTGTAACATATTGATATTATAAAGCTATAAAAAATGGGAGGAATATATGTTTTTTTATCCTAAAGAATATTTAGAAAATGTACGAGAAGTAACACTTGAATTATTAAAACAAAATAATATTAAAGGTTTAATATTAGATATGGATAATACAATTATAGATTATTATAAAAACTTACCAGAAGAAACAATAAAGTGGTGTGAAAGTTTAAAAAATAATGGTATAAAAATGTGTATATTATCCAATAGCAATAAAAAAGATAAAGTAAATATGGTGGCAAATAAATTAAAATTACCATATATTAATTTTGCACTAAAACCATTTAAAGGTGGTTTTAAAAAGGCAAAAAAAATGTTAGAATTAGAAAATAATGAAATTGCAGTGATTGGTGATCAAATATTTACAGACGTATTAGGTGCTAATAGAATGAAAATGTTTTCTATTTTAGTAAAACCAATAAAAGAAAAAGATATATGGATTACTATTTTAAAAAGACCAATAGAAAATTTTATAATAAATAATTATTTAAAACAAAAAAATAAAAAGTGATAAGAGAGGAAAAAGCAAATGTATTTGAATGATGTTCATATTATGTATTATGTATTAATAGGGTTAATAGGGTTATTAGTGGGGCAATTTACAGATTGGTGTAATAAAAGATTACCAGAGTATAAAAAAATATTTACAAAAGAAATTTTTGAAGAATATAAAAAAATTTGTAAACCAAATTATATATTAATGATAATAACAGCAATTATTTATATAGTATTATTATATGTTTTTGGAATTAATGATACATTAATGGGAAATATAAAATTAATTAAATATCTTATACTTACACCAATGTTATTATCTGTTGTGGTAATTGATTATAAACTTCAAATTATACCAAACCGTTTAAATTTAACAATGTTTGAAATTGGAATCTTATTTGTCTTTTTACAAGGAATGGAAAGTACTAATATAGCAATTGATGGATTATTAGGAATGATTGTAGGAGGCGGTATCTTCTTATTTATTACTCTAATTGGAGGATTAATTGCAGGAAAAGAAGCAATGGGATTAGGTGATGTAAAACTAATGGGAGCATTGGGACTTTTCTTTGGATGGGTAGATATGCTTATTATATCTGTACTTGCTTTCTTAATTGGAGCAATTTTAAGTATTATATTAATAGCAACTAAAAAGAAAAAAACAGATGAATATATTCCATTTGGACCATTTATAGTAATTGGAACTTTTTTAGTAATGTTTATAAAATCTAGTTATTTAATACCAATTTTATTAGAAATTTTTACATTAGGAATGTATTAATAATAACCTTAAAAGGGGTGAAAATCTATGAACTTAAAAATCAAATGTCTTAGAGGAAAACTAGAAGGAAAAAATATGCAAGGTATGATTATTACAAATCCTACTAACATTAGATATTTAACAGGAATTACAGCAGAAGGCATTTTACTAATTACTCGTAAAGAAAATATTTTTATAACAGATGCAAGATATATAGAGGCAGTAAATAGTACTTTAACTATTGATGATGATGTTATTGTATATGATGTGGCAGACATATCAAAAGAAGATTATGAAAATTTTTTTCTATTTTGTGAAAATGTAGGATTTGAAGAAAATCATGTTACATATGCAAAGTACAAAGAATATATGCATAAATATATAATAAATAATTTTGAAGAAACAGAAGAGTTAATAGAAAAGCAAAGAGTAATAAAGGATGAACAAGAAATAGAAAAAATAAAAAAAGCATGCAAAATAACAGATGATTGTTTTAAATATTTATTAGATTATATAAAAATAGGAAAAACAGAAAAAGAAATAGCATTTGAAATTCAAAAATATTTTAAAACACATGGTGCAGAAAAAGAAGCATTTGATACAATAGTAGCATCAGGACCAAACTCTTCTAAGCCTCATGCTGTTCCAACTGATAGAGAAATTACATACGGAGATTCTATTACTATTGACATGGGTTGTGTATATGAAGGATACTGCTCAGATATGACAAGAACTATTTTTATGGGAGAGCCTAATGAAAAAGTAAAAAAAGTATATGACTTAGTATTAAAAAATCAGTTACAAACATTAAAAGATTTAAAAGAAGGTGCAAATTTAAAAATACTTTCAAAAATGGTAGATAATGATTTTAAAATAAATGGATATAGTCTTGTTCATGCTTTAGGTCATGGCGTTGGATTAGAAATACATGAAAATCCATTTTTTAGTATGTATAAAGATCTTTTACTAAAAGAAAATATGATTGTAACAAACGAACCAGGTATATATATACCAAATGAATTTGGTATAAGAATTGAAGATACCGTATTAATTACAAAATCTGGTTGTATAAATTTAACAGAATCTGAGAAAAATTATATTATATTAAAAGAATAATATTAAGTATTATATAATAAAAATAAATGATAAATATGAAAAGTACTTATAACTATTGATTTTTAGCCAAAAATATAGTAATATATATAAGATAGATTTATAATATAGGAGGAATAATTATGGCAGAAGTATATATGGCAGGAGATTTTAGAAATGGAACTACTTTCGAAATGGATGGAAACGTATATAAAGTAGTAGAATTTCAACATGTAAAACCAGGAAAAGGAGCAGCTTTTGTTCGTACAAAATTAAAAAATGTAATAAATGGATCAGTTTTAGAAAAAACATTTAATCCATCTGAAAAATATCCAGGAGCACAAATTGAAAAAAGAGATATGCAATATCTATATCAAGATGGAGATTTATATTATTTCATGGATAATGAAACATATGAACAAATGCCACTTAATAAAGAACAAATAGGTGATAACTTAAAATTTATAAAAGAAAATATGAACGTAAAAATATTATCATACAAAGGTAATGTATTTGCAGTAGAACCACCAATGTTTGTTGAATTAGAAGTTACATATACTGAACCAGGATTTAGTGGAAATACAACTACAACAGCAGGTAAACCAGCAACACTAGAAAATGGATTTGAAATTACAGTACCATTATTCGTAAATATAGGAGACGTTATTAGAATTGATACAAGAACAGGCGAATACATGGAAAGAATTTAAATTTAGAAAGGAAAACATATCATGTCTGAATTAAATCAAAAATTTAGAAATATTGTTAAAGAAGTAGAAGAAAGAATTCAAAATAAGGAAGATGCAGAGTTTGTAAAACAAAAAATTTCTGAAATATCTATATTATTTTTAGATACCATTGACAGAATAACTGAAATGGGAGAACAAAAAATGAAAAAAATAGAAGAAAAACAAAAAGATTTAGAGGAAAAGTTAAATTCATTAGATTGTTCTTTATCTACAATAGAAAATGATATATATGAAAATGATTCTGATGATGAGAATTATGACTTTGAAATTGTTTGTCCATATTGCAATCATGAATTTACATGTGATATTGAAGCAAACGACAATGCCGAAGTACAATGTCCAGAATGTAAAAACATTATAGAATTAGACTGGAATGCAGAAGAAGATGGATGTGGAGATTGTTCATGTTGTGATTTTGATTGCAAAAATGCTAATATGGAAGAAGAACAAGAAAACAATCAAGAAGACGATGATATGTAATATAAATAAGAATTAAATCTAATAAATGTTATATATAGTAAAACCGATAATAAGTATTGATTTATTATCGGTTTTTTATTGTGAAAAATTATATGAATTATTTAAATAAAGAAATAGGATTTACCAATTCATCTTTTTTTCTAATAGTTAAATGAAGATGGGCTCCTGTGGTAGCACCATTAGTAGGCCTTCCATTACTATCTTTATATGGGTTATTAGAAATTCCATATATATTTTTAGGACCTACATGAGCAATTACTTGACCTTTTTTTACAATATCACCAGGACTAACAATATAGTTTGGGGAAACATGACAATATGAAATGGAATAATCATTATTTTTTAGAGTAATTGTACACCCACCAGCACCACTAAATTTTGCCATTGTTATTTTTCCGTTAGTAATTGCAAGAAGAGGAGTACCAGTAGGAACTCCAATATCAATTCCACTATGATAAGTAGAAGCTCCCTTAGTAGGTGATTTTCTTTTTCCAAAAGGAGAAGTTATATTAGTATAACCTGGACATGGCCATAAAAATGAACTATCATTTAAATTAAAAGAGGAGTAATTAGAAGGAACTGAATAAGAAAAAGTAACAGAAGAATTATTAGAATAAATTATAATTGGAATAAAAAAGCATGATATAAAAATAAGAAAAAAAGTAATACTTAAGATAAAATAAAAAAGCCTATGAGATAAATAAGATTGCATAAAACCTCCTTAAAACCCCCATTAGCTTTATTAATTTATATTTGGTGGAGATGAGGAGAGTCGAACTCCTGTCCAATCATCCTTCCATATGAACTTCTCCGAGTGCATTTTGTTATTTTTTATTTCTCTTTTAATTCGTTAACAAAAAAACAAATTAAAAAAGTATCCTTTAAAATACCCACTATTTTTAAGGAGAAAATAGTTTTGTTATCCTACTAATTTAAACACCTTATCAAAAACCGTAGGAAGTTTAAGAAAAGATGTGCCGCCAAACTTAGGCAGCGTATGCTAATTCTCTATTATCAGCGTTTATATTTATTTTCTCGTTTTTTAAGTGGCCAACGAGAATCCACTACTCGCTATTCATACTTCTAGAGGACTGTCGAAACCAAATACATCCCCATATACAATAATATTATACAATACTTTAAATTATGTTGCAATAAAATTAAAAGAAAATATTTAACAAGTTACTAGTATTATTTTAAAATTAGTAACTTGCTAAATATTAAAGTTATAGAATATTTTACAATGAAATATAATTTTTAAACTTCTCTATTAAAATTACCATTAGTGTAAATGTTTCCTTCTAATTTTTGACCTTGTTTTACTGCTTGAATAATAGAGTTTATTTCTGAAACGGGTTCATCCAGAATATCTATACGTATAGAGTCAACATTTAAATCGGAAGTAGAAATAGATGTTATTTTACTATTATAAATATTTGTAACAGTTTGTACATTATCAGGAACAATTCTAAATTCATATCCTAATCTGTCTTTTAACCAATAAGTATTTTCAAAATCCTTGCATTTAGTTGTGCAAGTTGGATAGCATTTATTAGTATTTCCAAGTAAGCAATAATTTGTAGTCATCATTCTAGTTTTACCATATGCTATTATTTCTGTAGAAACAGGTAAATTATAGTTTAAAAAATCTTGAATATCTTGTTTGTTAAGTTCTGGAGATAAAATAATAGTTTTTATTCCAAGATTTTTAATTTCATTAATACTATTATTGTTAAATAAGTTCATCCCAGAATTAGCAATAAAATCGTAAGAATTACCATATTTAGAAATAAGATTAATACAGTCAAGGTTTGATACTACAAATCCTTTTATGGAAAAGTTTTTTAAAGTATCCTCAATATTATTATCAATAAGTTTTACATAATTAGCTTTTATTATTACTGGCATATAAATATAAGCATCAAAAGAGTCACATAGATTTTTAACTAAATTGCTATATTTTTTATAAGCAAAATATTTAAGAGGAATATAAATTTTATCAATTCCATTAATAGCAGAATAATCAGTATCTAAATCTAATATAGGCAAATATAATGAAACTTTTTTTTCTTTTTTTGCAGTTGAATTTGTAGTTGAAAAAGGATTTTCTGTAGTAACTGGATGTTTAATTTTTCTAGAATATTTTTGTAAAACTATTTCTTGTACTTTTTCTAATGACTCTCTTCGTAAAGAATTTAAAATACTAATACTAGGTACAAAAAGACCATCATCTAAAAAAACAGTGATTTTATCAAAAAAATATGGAGTATCATTTGTTTTTGAAATTTGTGAAATTACTTTATCAACTGTTATAGGTGCATTTATTGCAGGAATTGGTTTTGTATTTGAACTTATATTAACAGTAATATTATCATAAAATTCACCAGAAGTAGGAAGAGTAGTTACTTCAATACTTATTGGTAAATCTTTTTTTATTGTAATGCTACAATTTAAATGAATTTTTTTAAGTTCTTTATCACTATAACTATCTTTTACAGAATTAATCAAAGTTTTACTAGTAATTTTATAAACTTTATCACCAGCAGATATGTTTCCTTTCATTCTTCCTAATTTAACTAAATCATTAGTATAAGCTTGCTTTATATTTTTATTTTCTTTCATCAATTCGGAAACTGTATATTTAGAGTTCTCTTTTTGTAACATAATGGTATCACCTATTTCAATAGGCTCGTTTAATTTAAGATTAATTAATCCTTTTTGCTCATTATAATGTGTTACATATCCAAGAAATAATCCCATATTATTAGGTTTTTCTTTATAAATTAAGCTTTTATTTGCACTAACATCAATGTGCCCAGTAGAAAATCCACCTCTATTAAAAGCCTGTAATAAATCTTTTTTATCTTGAGGGTCAATAACATATTCTTTTCCAGAAAGAGCAAGGTCTATGTATTTACGATATATTTTTGTGGTAATAGCAACGTATTCTGGTGGTTTCATTCTTCCTTCTATTTTAAAACATTTAACTCCTGATTTTATCAATTCTGGAATATATTCTAATCCACATAAATCTTTTGGACTTAATAAATAACCTTTATCAACAGATGTTTCTTTGGATGAATCTATAGATTTTTGTATCAATTCATATGACATTCTACAAGGTTGAGCGCACTTGCCACGATTACCAGATCTACCACCAATCATGCTAGAGAATAAGCATTGACCAGAATAACTAATACACAAAGCTCCATGAATAAAAGTTTCTATTTCAATATCAGTATGGTCACATATATAACGTATTTCATTAATTGGAAGTTCTCTTGAAAGAACTACTCTTTTAAAACCTAATTTTTGACAAGAAAGAGCACCTTCTAAATTATGAATTGTCATTTGTGTACTTGCATGTATAGGAAGATCAAGGAAATGAGAAATAAGATATCTAGCAAGACCAATATCTTGTACAATAATAGCATCAATTCCATATTCATATGCTTTAGATGCTAAATCTATAGCTTGTTTAAATTCATTATTTTTAATTAATGTATTTAATGTAAGATGTGTTTTTACATTTCGTAATTTTGCATAAGAAATAGCTTTTTTTAATTCTTCTAATCCAAAATTTGAAGCAAATGCTCGTGCATTAAAAAAAGAAGAGCCAAAATAAACACTGTCTGCACCATTTTGAACAGCTGCTTGTAAACATTTAAAATCTCCTACAGGAGCTAATAGTTCTACTTTATTCATTTTAATTTCTCCGTTTCTAAATATTATAATTATATTGTAACACAAAAAAACAAATTAGCATACTATATTATATAAACAAGTGATTGAATAGTCACTAAAATGTAGAAAATATCAATGAAACATAGATATATTCTACAAATAAAAGGGAGGTAAAACCATGCAAGAAGAAATTAGAAATTGTGGATGTAACAATGGATGTGGATGCAACAATGGTTGTGGATGTAATAATGGAGGATTATTAGGAAATTTATTTGGAGGTTCTGGAGATAATTGCGAAATATTATTTTTCATAATAGTTTTCTTATTATTATTCACAAACTTTGGAAAAGGAAATTGTGGATGCGGATGCTAAAAAAAGATTGGAATTATCCAATCTTTTTTTAAGAATTAAAAATAAAGTTGAAGTTCTTCTTGAAAATCATAAAAATCATCATCTGTACTAAACACTAACGAGGTAGATATAACCAAACCAGGTTGTTGTAGTTTAAAAATAACAGGTCTATGGTAGAACTTACCATTACAAAGATTGGCTAATATGATTACAAAAAATATTTCAGAAAATAGAATTTCTTTATCAATATTATCCGTACTATCTAATTTGAATACACAAACATCTACAATATTAGATTTTGACCGTTTTAAGATATATAACATAAAGAAACCACCTTTCCAAATTTAATAAAATTTTGGTTTTGAACTAAAATAAATTTTAATAATAGTATTATAGCACTATATTGCAGAAAAATAAATATTTTATACACAAATAAGAAAAAACTATTGCATAATAAAAAAAAATATGCTAATATATATCTGGTCAAATAAATAGGGGTATAGTGTTAATGGTTAGCACGATGGTCTCCAAAACCACAAGTCTGAGTTCGAATCTTAGTACCCCTGCCAAAAAGAAAGCATTTTGTTGTGCTTTCTTTTTTTTAGTAAAATGAATATAAATTACTTGTACTAAAAAAAATGATATGTTATACTGATAAAAAATAAAACAAGGAGTAAAAATGGAAAAGATAAAAGAAATAATAAAAAAAGTATGTACTAAGGAAATTATATTTTATGCAATTTTTGGCGTTTTAACTACTCTTGTAAATGTGGGAACTTTTTATGTTCTAAATATGATTTTTCATTTAGAAGAAAACATCTCAAATAATATTGCTATTGTTGTAGCGGTATTGTTTGCATATTTTACAAACAAAGATATTGTATTTCATTCAGAAGCGGAATCTTTAAAAGAAAAAGGAGTAGAGTTTTTTAAATTTATATTAGGAAGAGCTGCAACTATGGTAGTAGAATCAGCAGGATTCTTTTTATTGTTTAATATGTGCCATATCCAAAAAATGATTAGTAAATGTACTATAACTATTGTAGTAATTATATTAAACTTTTTTATTAGTAAATTTTTTGCGTTTAGAAAGAAAAAATAAAACAAAAAAATGTTTGTAAAAACTATTGACAAAAAATAAATATAATATATAATAATACCAAACAAAAATTCTATAAATTTTTGGGAGGTATTTTTTTATGATAACAGCATTACATATAAAAAATATTGGAATTATAGACGAAATGAGTATTGATTTAAACGAAGGATTTAATGTATTAACAGGAGAAACAGGAGCTGGTAAAACTTTAATAATAGATTCATTAGGAATTATAGCAGGTGGCAGATTTTCTAAAGAAATGATTAGAAAAGGAGAAAATTATTCGTATGTAGAGTTATGTATATACGAGCCTAATAATGAAAAAGCAATAGATGGAAACATTATAATTTCAAGAGAAATTTATTCAAACGGTAGAAATCTTTGCAAAATAAATAATAGAATGGTAACAGTAACAGAACTAAAGCAATTTATGAATACAATGATAGATATTCATGGACAAAATGATAATCAATTTTTATTAGATCCTACTACACATATAAAATATTTAGACAACTTTATAGGAGAAGAATTACAAAATTATAAAACAGAATATCAAAAATTATATCAAGAATGGAAAAATATAAATATAGAATTAAAAAACAATTATGGCGATGATAAAGAAAAACAAAGAAGATTAGATTTATTAGAGTATCAATCTAATGAAATTAGTGAAGCGGAACTAAAGGTAGGAGAAGAAGAAAAACTAGAAAATACAATAAGAAAAATAGAAAACAACGAAAAAATACAAAACTCCTTAGAAGAAGCATATGAACAAATAGATATAAATGCTATTGATGCAATAAATAATTCTGTACGTGCATTAGAAAAAATAGGAGATTTAGAAGAATATTCAATAGTATTAAATAATTTAAAAAGCATATATTATGATTTACAAGAATTAGGAAGAGATTTATGTAATTTAAAAGAACAAAATGAAGACATAGAAGAAAACAAAGTAGAATTAGAAGAAAGACTAGATCTTATTTATTCTTTAAAAAGAAAATATGGAAATACAATACAAGAGATATTAGACTATCAAACACAAGTAGATTTAGAAATTGAAAAGATTAAAAATATGGATTCATATATTCAAAAATTAAAAGAAAAACAAACACAAATAGAAGAAAAAATGACAATACAATGTGAAAAAATGCATACATTAAGAGAAAATTATGCAAAAGAAATAAGTTATAATATAGATAATGAACTTAAAGATTTAGAAATGAATAATAGTAAATTTAAAGTTAAAGTACAATATAATTCTCAAAAAGAGTTTAATCAAGATGGATTAGATAAAGTAGAGTTTCTTATTTCTACTAATATTGGAGAAGAAGAAAAACCATTACATAAAATAGCATCTGGTGGTGAAATGTCACGTATGATGTTAGCAATAAAAACGGTATTAGCAAATGTAGATGATATACCAACACTTGTTTTTGACGAAATTGATACAGGAATTAGTGGAAAAGCAGCTAAAGCAGTTAGCGAAAAAATGAAAAAAATTGCAATAAATCATCAAGTAATTTGTGTTACTCATTTAGCAGTTATTGCAGCAAAAAGTGATTATCATTATTATATAAATAAAGAAGTAATAAATAATAAAACTAAAAGTAAAGTAAAATTATTAGAAGAAACAGAAATAATAGAAGAAATAGCAAGAATGGCTAGTGGAGAAAAAACACCAATAGCATTAGAACATGCAAAACAATTAAGAGCAAGTTAAAATTTTGCAGTACTAATAAAAAGTACTGCAAAATAAATTAATTACTTATACTAACAATTCTAGTAGTCACAGTGCAATCATCTGTATTAGCATATATTCTAATAGGTTTGCCAGTATTATTTTTAAAACGGAAATCAACACTACCGTATGCAACAGCAGCATCTTTTCCTTTTTCAACATAAGTAACTTTCCTACTATGTTCATGTCGTTCTACAACTTCTAAATCAGGAACAGCTAAAACAGCATTATATAATGTACTACTAATTTGACAATTACCGCCACCAAGACCTTTAGTTACATTTCCTTCAGAATCATATACATCAGCTTCTTCATATCCTTTTTCTTTTGTTGCTTTTCCTACAGTATTACAAAAAGAAAATGTTTCACCTGGTTCTATTCTAGTTCCATTTAATGTGTCACAAGTAAGATGAAGATTGTGTTGTCTACCAGATTCTTTTACTAAAATTTTTGTAGAAAAAGTTGCAAGTTCTTTTTCGGTAGGAGTCTTTTTTGATGATGACTCAGTGCTTTCTTTTTTTACAGTATTTGTGTCATTGGTAGAGTTTTTTACAGAATCATTATTTTTTATAATTTCATTTTGAGTTGCAGAAGTTTTTTGTGCAGAAGAATTATTCTGCATATCTTGTTCTTCTGATGAGCATCCTGTTAATAAAAGAATACTAGCAATACAAACAAATATAAATTTAAGCATTTTTATTCTCCTTTTATAATTTATATAAAATTTTAAAATAATGTATTATTTATTATTATAACCAAATTTAATAAAAATATAAAAAGAAAACAATCGTATTAAAATCTTCAATTTTTCTTACACAAAAAAAATTCTAGAAAAATAAAATTTATTTCTAGAATTTTAAAAACATAAAATTTATATTTATCTAGTATAATCATCGCGCTTTAAATCTCTTTGACTAGATATAACATACTGAGATTTATTTTTTTCAATAGATAAATTCGTATCTAAAACTTTAGCACATTTAGAATAAGCATCTACGATGTATCTAACATCTGTATTTCCATTTTGTAATGTCACAATAGAACTAATAGCATCATAAATTTCAGGAGCTTCTTTGAAATTTAATGAAGTATTTTCAATTTTTGCTGCATTATAATTATTATTTGTTACATCTGAAAAAGTAATATCACGAGATGAAATTCTGTCTTGAACACTTATGCCATTTGCAAGGGTTCTTTCGTGTGTATTTGTATATGCATCTGCAATTGCAACTTTAACAAAACTTAACATAGTAGAATTAATTATGCTTGTATTTTGGTTATAGTATTCTTTAATATTTTGCTCATATTGTTTTAAATTTTCTTTTTGAATAGAAGTAAGTTTCTTTTCGCTTTTAAGTTTTGAATATTCTATAATATTACTTTCAAAGTTTTTCATTTCTTCTAAATCATTTCTTTGGGAAAAAGTAAATATACTATCTAATTGAGTATCTTTAGGTAGAACTATAGCACTTTCAATTTGTTCCATAACAGATTCATTAACAGGAATGTATGTATCTGTATGTCTTAAGATACTATTTTTTGATAGTGATGTTGAACCAAGAATAATTAGCCCAGAAGCGAATAAAGCACCAATTGCTTTTTTAAATTTAGGGTTTTGAGATTTAGAAGTTGCTTTTTTCCTTTCAATAGTTTTACCAGTATAATGTTTAGAAGTTTGTTTAGAAGTAGCTGGTGTATATTTATATTTATTTAAAAAAGCTTCATGACGATCACTTGTAGTTGATTTATTATGATTATCGTTTACCATATTTATAAATGTATTTTCACTCATAAAAATTCCTCCTTTGTATATAAATTACTACTATTATACCATTAATTAGAAAAAATAACAAATTTAATAAAATTTATGGTATCAAAAATATAAATGGTATTGACAAAAGAGAAAAGTAAATATAGAATACAAGGTAGAAATAACTTCTATAAAAGAAGAAAGAACATTGAAAACAGAATAACCCTAAAGAATTGTGAGAAATCTTCTTGAATAGAAGTGATTTCAAAGGAAAATATAAATTAAAAAGAAAAAATAAAAGCAAAAACAAATAAAAGTAAACTTAAAGAATAAAAGCAAAATAAATGTAAATAATAAAAATACAAAGGAGGAGAAAGAAAGTGAAGAAGATGAATATTAAAAAGGGTAATTCTGGTATAACACTAATAGCTCTAGTAATAACAATAATTGTTCGTTATGATAAAATAATAAAACGCTGTAATATCAAGAGTTTCCTTCACTTTGGTTATAGATTAAGATGGGTAAAAACCCATCTTTTTTTGAAATTCTGGTAAAAAATAGGCTAGAAAGGGATAATATGAAAAAAGTTGCAATTAAAAATAAGATAGAAAAAATGGAAGAAGAATCAAGAACAATATTAGAAAAAATATTTGTAGAATTTATTATGGATATAAATCATAAAGAGTTTATTTGTAAAGATATGTTAGAGCGTATAGTTTTAATATATCTTTCTTTATTTGGAAAAAGAGATTATATAGAATTAGAAGATTTAACAAGATATGAATTAAATATAATAAGTAAAATGATATTTCAAGGAATATGTTATATATACATTGATGAAAGATATTTGACACCAGTAAATAGATACAAAAAAATGTTAATTATTAGTGAATTAATAGAATTTGTTCATATAATTACGGATTCAGAAAAAGACACAATAAAAATGCTAATAATCAGAGAAATGAAAAAATATATAGAGAAAGGATTTTTAGAAGAGTTAGTATAAAAATTATTAAGGAGGAATTTTTATAAATGCCTTTATCGACAGATGTTCAAAAGAAACCTAATAAAATTTTATATAAGAAAATAGATAAACCAAGTGAGGTATTTGAATTAAAAGAAATTCAAGAGATAAAAGATGCAATGCAAGAGCATCTTTTATTTTTAGGATTAGATAGAAGTAATAATATAAGAAATATTAATTTAATAGGAGTAGGAAACACAAATGGAGTTATGGTAGATTCAAAGAATGTTTTAAGGATAGCTTTGATGAATTGTAATGATAAAGTTATTTTAGTACATAATCACCCATCAAGTGTAACTACGCCTAGTTTCAAAGATAAGGAACTAACAAATAGGCTAAATAAATTTTTAAAAGTTTTTAATATTGAATTGTTAGATCACATTATTGTTGGTGAAGAAGAATATACAAGTATGCGACAAGTAAATGCAATTGATTGGGATTATGAAGATAGTAAAACAAATTTAATTGATAATACTTTTTTAGTTGAAGAAAATAAAGAACTAAAAGAAAATATCAAAACATTAACAAATAATTTTAAAAAATATAGAAAACTAAATAAAGAGGTTGAAGAAGAGTTAGAGTAATTTATCTAAATAATAATTAAAATGGCACAAAACCGATTCTGGTGCGAGGGTATAAGGAGTGTGAGGTAGATGTTTATCTAAAAATAAAAATTTAAAAATCAAGGAAAATAAAAAGTAAAAGAAATGGAGGAATACAAAAAATGAAAAAATATAAAAGATATTTTATAACAAGTGAATCAGTTACAGAAGGTCATCCAGATAAAGTTGCAGATTTAATATCTGATTCGATTTTGGATGCTTGTTTAGAACAAGATAAAGATTCAAGAGTTGCAGTAGAAACAATGTTATCAAATAATCAAGTAACAGTTGCAGGACAGATAACAACTAATGCTCAAATTGATATTGATAATATTGTTAGAGAAACATTAAGACAAGTAGGATATACAGATAAAGATGTAAATATGGATTATAAAAATTGTAAAATTAATATAAATATAACTAAACAAAGTAATGACATAGCAACGGGTGTTGATATTGGAGGTGCAGGAGATCAAGGAATAATGTTTGGATATGCTACTGATGAATCAGAAGATTATATGCCATATCCAATAAATGTTGCACATAAATTAGCAAAAAAATTATCAGAAGTAAGAAAAAATGGAGAAATACCATATTTAAGAAGTGATGGAAAAGTTCAAGTTACAGTAGAATATGTAAATGATGCTCCGTTTAGAATTGATTGTATATTAATATCAGCTCAACATTCAGAAAATGTAGATTTGCAAACTTTACAAAAAGATATATTCCATAAAGTTATTGCAAAAGTTGTTGATATAGAAATGGTTGATTATGAAACTAGATTTTATATAAACCCTACTGGTAGATTTGTAATAGGAGGAGCAATTGCTGATACAGGATTAACTGGTAGAAAACTAATGGTGGATACTTATGGAGGATGCAGTAGACATGGTGGAGGAGCTTTTTCAGGAAAAGATGGAACAAAAGTGGATAGGTCAGGAGCATATATGTTAAGACATATAGCTAAAAATGTTGTAGCAAATGGATTGGCAAGAAGATGTGAAATACAAATGAGTTATGGCATAGGAATAGAAAAGCCATTATCTATCTACATTGATTGTTTTGGTACAAATGAGATTCCAGAAGGGCTGATTATAAAAATAATTAAAGAAAGATTTGATTTAACACCAAATGGAATTATAGAGTATCTAAAATTAAAAGAACCTATTTATTCAAAAACTACTAATTATGGTCATTTTGGAAGAGAAGGATTTACTTGGGAAGAATTAGTGCAAATATAATAAAAAAATCTCAAAAGAGTTGTATAAAGTTTGAACAAGAGTTAATATAACACCAACTTTATACAGACTTTTTTTATTTGAAAGGAGAAAGTCAAGTGTATATTCTAATTTTGATTATAGTAGCAATGTTAAGTTCAATTTTAACATTAGCATTACATTGTTGTTTAATAGTAGGAAAGGAAAGTGATAAAAGTTGGGAGGAAGAAGTGATTATGAAGAAAGAAGAAAAAGAAGAATAGAAAGATATAACGAACTTTCTAGAAAAGCAAAAGAAAAATCGGATTCATATATGAATTCAAGTGCTAATAAAACATTAGAAAGGATTCCAATGGGACAACCAATATTAACAAACCATTATTCAGCAAGAGGACATAGAAATCTAATTGCAAGAGCTCAAAATAATATTAGAAAATCAATAGAAGAAGATAAGAAAAGTGATTTTTATAGTAATAGAGCAGAGTCAGTAGAAAATAACAAAGCAATTTATGGCGATGATCCAGACGCATTAAAGAAACTAATAGATAAATTAGAAAGACTAGAAAATGAAAGAGCATCAATTAAATTGAGAGAACATAGTGGCTGGGAACTGACTAATATTGGAGCAAAGATAAGAGAAACTAAAAAAAGAATTGAACGATTAAAGGAGTTAGAAGAAATAGACTTCAAAGAAATAAAATTTGATGGAGGAAAAATATTGCATAATAAAGAAATAAATCGTATTCAAATTTTATTTGATAGTATTCCAGATGAAAATATCAGAAAAGAATTAAAATCGAGAGGCTTTCATTGGTCAAGAAAAGAACAAGCATGGCAACGAGAATTTAATCAGAATTGTATAAGGGTTACAAATAGAATTATAAAAGAGGTTCTAAATAAAGAACAAGAACAGGAGGAAGAATTTGAATAGATTAGATGTGTTAGAAGAATATAAAGATATGTTATGTCATAATCTTTTATGTTATTCAGAAGATTATTTAATGACTGAACCAAAACCAGAATTTGTTGAACAATGGAAAAAAGCAAGAGAAAAAGTTGATTTGATTGAAGAAATAATAAAAGAAGAAAAAGAAGCAAATAAAAGATTTACGCAAAAACAAATATTAGAAATGTATCCCAATGCACAATATCAAGTACGAAATAGTAATGGGGGATTATTAGCAGGTACAGTTGAATTTGAAGATGCAAAGAAATATGCAGAAAAATATAAAAAGGAATATTTAAATGATAAATTAAATAGCAAAGTAGGAGTATATGTTTTTGATAAAAATGGAAAAAACTTATATGTTGCTACAGGAGATAAGACTAATATAAAAATGGATGAAGTAGAAGAACTAGAGTGATTTTATAAAGGTAAAACCACCCTAATATATTATAAAAATGGCACAAAATTGATTCTCGTGCGAGAGGATTTAAAGGAGAAATGTATGGGATATTATAGTGATTTAAGACTTTCAATAACTAAAAGAGATTACTTAATAATGCTTGAAAAAGATGAAAAAAATTCTAATAATTGTGCGTTATTCCTTAGTCCAGATAAAGCTATAATAAAAGGATATAAGCTAAATGGAGTGGAATGTATATTTATACAACAGGATAGTTTTAAATATTATAAAGAATTTGAAGAAATACAGTTATTAGAAAAATATTTAGGTGAAACAAAAAATGGTTATGTATTTTTTAGAATTGGTGGTAGCTGGGATGATATGGAATATAGAAATACAGCTAGATTCAAAGAATTAGAAATGCCATTTAAATTTATTGATAGTATAGAAAAAAAGACTCGTAAAGATTTATTATTTGAATTAAATGCTAAAAATAAGGAATACAAAATAACTAGTAAAAATCATATTTTTACAGAAAAAATTGATATATTAGAATATTTCAGAAATAATAAAGAATTTAAAGAAAAATTGAAAGAAGAATATGATAATAATATTCAGTTTAAGTTGAAATTATATATTGATGTTTCAAATAATGAAGCTGAAGTCATATTATATTCTAGAGATTCAAAAGAAGAATATTATGTAGAAAGAGAAAGAAATAGTATTGATTTAGATTCTGCTATATTGTCATTAGGTTATTCAGATAAAGAATCATACTTAAAAAGTATTAACCAAAAAGAAGAGGAAGAAGAGTTTGAATAGGAGATGAGAAATTTGTCAAAAGTTACAATTGGAGAAATAGAAGAAAGATTATATTCTTTAGATAGTGTATATTTAGATGAATTAGGAGGAGCACTAAAAAAATTAAATTATTTAAGTGATTCTCCATTGCAATTACAATATGGAACAGAAAAACAGCAAAAAGAATTAAAAGATTTTTACTCAAAAACATTAGAGCAAAGAGATGTGGATAAAATTTTAAAATATGTAATGGACAAGATGAAAGGTGATTATCAATTTGGAGCATTTAAAATTATTGCATCAGAATATATTTCAGATGAGTCCAATATTGAGAAAAAAATAAAACCTAAATGTGCGTTGATTGGAGAAAACGGGAATATTTTTAATCTAATGGGAATTGCATCGAAAACTTTAAAAAGAAATGGTATGGAAGAAGAAGCAACAGAGATGTGTAATCGAATAACAAGTGGAGCAAAAAGTTATGATGATGCTCTTATCATTTTACAAGATTATGTTGAAATAACTAGCAGAGAAGAAATGGAGGAAGAAGAATTTGAGTAGATATATAAAAGCTAATAATGAATTAAAAGATAGTGAAATAGAATTTGAAGATGAGATAATTATCAAAGATAAAGAAATAAATGCTTATATAAAAACATCTAATATAAATTTAGAAGACAAATTTAATTTGAAGTATAAAGATGATTCGTATTATGATATGTATCTTAATTATAATTATGCAAAAGATAAAGTTAATATTGAAATAGTATTTGTAAGTGATAGTGAAAGAAAATATTATTATTATTTACCTAATTCACGAGAAAAAGATATTCTAATAAGAAATTTGGAAAGGTATATAAAAGAAGAATATAATCAAACTATAAAAGAATTTATAAAAGAATATGAAGAAGAGGAAGAACAAGAGGAGGTCTAAATGACCTCTCCATTTTTATATAGCACCCAGCTAAAAGCCACGCTTTTAGGTAGTTTGTGGGCGAGAGGAGGTCGCCCTGATCCTGCAAAATTGCTCTAAGGCAATTTTGATGTGCAAGGAGCAAAAGCAAGGAGGTATTTGTGAAAAAGAAAAAAGAAAATGAAAAGTTAGAAAAATTAACAATAAGATTATCTAAAGAAAAGAAAGAAAGTATTAAAAAAATGGTAGAAAAAAGTTCATATAATAGTATTTCAGAATTTGCAAGAGCAGGGATAGACAAAGAATTAAATGTTTTAATTTACAGAGAAAGTTTGGATTTTATAGTAAAAGAGTTAGACCGTATGATAGATGAAAAATTGAAACCTTTTATATCAAGTCAGAGAAAAATAAATGCAAAATATTTGAGGACAACAGCTATAAACACTTACTTAACAGGAGAAATTATGTCAAAATTATTTGGCGATGATATGCATAAAGAATTTATAAAAATGTTGACAGATGCTCGTAAAAAAGCAAACTATTATATTTCGCGAGATACAGAAGGTATGACAAAAAAAGATTTATATGATTTTTATGAGATAGGAGAGCCATATAGAAATGAATAATCTTATTTTTATATTTGAAGCTTTTAATCCTAACAAAAGAACAACTTTTTTCAAGCATAAAAGTTATACAAATTATTTAGCGTATAGTGAATATGCAATTAAAAATAAAAATACAAAACATGGGTTATTTGGAAAAATAAATGTATTTCCCAATATAGAAAATATGGAAAGTGTTGAGCAAATAAATCAATATATAATTAATCTTGCTAACAAAAAAGTACCGATATATAGATGTATATTGTCACTTGATGAATATGATGCAATACGACTTGGATATGATTCACAAGATAAGTGGAAGGAACTATTTGAAAGTAAATTAATAAGTTTTGCAAAAAAATTAAACATTAAATATGAAGATTTACAATATTGTGGAGCAGTTCATTTAGAAGAGGGACATCCACATCTTCAGTTAATGTTATGGAGTAAGCAAGAAGAAAAAATGAATTATTTTGTAAAGTATAAAAAAGTGAACAAAATGAGAGATGAATTTACAAATGCAGTATTTAAAGATGATTTACTTGAACTTTATAAAGAAAAAGATTTTGCTAAAAAGAATATAAAAGAAAATAGTTTTATTAGTAAATTACAAAATGGAATATCTGATAAGAGATTATTAAAAGAGATATTACAATATGAAAAAGATTATTCTAATAAAAAAATTATGAAAAGAACAATAAAAGAAAAAGATATTAGAAATATTGCATCAGATTTAGTAAAAATAAAACAATTATTAAAGCAAACACAAGGAAGTATTAAGTATCAGTATTTAAAAAGATATCCAAATATTATAAAAGAAATTGATAATTTATCAAATAAAATAATTAATAGTTCATTAGATATGCAAGAGCAAATAGAAAAATATATTTTAGCAAGACAAAAAATAGTTGCTTTTAAATATAGTAATGAACTAAAAATAGAAAAGGCACAAAATTTGGAGAAGAAAAAAGCAGAAGATGAAATTTTAAAATTGATAGGTAATCAAATTTTAAATTTTGAAAGAGTATTGTTAAATCAAAAAGAAGAATATAAACAAGTTAGGTATTACAATGAAACGCAAGATTTAATGTGGAGAATATTTGATTGTATATATTTTTCTAGTAGGCAAGAAGAAAAATATTTAAAAAACTTTGAAATAAAATATAAAAAACAATTATCTAAACAAGCTAAAAAAGACAAAGCCATTAATAAAGCGAATGCATCAAGTTTTCATTGGGAAGATAGTTTATAAATATTTTCTGAAATAATTGAATATTAGAAATTGTTATGATATATTATAGAAAAATGAGAAAAGAAATTTAATAAGAAAAACTAATGTATAGAAAGAATCAAAAAAAGTAATATAAATAGGAATGGAGCAAAGAAATGAACTATATTTTGGATTTATCAAAAGAAAATCAAAAGCTATTAAAAATTGCAGATATAAAAGTAGAAAATAAAGAATATTCTCCTGAAGAAATAAAAAAAGATATAGTTAATATAGGAAATTATATTTTTAGTAAAAGTAGCAAAAATGGTGATATTGCTAGAGCACAAGTAGAATATATGCCATTGATTAGTATTTTACAGAAAAATATCATTAAGCAGTGAATGATAACTAGTAAGTTATTGTTATGATGAAAGGAAAATTGATGGCATTTATGAAAAAGAAAGAAATAATTATATGCAGTAGTATTATAATGAGTTGTTTGTTATTAAGTTATTTTTATTATGAAAATACAACATTACAAATAACTAATTATAGTATATCAAGTAGTAAAATTCCAAATGAATTTAATGATTACAAGATAATTCAAATATCAGATTATCATAATGAAAGATCAAACAGATTAAATAAATTTTTAATAGAAAAATTAAAAAATGAAAAACCTGATATTATTGTTATAACAGGAGATTTTATTGATCCAAATAGAATGTATATGGAGCAATCTATAAATTTTGTAAAAGAGATTAAAGGAATTGCTCCAATATATTATGTATCAGGAAATCATGAAGCAAAAATTTTTAATTATGAGAAATGGAAAAATCTATTAGAAGAACAAGAAGTTATAATTTTAGAAAATGAAACAAAAATTATAGAAAAAGAAAATAGTAAAATAAATATAATAGGAATAAATGATCCAAAAATGGCTCATGAAAAATCAGTTAAAAACTCAACTATTATAAATAAAGAGCTAGAAATAAGTAATTATAATAAAGATTTATTTTCAATACTTTTATCACATAGACCAGAATTATTTAGAACTTATGTAGAAAATAATATTGATTTAGTATTAACAGGTCATGCTCATGGTGGGCAAATTAGAATCCCATCTATTGGGGGAATTGTTGCACCTAATCAAGGATTATTTCCTAAATATACGAGTGGATTATTTACAGAGAATAATACTAATATGATAATAAGTAGGGGAATTGGAAATAGTATAATACCTTTTAGAATAAATAATCGACCAGAATTAGTTGTTATTACTTTAAAAACTAATTAGAAAAATAAATTACAATAAGTATTAAAGATAATAGAGCAAAGAAAGTGTGTGATAAAATTGAAAAAAGAATATATTTTCATAGTTATAAATTATGCAATATTTTTTATATGTTGGGCTTTATTTAAAAGTGGAATAGCATATACAGATAATGATATATTATTTATTGTGGGTTTGGTAACTTTATTAATTCATACTTTACTTATACTGGGTGGAGAAGGAATAATTTACTGTATATTTTCATCAAAAAATGAACCGCAATTAGTTTTTAAGGTTTTAGTAATTTCAATATTCGTAAATATCTGTATAAGTATCATTATTGGTATGAGTGATATTATTATATACTTGTCAATAAATCAAATAGTTGGAATTATAGTTGGAAGAATATATCATAAAGTAAAATATAAACAATAAATTACAATTTAGTAGTTTGCAGAATAGTAATTTGGAGGTGACATTATTATGGGAAAAATTATCCTATATGATAATAAAGAAATAGAATGGAGTAAATGCCCTGGATGTGAGTTCGCAAATCATAATTTTAATTTATCATGTGGAATAGCGTATGAAAATGATACTTTTACATTATCACAAGATTGGGAATTACCTATTCCAGGATTTATGATACTAGCTCCTAAGAAACATATTGTTTCATTATCGGAGTTTAGTGATAAAGAAAGAAATGAAATGTTTAATATTGTAAATAAGACAATTAATATTTTAAAGAAAAATAATGTATGTGATAGATTTAATGTTATTTTCGAAGAAAAAAGACATTTTCATATATGGATTATGCCAAGATATGAGTGGATGTTAGAATGCACTGATGCTATTATTGATAGTCTAGGAACAATACGAGAATATGCAAAGAAGAGTTACAAAAATAAAAATGTTTATGACAAAATAAAAATAGTAAGTGACTTGATAAAAAATAACTTCAATATAAATTAAAATGTTGTTTAGATTATATCATAATCAATTACTTCTACAAATTACAGGTAAGCAATATATTTTAAATAATAAATAAAAATAAATCAGAACATTTACAAGTCGGATGTAGATGTTCTTTTAATTTACAAAAAAGGAGGAATGTGGAATTCCAATAAAGGAGAAACAAAATAAATAGAAGAATATTAACATCAATAGCCATAATTTTTAGTATAGGAATATGCTCATTTTTATCTGTTAATCTACACTTTATTTTAAGCAAAGATTTTGAAAGTTTATTAAATATTAACTTACAAACTACTATAAATACTTTAATTACAGAAAAAAGAGTATTAGCAATATTTCTAATATTAGAGATATTAGTAGTTACTTTGTTATCACTATTTTCCAATAAAAGAAAAAACATATATCATAGTGAAAAAATAAAATTAACGGATAAAATAGAAGTACCATTACCAGCAGGAGACGGACAATATGGAACAGCTTGGTGGTTACAAAAGAAAGACTATGACAGAGTATTTAAGTATAATATCATTGATAGAAATAAGGATTACATGGAAAGTTGTTTTAAATCAGGAGGAATAATAACAAATTTTGAACGAAATGGTAATATAGAAAAAATCTATTATGTAGATGATAATTTACATACAATACTTATAGGAAGTTCAGGTTCAGGTAAATCAAGGTCAATTTTAATTCCAACTATTACAATGCTTGGGTTAGCATCAGAGAATATGCTAATTTCTGATGTAAAGGGTGAACTATATTTATATACAGCACCAAAATTAAGAGAACTTGGCTATAATGTAATAGCATTAGATTTCATTAACTTTCTTAAAAGTAATCATTATAATTTTCTAGATTTAGTAATAAATGCAGTTGAAGATGACAACATTCCACTTGCAGAAAGTTTAGTAAATGATATTGTAAATATTCTAGTTGAAAAGAATGATAAAACAGAGCCTATTTGGGTAAATGGAGAAATGAGTGTTATAAAAACTGCAATTATGGCTGTTGTATTAGAAAACAAAGGAAAAAGAGAATATCAAACATTAACAAATGCATATTACTTTGTAGCAGAAATGTTCAAAACAGATGAAGATGGTGAGATGCTTATTGATAAATATATGAAAAATAAAAGTGCTGACGATCCAATAAAGAAGTTCTTTGCAGTTGCAGGGACAGCACCAAGTAAAACTAGAGGAAGCTTTGTAGCTGCAGCATTATCTACATTACAAATGTTTATAAATGAATATGTTGCAGATACAATACAAAAATCGGATTTTGACTTAAGAGATTTCTCAACTAAAAAAACAGTTATATACATTTTATTAAGTGATGATAAATTAACTTATCATAAACTACGGAAGTTTATTAGTACAACAGTTATATACAGCAATTGTTGATACAAGTAGGTCATCTGGTGGAGAACTTCCAATAAGAATGAACTTCATACTTGATGAGTTTTCTAATTTCACAAAGATAGAATCGTTCCAATCCATGCTCACAGTTTCTAGACGGTCGTAACTGCAGATTTATGATAGCACTTCAAAGTTTTCGGACAATTGGAAGAAAAATATGGAAAAGAAGGAGCACAAAATATTTTAGATAATGGAATGTTAATGTATTTAAAATCAAATAGTATAGAAACAGCAACAAAAATATCAGACAAGTTGGGAACATATTCTACACAAAGTTATGGAGAAAGCAGTAATACAAATATTAAATATGACAATAGTAGCAGTAGTATGAGTTTGATTTCTAGAAAAATGCTAACACCAGATGAAGTTTTACGAATAGAGAGTCCAATTATTCTTGTTATGATTGCAGGAGAATATTCAGCTATATTATATGTGCCTGATATTTCAAAAATGTACTTTAATAAGCTAAATGGAATGGGAACTAAAGAAGAAAATAGAAAGTTAAGAGTACAAAGGGAAAATGAAAGACCTATAAGGAAAATAGGTAAAGTAAAAATATGGGACATTTGGAATCAATATAAAAATAATGTAGAATATGATTTTGAAGATGAAGAATTAGAAGGACTTAGAGAAAACTTACGAGTAAGTATCAAGGGAAAGGAAAATATTGAAAGAAAAGAAAAAATGGATAAAGACGACATTTAGAATTATTTTAAAAATAATGATTTATGTTGTCTTTTTATTTACATTTGACCAATTAACTTATGCATCAAGCTTTGAGAGTACAAAATTAGTTGTAGGGACACAAAATTTGGTAGATGCAGTAATATCATGGTTAACAGGCATTGGGATAACAATATGTGGAGGATATTTTATCTACTATGTATATTGTTTAAAAACAAATGATGAAGGAGAAAGAAGGAGGAATATTCAAAATATCAAGACCACATTAATCGCAATGGTACTTATAACTTGTGGCTTGGCTTTAGTTGATGTTATATTAGGATTCTACAAGTAAATAAAAGGTTTTGACCTTTTATAAAGTAGGTGATGCATCATGGCAGATATGCTTGTAGAACTAATACAAAAATTCATCGATGGATCAGAAGCAACACTAAATTCACTATTTAATTCTATGGTGAATCTAGTGTTTTTTATTGAAAGAGAATTAAATGCTATTCAAGTACAAGGTGGTAGCAAAATTGATTTTAATGGAATATATCAAGTTATATTCAGTTATGCCTGTTTAATACTTGTTATTGTATTTATTACAAAATTAGTAAAAATATATTTCTTACAAAATGATGGGGATATAGAAAAAAGCCCAATTCATTTAATTGTGGGAATGATGAAAGCCGTAATTGTAATGATTTGTTGTAAAGAAATTTATGATTTATTTGTAGGTATTGTAAGTAAGTTTTTAGATAGTATATTGAATGTAATGCCTGTTCAAACAGTTAATCTTGCTGAATCTTTAAGTAACAATATTGCAGGAGGACTATTTACAGCCATTGCTTGCTTAGTGTTATTAATTACTTGGCTAATATTAATATGCCAATTCATAATGAAACGGAGTAGAGATGTTATTAATGAGAATGGGAATACCATTTGCATCAATAGGTCTTTTGAATTCGGATGAAGGGGTTTTTCCTGAATATATAAGAGGATTTCTTATGACAGCATTCACTTTGATAGTACAGTTATCATTGGTGAATTTGTCAATACTCGTAATGGTAAATGGACATTTGATTTATGCAATAGCAATTGCAATAACAGCAGTAAATACACCAATGCTGTTGTCAAAATATCTAGTTAGACCAAATGGAAGTATTATAAATTCAGCAGGAAATATGGCAAGAAACTTTAGGGCATTATTACCACGAGGAAGGAGGTAAAAATGGAAACATTACAAGAAATAATAGGAGTATTAAGAAATGTTGGAGTCGCAATTGGTGGAATAACTTTAATTATTTTATTAATTAAAATGGCTACAGAACCAGATGATAAAGCAAAGTATATTAAATTAATAAAGAATACTATTATTGCAAGTATTCTAATTACTTTATCATTAACTTTACTGCAAATACCAAAGGATTTCTTTGGTGAGGCAGTAGGAATTGCTGATGAAGGAACAGGAGATATTACATTTGCAAAAATTGAAGATAAGGATTGTCAAGGTAGAGAAACTGTAAATATAGATGGTAAGAGATATGTAGTAACAGATACAGGTAAGAAAATTGCAGCACTCACAGATGATGAATCGTTACATGAAGCTTTTGGTATATATTCAAGTGGAAAGGTCGTAGAAAATGTATGCTATTTAAGACCGTTCAATGATTGTCAAGGATTTTGGAAAGGTTTTTATGCTGATATAGAATATTATAGAGATTCAGATGGATTTATTTTTCCATCTACTTTTACTTATCCTGAATATACTGTACATAAAGGACAAGGAGGAGTGTTTACAAATAACGGTCGGTGATGGTCGGTGGCTCTGGAGGAGGTGGTGGTAGATGAAAAAAACTGTAAAAATACCATCACAAATTAAGTTGCAAACAGAATTTTTTGAAGGCTATGGTATGGAAGAATTAATTAAAACAATAATTGTTTTAGTAATATCGGCAGTAATTTCTTATATTGTATATAAAATATCACATACAACATTAATTTCAACATTTATTGTTATTGGAAATACAGTTATAGCAGTTGTATTTTTAACAAAAAATAGAAGCGGATTTTCAATGTTAGATAATATAAAAGATATTGTAAAATATGAACTTATGCAGAAAGAGTATAAGTACGAAAGAGGGAATTATCATAAGGAATAAAAATAAATCACTAAATGAATTTTTAAATATAAAAAATATTGATGAAAACTTCCTATATACACTAGATAATAAGATTATTACTTTTATAAAAGTATATCCAATAAATACAGAGCTTTTTTCGGAAGAAGAATTGGAAAACAAAATGGATAGTATGAGTGTAGAATTTAGTAATGAACAATATCCATATTCTATTTTTGTTGTTCCAAGAAAAGTTGATATTTCTGACTATATAAAAGAACAAGAGGAATTAAAGAAAAATATTCAAGATGAAATAAGTATAAAAATAGTGGAAAAAAGGATGATAGCAACACATGAAATGGTTGCAGATAGAAATATTATAGAAAATGAATTTTATCTATATATATGGGAAGATGATTCAGAAAATGTAAAAGAAAAAATATTAAAAAGAGCAAATAACTGGAGAAAAAGATTTAAAGATTGTGGATTTGAAACAGAAATACTAGAAAAAACACAAATTATTCTTTTATCAAAAAGTTTTACAATACCAGAATTTGCTCGAAAGGAGGATACAAATTATGGTGACAGCATCGTAAGAATAAGGAGAAAAATTGTTAGAGATAAACCAAATATATAACATGGATTGTATGGAAGGTATCAAGTTATTAGATGATAAAAGTGTTGATCTAGTTATCATTGATCCACCATACAAATTAAACATATCAAAAGTAAAACATACAACAACATTTAATAATTATGCAAATGAATTATTAGATTTAAAAGATGGCTTTGATTTAGAAGTATTAGATTTGTTAGTACAAAAGATGAAGAAGATAAATATATACATTTATTGTTCTAAACGACAAGTAAAAGAATTGTTAGAATACTTTATGAATAAAGATTGTAATTATGAAATACTAACTTGGCATAAGATGAATCCAAGTCCACTTACTAATAACAACTATTTGCCTGATACAGAATATGTCGTGTTTGCAAGGGAGAAAGGTGTTAGATTAAACGGAAATTATCATACTAAAAGAAAGTATTATATTTCAGGAACTAACCAGACAGATAAAAAGAAATATAAACATCCTACGATTAAGCCATTACCATTTATAGAAAGTCATATAATCAATTCTAGCAATGAAGGTGATTTAATATTAGATTGTTTTGCAGGAAGTGGAACTACACTTGTTGGAGCAATAAATCAAAATAGGAATTTTATTGGATTTGAAATTAATAAAGAATATTATGAAATAGCACAGACAAGAATTAATGAAGTGATTAATTCTAAAAGGCAGGTGAGTGCAAATGAAGAAGGAAAAAACAAATTATAATCTAATAGACCTAATTACTCCAACAGGACGGACTTACTTTTGAAAGGAATAAGATATATTTCGGAAGTAGATATTGTAAAATTTATACAATTGCTCACTATCCATCAAACATAGAAATGAAATGGTTAGGAAACCTAGTGGCTAATACAGGAGCAATATTTTCTATAAATATTGAGCCAACAGATAATGCAGAATTAATTGATGATTTAGATTCTAGAATTAGAGATGCATCAGGTCTGGCACAAATTTCTAAAAATGAGTCTAGTAGGCAGATGAGGGAACAAGAAATACATGAGGCAAGTGAAATTATAAATAGAATGATACAAAATAATGAAGTTGTATCATATTTAACTATATATATTCTTGTTTCAGCTGAAGAAAAGGAAGAACTAAAAATAAAATGTAAGGAGATTGAAAGTGAAGTACAACATCAGAAATTAAAGATTAGAAACCTTACAAATTATCTACAAATGAGTGGATTTAAAGCAGTTGCACCATTTTTTACAATACAAACAGATTTAAGCAAAAAATTTAAAAGAAATATTTTAACATCTAGTTTTACAGGTGGATTTTTATTTAATACAGATACCTTTATAGATGAAGGTGGTTATTACTGGGGTGTAAATCAAAACGGAGGAATAATCATCTTTAATTTATGGCAACAAGATTTAATGAGAGGCAACAGCAATATGTTTGTTGTTGGAAGTTCTGGAAGTGGAAAAAGTATGGCAGTAAAGCACATGATATTAAATGAAATACCAACTACTAAAATTTTGATTATAGATGCAGAAAACGAATATAGTTATTTATGTAAAAACTTAAATGGAAAAGTAATTGAGTGTGATGGAATAGATAATGGTGGTGTTTTAAATCCTTTGCAAGTTAGAGTAAATAGAGATGATGAAACAGGTAATAATGCTTTATCGTTACACTTTCAGTTTTTAGAAACATTTTTCCAAATACTTTATCCATCTTTAACAGAAATTGAATTTTCAAAATTAGATTTGATTTTTGAAAAACTATATAAAAAGTTTGGAATTACTAAAAATACGGATATAAGCAAATTGAAGAATACAGATTTTCCTATATTGGAAGATTTGTATTATTTTATCGAAAAGGAAAATGGAAGAAGTCAAGATGAAATATATAAAAAATTACTAGCATTAATAAGACCGATTGCAATAGGACAAGCATCTAGCATTTGGAATGGTTATACAAATATTGAAGTTGATACAAGAGTAACAGTATTTAATACATCTACTATGCAAAAATTTCAAATTCAATATAAAAGAGCACAATACTACAATATTTTATCTTATGCTTGGGATATTTTAAGTAAAGATATAAAAGAAAGAACAATGTTAGTTGCAGATGAGTGTCATATATTGGTAGATCCTAATATTCCACAAACATTGGAATATATAAGATACATAAGTAAAATGGCAAGAAAGCATAATTCGTCAATTTGTGTTATCACACAAAGTATAGAGGATTTTTTAAATGAAAAAATTAAGTTATATGGGCAGAGTTTACTTGCAAATGCAACGAATAAACTCTTTTTTAAATGTGATGGAAAAGATTTAAAAGATATTGTTTCTACATTTAATTTAACAGAACAAGAAGAAAAAATGTTATTGAATGCAAAAGTTGGAGAATGCTTATTTATGTGTGGCATAAGAAAATTATATATGGCTTTCAAACTATTTGATTATGAGTTAGAAATGATTGATTCTAAATTTGTAAAGGAGAATGTATGATTAGAAAAATGTCAGTAGTAATAGGAATCATTATATTTCTTTTAATCTTATGTGCAACACAAATTTTAAATGTAGGTGCAAGTTCTGGAAACAATAACAAAAATGAAATAATTGAAGAAATAGGAGAAATTGTATATAATGGAGAATTTCCAATGCCAATAGAGAATTTTATAATCGTAACAAGTAAATTTGGTGTAAGAGAAGGACATGGAGTTGTAAGTGGTAATCACACAGGAATTGACTTATGTGGAAGTCTTGGAAGTAGAGTAATGGCTGTAAAAGATGGAGAAGTAACTCATGCAGGATGGCAAGGTGGTTATGGGAATTGTGTTGAAATAAAACATACAGATGAACAAGGAAATACATTTTATACTTTTTATGCACACATGAGAGATAATTCACTTCAAGTTACAAAAGGTCAGCAAGTAGTAACAGGACAAATAATTGGAACACAAGGATCAACAGGAAATTCAACAGGTGATCATTTGCATTTTGAAATTAGAAAAAGTAGTGGAACAAATAAAGATACAATTGATCCTGCACCGTATTTATTTACGGAGAAAGAGAGGTAATATGAAAGAGTATGAAAAATATACAAGAAAAGAAATGTCAGACATTGCTAAAAAGGAAGGTTTTGTCTTTGTAGAAACATCAAGAGGAGATAATTACATTATAAGGAAAGATGACATATGCGACTTTATTGTGCAAGAAGCAGAAAGACAGGGGCATTCTGTTGATATGGAAATATATGTACCTAATCCTGATATAGAAAAGCCATTCCTAACAACAATAGGATGTTTTTTAAATAAAATAAATCAAAATTATAGAAAAGAAATAATAGATAGACTAATTAGATTGCAGACATATCAAATAAAGCCTAAAAAGGTAAAAATCTTTGATAATGATATTTTTAGTAAAATGTCGCTTGAAGAATTAGGAGAACAACAAGGAAAAACACTACAATTCGACAAGTTTTTTAAAAAATATTATGAAGAAGAAGAAGAAATGGAGGCAGAGTAATGAAAGATAAATTAGAAAAGAATAAAGAATTAATCTGCTATCTTGTACTTATGTTATTTTTAATTATTCTAGTAATATGTAATAATGTATTTTGGAAATTAGGAAAAGAAACAGACAGTACAGAAAATAAAATTGATTACTTGGAGTCCAACAATATAATATATAATGTACCGTATGAGGAGAGGGTACTAGATTAGGAGGTAATTAAAATGTTAAGTTATATTGCAAGTAATTCTACAAAAGATTTAATAATAGATGTTTGTAAAGAATTACAAATTACAATATTAAGTCAAGTAGATGAAGTGGACTTTTTACAATATATAAAAGAAACAAAAGTAAATTTTAAATTAATAAAATATATAGTTATTGATTTAAAATGCTTAAAAGGAACAGAAGAAAATCAGATAAATGCTATCTGCTATTTTAAAGAATTGTATCCTAATATAAGGATAATTATTCTTGCTAGTGACTATGATGATCAAAATATAATTCTAACTTCTTTATACGAAAAAGGCATATATAATATGATAAATGCAATTGAAATAGGAAAAGTAAAAGAAGAATTAGAGAAATGTTTGTCAAGCGAAGGTGTTAGCAAGAAAGATGCTAAAAGATTCAAAAAAGTAGAAGAAGTTAAGGTTAAAAAGACAAATAAATTCAAAGAAATAATTACAAAAAATAAAACTAAAAAATCAAGTAATAAATTAAAAAGCAAAAACACACTTGAAGCACCAGTAAATACGAGTGTTTATTTTTTTACTCTCTTAATTTGTGCTATAACAAAATTACTTGAATTGATAGGTGCAATTATTATATTTGGATTAACATCTTTGGGATTAACGATTCTATTTAATGAACCATTAAGAAATATGATATTTCAAATATTTCAAAATTAAATGTAATGTTTTTAGATAAAACAAGGAAAGGAATGATTTTTTATGGATGATAATACAAGAGTTTTGGCTTGTAGAATTGATGCAGATTTAAGGTTAAAAATGAAAGAGTATATTGCAAAAGAAGGAATAACTGTTAAAGAATATGTTACAGGACTTATAAAAGAAGATTTAGAAAAAAATGCAGTTAAAGCCAAACAAGAAGAAAAAAAGACAGAAGAAAAAGGCAAAGAAAATAAAATACAGGGAGAGCAAGAAAATAAAAAGGAACAACCTATTAAGGATAAAAAAGAAGAAAAAGAAATAAAACAACCAATGATAGAAAACAAAAATGAAGAAGTCAAAGACAATAAAAAAAATGAGGATAAAAAAGAAACAAAAACAACAATAGAAAAAAATAAGAATGAGGAATCAAAAAATAAAAAAATAGAATCAACGAAGCCAACAGTAGATTCAAATAAGAAAGAACTTATTACAAATAAACTAGTAAATATAAAACAAGATAAGGGGTTACTAAAAACTGCAATAAATGAAAATATAAAAAAAGATATGAAAAATCAAGTGGTTAAAAAGAATCAAAAAGAGGAGGAAGAAGAGTTTGAATAAAACAAAAATAGTAGGATTAAGTATATTGTTACTAACTTTATTTTCTACAAATTGTTTTGCAACAACTGATGATTTAAAAGTACATGAAATAAATAAAACAGTATCAATAGAAGAGGCAGAACAATATAGAGAAAATATAAAAAATGAAATCACAATTGATAATACTAAATATGAATTGCAAGATATAATAGAACAAGAAAATAAAGATATTGTATCAGAAGAAAAAGAACAGACAAAACAGAAAGTAGTATATACAAATAATAAATATGATGTACTAAATATGTTTGAAAGTAAAATTGAAATGACAGAAGATGAAATGTCGGGAACATTGGAATTACAAAATAACTCATTAGATTTAAAAGTAAATGACAGTTATATAGAACAATATAAAGTATCATTAACAAAAAAATATGAAAATGTTCCAAGTAATGAATTAAATGATGTACCTAAAACTATTGAAGAAAATGGAACTACTTATTATTTAATTAATCCTATCTGGACAGTTTCTCAAGTAGAAAAAGTAGAAGGACAGGATGTTCCAATTGCTTATAATGGAGAGATGCAATATGAAGGAATAAAAGAAAGAACAATTGTAAAAAGTTATCTAGCATATGTAAGTTATAAAGGAACAATAGAAAAGGAAGAAGTAGATTCAATATCATTTGAAATTACTTATAAAAAAGTACCACAAGAAATAACAGAGGAAGAAAGTCCAAACTATATTCCATTAGCAGTAGCAACAGCAGGAACAGGAATTGTGGTTGTAAGTGGAATTATTCTTTGGAAAAGAAAAAAGAAAAATAAAATAGCATAACAGGAGGCTATCATGAAAAAGAAAATTATTATAATGAGTATTTGTCTTATACTAATTGCAGGGATTATTGGAATAGTATATCTATTTAATTTATATGACAAAAATTTAGTAGATCCAAAAGAAATAGTTACAGATTCAAAATTTGAAAATGTAACTTATGATAGAGTAGAAGAAATTGGAGACGATGTAATAGGAATATTAACTATTGAAAAAATTGGTTTGAAAGCAACAATTAAAGAAGGAAGTGACAATGATGTTTTAAAAGATTATATTGGGCACATAGAAAACACAGCAACATATGATGGGAATGTTGGATTGGCAGCACATAATAGAGGAAATCAATATTCTTATTTTGCAAGAATCAATGAGTTAGAAAATGGAGATATCATTACATATCAAACTAAATTTTTTACTAGAAATTATAAAGTAGATAATATTAAAACAATTCTTGAAACAGATTGGAAACCACTAAAAGATACACAAGAAAATAAGCTAACTCTTATAACTTGTATACCAAATAAAAAAGTTCAAAGATTGTTTGTACAAGCGACAGAAGTTGTTGGAAATGACTTGCAATAATTGTCGAGATGAGTTACAATAAATACAAATGAGGGATGTGATAGTATGTTTAAAAAAGATAAAAATGTTTATGAAGTAAAGATAAAACCACAATTAAATTTTATGGGGAAATTTTATATTACCTTTATAGTTTTATTTGTGTTATTTGTAACATACATTATAGCTTATCGAGAGATACATAGAGAAGAAATAATTGAAAATGTGAAAAATAATAATAAACAAGTTGTTGTAGAAAATACAACAAATGAAATTAACTAAAAAATATTTATATAGTAAAAACACCTTTTAGGGTGTTTTTTTAATGGAGGTAAAAATGATTAAGAAAAAGAAAATTATTAGTTTAATAATGCTAGTTCTGATATTATTAAATTCTATGTCAGGGCTTGTAATGGCTTTTGATTTAGATAGTGCAAAGATTGAAAATCTTGGAGATTGTGGATATCATTTACAATTCTGGGATTCAAAACAAGGAAATTGGTCATATATAATCACAACAATGGTTGGTTATAGAGATAATACAGGTACATTACATTATGCATATTGTATGGATGCATCTAAACCTGGAGTTGGTGAAGGTGGTAGTTATACAGTAGATGTATCAGAAATGCTAAAAGATCCAAAAATTTATACTGCAATAATCAATGGATTTCCTTATAAATCAGCAAGTGAATTAGGGGTAGAAAATGATTATGATGCATTTGCATTGACAAAACAAGCAGTATATTCTATTTTATATAACAGAGATGTAAGAAGTTATTATAAAGGTGGAGATGCACGAGGACAAAAAATGGTAGACGCAATGGAAAGAATAGTTAATACAGCAAGAAACAATCCACAAACACCAAATACATCAACAGGATTAAATATAAACAAAATAGGCGAATTTCAAAAAGATTCAAAAGAAGGATATTATAGCCAAACTTATTCTGTTTCAGGAGGAGCAGAAGTAAAAGATTATACTGTTTCTATAAATAATTATATTGATGGAACTATGATAACAGATATAAATGGCAACATTAGAAATAGTTTTTCAGGTGGAGAAAAGTTTAAAATTTTAGTACCAACAAAAAATATTATTGAAAATAAATCAATATCAATAAGTGTAACTGGTAATGTAAAAAATTACCCAATATTTTATGGTAAAGCTCCATCAGGAGATTTACAAGATTATGCATTAACATATAGTGCATATTCGACTGCACAAGGAGAGGAAAAACTTGATATTGACGCATATAAATCAAAAATAAAAGTTGTAAAAGTTGATGCAGAAACAAAGCAACCTTTAAATGGCGTTGAATTTAATTTTAAATATGCAGATGGACAAAATATAGGAAATTATAAAACAGATAAAAATCGGAATGATTGAATTAACAGGATTAAGACAAGGAAAAGTTATAGCAACAGAACTTTCTACATTACAAGAATATATTTTAAATAGCGAAGAACAAGAAATAGTATTAGGATATGATGATTCGCAAACAATGACAGTTGAAAATGAACATAAAAGAGGTAATTTAAAAGTATTTAAAGTTGATGCTGATAATAATAAAATTGCTATTGGTGGAGTCAAATTTGCATTATATTCTTATGAATTTGAAAAAGTAACAGGATATTATACAACTGATGCCAATGGAGAGATTTTTATAGAAGGTTTGCGAACAGGAAAATGGGCATTAATAGAACTTGAAACAAATAAATGGTATAATTTATCCGAAGACCCAGTAGATATTGAGGTAGAATGGGATGAAACTACTGATACTACAATTGAAAATGAACTTAAAAAATCACAAGTCAGAGTTATAAAAGTTGACCAAGAAAATCATAAGATAAGATTAGAAGGTGTAGAAATAGAGGTACTTGATAAAGATGAAAATGTTTTGGAAACAATTGTAACAGACAAGAATGGAGAAGCGGTTACTTCAAGATACCCAGTTAGAGATTACCCTGTGTTATATTTAAGGGAAAAAAGTACACAAGATAAATATGTGTTAGATCCTACAATAAAAGAAATTGAACTAAAAGAAAATGAAATTGTTGATTATATATTTGAAAATCGTAAAATAAAAGGTCAAATAGAAATAATAAAAACATCTGATGATGATAGTGAAATTACAGGAATAAAGAAAGGCGACCCAATACCAAATGTTGAATTTGATGTGTTTGATGAAAATAAAGAATATATAGAAACAATAGTTACCGATGAAAACGGAAGAGCAAGAACAAGTTTATTAGAAAAAGGAATTAAATATGTAAAGGAAAAGAATAGTGCTGAATGGTTTTTACTAAATACAACAGAATATTCAGGAGAGATAATAAATGATGGTGATGTAATAGAAATTAATATTACAAATACACCTGAAAAACCTGATATTGATGTAGAAAAAGAAGGCATAATTCAAACAACAGCTAATGAAGAAATAAAATACGATTTTACAATAAAAAATACAGGTAACACAAAATTAGATAAGTTTACTTGGTTTGATTATTTACCAACTGACTATGTAACACCAACAAAATTAATAACAGGGACTTATAATCAAGATTTGAATTATAATATTTATTATAGAACTAATTTGAATGATTATAAAATATTAGCAGAGGATTTGAATACTAAAGAAAATCATTATATTGACTTTACTAATATTAATTTAGCAGAAGGTGAATACATTACAGAATTTAAAGTAGACTTTGGAACTGTAGATGTTGGATTTGAGTCTGTTGATAAGCCACAATTATTTGTGAAAGTGAAATCTGATGTAAATAATGATGATGTATTTGTTAATAAAACAAGAGTAGAAGGATACAACAAGACTTATTTAGTTTGGGATGAGGATGATCATCCAACAAAAGTATATGAAAAAGAATTAGAAGTTAAGTTACCAAGAACAGGTTGCTAAGTATTATGGAGGGTTCAGAAGTGAACTCTCCTTTTTTAGAAAGGATGATTAAATGGATAAAGCAAAATTAAGTAAAATGGAAGAACTAGATGCTAAAATTGAAAAAGTTACTTATGATTTATCAAGTTTAGAAAATAGAAAAAAAGAAATAGAAGAAAAGAAATTTGCAAAACAACAAGAAATTGGAAAACAGGAAGAGGAAAAGAAAAACATACTTGAAAAAACTGATAAGATGAATAAAGTACAAAAGTTTGTTTATATTGTATTTGCATTAAAAAATGACTTAAAACAAGTCGAATTATTAAATGCTAAAATTGACCAAAATAGAAAAGAAAAAGATAATATACAAAATAAAATTGATATTCAAAATAACTTGTATTTAGATACTATTAAAGAAAAAGAAAAATATATTGAACAAAGAAAAGAGCTATATATAGAAAAAGAAAGTACATTACAGGAAAAACAAGAGAAACAAGAAAAAGTAGAAGGAGTAAGAAGTGCACAAGATTTAGCAAAAATCCATCAAATTGCAAAGCAATATAAAAATAGTAAAATTATGCAAAAAATAGCTCAAGTAATAGAAAATGAAATAAATAAAGTATTTGAAAATAAACAGGATACAAAAGTAACAAAAAATAAAAAAGTAGCAGAAGAACAAGATGAGATGGAGTAAGCTCCATATAAGGAGATAACATTGAAACAAGTAGAAAAAATAATCAGACAAGGAAATTCAGGATATAAAAAAATATATTCTATTATTAGGTTAAATAATAAAATTATCAAAAACAGAAAAGTAAATAAAAAAAGTAGGTGATTGATATCGAAGATAAAGTACAAGAATTAATGGTTAGTACGAATAAACTAGCCAAAGAAATATTTGAGAATCAAACTAAGATGAAAGAATTTTTAAAGACTCTTTCTAATATGTATAATACAAGCTATAATAATATTTTATTATTAAAATCACAAAGAGATGAAATAAGTTTTATAGCTAGTAAAGAGGATTTTGAAAAACAAAAATATAATGTGAATGAAGGAGAAAAGCCACTTAAAATAATTAAAAGAATAAAAGTTGAAGATGAAGTTAAGTTTAAAGTGGCAGAAGTATTTGATATATCACAAACAGATGCAATAAAAAACAAGAATGTATATGAAAAAGAATATATAGATAAAATGCTAAAAGGTATGTGTGAAAGAAGAGGATTATATTATGATCCAAATAATCAAATTCAAAATATTGAATTAATAGTAAGTGATATAAGTCAAAATACAAGACAAGGAAATCTGTTAAAATATGATGTAGATAAATTTGCAATGCAAAGTCAAGCAGAAGTTAATGCTACTACATTTGTATTAGCAAAAAAGTTAGGTATTAATACTAGAAATTATAACTTAGAAAATATATGTAAATGGGGAGTTGATAAAGACATAAAAACTTTAAAAGAAAGTTTGAAATATATGCAAAAATTTACTAATTATTTTGTAAAAGATTTTGAAACGCAAGAAAAGATTAATAAAATAAAAAAACAGGAACAAGAGGAAATGGAATAAGGATTCTATTTCAGAAAGGATATAATGGAAGAACAATTTACAATTAATATGTCAAAAGAAGAAATGCTACGATATTATGCTAATAAAATTGTTGAAGATGGAATTCGAAGTTGTTCAGAATTTAATACAACAGTTTTTCTAACTGATTATAATACTAATAGTATAAAATTAGAAAAGTATAAAAATGAAATCTTACAATTATTATATAGAGATGAAAGAATTGCTGATGTGGTAATAGATGAAAAATTAAATATTGATATGGTATTTTATACGGATTATTGTCCGTTTTATTATAAAGAAGAAAATATGTTATATAACGATATAGCGGATAGTCCATCATATCAAGGGATAATGTTAGAGAGTTTTATTGATTATATGCAAAAAAGGATAAATGAAGAATCAATTATATCTACTAGGATATTAATAGATAATTTTGTACAAGAAAAACAAATGAATAATAGAAACAAAGAAATATTAAATAACTTTTTGAAAAAAAGTATTATACAGACAGGATTTGTAGATAAATATATAGATAATATTAGTGTATATATTACATATAAAAATTATAAAGAATTGGAAGAAAGTTTATCCAATATAGTTAAGCAGAAGGATAAAGAAGCAAAAAAGCTTTTTAAAGAATCAATAAAACAAATGGATGAAGAATTTGAATAAACAAAAAAGCTCTAGTTAAAACTAGAGTTTTTTTGTTGCAAAAATTAAATAAGATTAACGAGAGATGCCATAAACTCGTTGTGAAATAATAAAGTGACAGGTGTTATGAGCCGATGCTATAAAGTTCATTCGTATTAGTATAAACGGTCTATTTATACAAAATGCGTAAGTGAGATTTTGTAACATATACTCACAATAAAAAAAGAGTTTCAGGGGGCAAAACTTGTAAGAGGATATATAGGTGTAAAAAGTGTGGGCAAGGATGCACAAAGTTATTTAATAACAGCACTTGTAATAGATTTTAAAATCTATATACTAGACTATCATTAAAAAAAGCGACGGAATGAGGGGGTTCGATTTGATGTATTATTTTTTGTAAGCAAGGGGATAATACATCATTTTTTGCTCAAGAATTTCGGAGGTTCAAAATAAAATAAAAAAATTTGCAAATGGCTTGACATAGGTCTGTACAAGAGTTAACATCACCAAAAGATAAAGGAGGAGTAAATATGGAAAAAATACTAGAAAAAATAATTTTAGAAGAATCAAAAGAGTTTTTTGATTTAGTGTATGAAGATATGGAGAATAGTGGAAAAACTATAACAGAAGAATATAAGAAAGGATTAAAAAAATATTCAGTAAAAAAGAATATTAGATATGAAAGATTAGAAAATAAAATTAAAAATCTTTGTGAAAATAACATTACTTTGGAAAAAGAAATTAAAAAATTATTAGAAGAGTACATAGAAGTCGTAAATAGTGAAAGTAGCTATCAAATAAAACAATATTATAAACAAGGAATAAAAGATGGTGTTGTTATTATGACAGATATTTTTTACGGAAAATAATTTATAAAGAAGTTAGCAATTGGATTGTTAATTTCTTTTTGTTTTTTAATCTTTAATCTTTGACTTTTTTATTGAAATAAATGCATATTTATGTTATATTTTAATTGATTACAAAGAAAAAATTAAGTGGAGGAAAAATGCTAAAAAAAAATATGTATTATTTTTTTAATTATAGCTGTAATAATATTAATATGTAGCATTAAATTTATTACTCAAGAACAATTATATATAAATGTGAATAGTCAGAACAGAGAATTTGTTAACGAAGCTTTAAATGGAAAAATTAAAAATGTAGGAGCAATAAAAAAAGTAAGTTTAGGTCAAGGATGGCATAGTGGAGAAGTATTGGTATATTATACACTAGAGTAAATAAATTATTAGGGGGAGTTATGAAAAATAAAAAGAAAAGAATAATAATTTTAGTATTGTTAATTATTATATTGTTTATCGGTGGTATAGTCGTCGGAGGATATTTATTAAAAAAAGATAATGAAAACATAGAACAAAGAAAACAATCTGAAACTGAAGAACTTGTAGAGAATGATGGTGTGATAGCTAAAGAAAAATTTAATAGTAGTTTTAATTGTGGGAAAATAGTTGGAGAAAATGAGCTAATATATGGATATGTTGATTCTGTTAATGGAGATATTGTTAAAATATCAGATATATATAAATTGCGTGGAGGAAGAGGGTTTGACTGTAAGGAATATACCGAAGGATATGTTGATTTAGAAAATGTAGAAATGATTGAATATTATGGTACAGGAGATAAAATTGAAAAAGAGAACTTAATAGGAAATATAATATTTTGTAAAGGCAAATTAGTACAAAAGGAAACAAACAGTTATTTAGATGAAGAAACAGGAAATTTTTTAAAAGTTAATAATAACAAAATAGAGACAATAGATAGAATGTATTTTTATAATGAATTAAATCAAATTATAAATGAAAAACAAAAAATTAATAACATTGAAATAGTTGGTATTGATACAGAAGAAAAAGATATTGAAGGTGGAGGAATATATTTTAAATATATATCAAAAATAAATATAGACAATAAAGAAATTGATGTTCCTTGTATTAGCTGTATAAGAGTTACAGAAAATACTATATTTAAAAATGCAGATGAAAGAAAATACCAAATAGGAAAAAAGATGAATGTTGTTTTTGAAGATAAAATTGAAAGCATTGAAGTAGAGCATCCAAAAGCAAAAGTAATAGAATATATTGATAACTAATATAAAAGTAAATGAATATAAAAATGATAGATAATAAGAAAGGAAGAAGTTAGATGAGAAAAATTGTTGCAATAGGTGGAGGAGAAAACGGAAGAATTTTGGATGATGGAACAGCAATGCCGTATGAAACTGAGAGAATGGATAGAGAAATAATAAGATTAACAGGAAAGGAAAAGCCTAATTTTTTATTTCTAGCACATTCACAAAGTTCATCATTGGAAATACAAAAAAGTTATTATGAAACAATGGAAAAAATTTATGGGGAGAAATTTGGATGTAATTGTCAAGATTTGAAAAGCATTGAACTGAGAAATATGGAATTAGTGAAAGAAAAACTAGAATGGGCTGATATCATCTACGAAGGTGGAGGAGATACTTTAGAAATGATAGAACTGTGGAAAAATACAGGTTTTGATAAGTTATTATATGAAGCTTGGAATAAAGGTAAAGTCATGTGTGGGGTGTCTGCTGGTGCTTGTTGTTGGTTCAAATCTTGTAATTCTGATTCGATTAATATAGAAAATGGTCAGACAGAATTTACGAGTGTAGATTGCTTGAAATGGTTAAATGCTCATTTGACACCACATTGCGATGAAAAAGGAAGATATGAAACAACAAAAGAACAATTGAGAGAAAATTCTCTTGTAGGAATAATGTTATCTAATTGTTCGGCACTAGAAATAATAGATAATCAATATAGAATGATAACATCTGAACCTCAGGGGCATAATATTGAAAAAGCTTTTGGAATTAAAGCATATTGGGATAAAAATGAATATAAAGAAAAAGAGATACCTGTTTCAAGTAAGTTCGAAAGTTTAGATAAATTATTAAATAAAGAAAAAGTTATTGATTATGAAGATGAAAGATAAATATTTAAAAGGTTAAAAAATGTATCATATAAATGATACATTTTTTTTAAAATAAAATTGATTTAAGCTACTTATATGAACATTTTAAGAAAATTGTTGACATAAAAGACGAAAGGATATATAATATAACATATTATAGTGTTTATACATGAGTTGAAAATGCAATTCATGAAAACGCTATACCAAATGTGAAAGGAGGAAAGAAACGAAAATCAAAAAATCTTTTTAGTAGAATTCAATTTTAACAAAATGGCAATGAAAAGGAGAGTGCAACATGAAAAGTGAGTTATTAAAATTGAGAGAAGAATTTATTGGGGAAATTTCTTCAGTTAAGACTCTAGAAGAACTTATATTATTAAAAAGTAAATATATAGGTAAAAAGAGTCGGATTTCTGAAGTAATGGCTTCAATAAAAGAGCTTCCAATCGAAGAAAAAAAAGAAGTTGGAGGGTTGTGTAATAAATTAAAAAAAGAAATTACACAAAAAGTAAAGGAAAAAAATGAAGAACTTATTTCCAATAGTACATTTAAATTTGATTTAACAATGCCTGTTAATAAAGACAAAGGTAGTTTAAGTCCAATTACTATTGTGGGTAAGGAAGTGTGTGATATTCTTCAGAAACTAGGATTTACAATTGTTTCTGGACCAGAAATAGAAGATGAATATCACAATTTTGATGCATTAAACATACCGTCCTCTCATCCTGCTCGAGATATGCAAGATACTTATTGGACGAATTTTGGAAGATTATTAAGAACACATACTTCTCCTTGCCAAGTAAGAGCAATGGAAAGATATGGAGCGCCTTTAAGAATTGCAGCACCAGGCAGATGTTTCAGAAATGAAGATATAGATGCTTGTCACGAAAATACATTCTTTCAATTAGAGGGTATGGTAATTGACAAAGATGTATCTATTTCTAATTTGCTGTATGTGATGAAAGGAATTTTGAGTGAGATTTTCGGCAAAGAAGTAGAAGTTAGATTAAGACCAGGGTATTTTCCATTCGTAGAACCAGGTTTTGAACTAGATATTAAATGTTTAATATGTAATGGTGAAGGATGTCCAACTTGTAAGGATAGTGGTTGGTTGGAACTGTGTCCTTGTGGTATGGTTCATCCAAATGTTCTTAGGATGAGTAATATTAATCCTGATGAATATTCTGGATTTGCATTTGGAATTGGTCTTACAAGACTTGCAATGATGAAATATCATATTAATGATATTAGAATTTTAAATTCATGTGATTTAGAAGAATTAAAACAATTTGATATTATGTAGAAAGGATGATGACAATGCTTATTTCGTGCAACCTACTTAATGAATTTATTTCTTCCGAAAAGCCAATTGATTGGTTGAATATTTGGAATAAATTCACAATGACTACTGCTGAGGTCGAAAATGTAGAAGTAAAAGGAAAAAATATTTCTAATGTTATTATTTCAAAGGTAGAGGAGATTAAACAACATCCTCAAAATTTTAAATATTCAATATTGACATTAGATATTGGATCTAGAAATATTAATGTTGTTACTTCTGCTCAAAATGCTTATGTAGGAATGGTTACGGCTTGTTGTGTTGTGGGTGGAAAAATCAATAACAATACTGTTAAGGAAGTAGAATTTCTTGGAGTTAGAAGTGAAGGAGTTTGTCTTTCTGAATATGAGTTAGATATTTCAGATGACAATTCAGGAATTATTGATTTGCCCAAAAACTATTCTATAGGTTCAAATATCAAGGAATATTTAAAGCTTGAAGATATAATTGTTGAAATAGACAATAAATCTTTAACTAATAGACCTGATCTTTGGGGACATTATGGAATAGCACGAGAAATAACAGCTTTAACTAATACTAAGTTAAAGGAACTTCCTGTTTTAAAATTCAATAAGGAGGTAGAACAACAAAAAGATAAAATTACTGTAGAGGTATGTGCAGATTGTGTTAATAGATATACAGCAGTAAAAGTTTCTGGACTTCATCAAAAAATTTCTGATATTAACATGAAAATAGTTTTGCATTATTGTGGTTATACATCAAACACATTAGCAGAGCTAATTGCAAATTATGTTACAATGGAATTGGGATTACCTATAGTTATTTTAAAAGGTGACAATGTTTCAAACATAACTTTAAAGATGTTTGAAGAGAATGAAGTCAATAATTTAGGTATGAACGAAAACAATCTTATTGTTTATGGAAATGGAAAAATGATGGAGGTAGCAGGTGTTTGTACATTAGATGGTTATGCTGTTACCGATAATTGTGATTGCATAATCATTGAAGTGGCAAATTACGATGCATCAGTAATTAGAAAAAGCTCTATTTCATTACACAATCGAAATGAGTCAAGTATTAGACATGAAAAAAGTCTTGATTCTGAGATGACTCTTTTAGCATTAGAAAGGTGCTTGTATTTATTAAAAGAAAAAAACAAAATATTAAATTTTGATTCTGCTATTACAGATATTTATCCTAATAAGCAGAAGAAAAATATAATAAAATTAACTTTTAAGAAATTAAAGAGTTATCTAGGATTTGAAATGAGTTCAGAAATGGTTTTATCTATTTTGGAATCACTTGGTATGGATGTAGAACTAAAAGAAGGGTATTATTTGATTACAGTACCTACTTACAGATCTACAAAGGATATAAAAAATGATGCTGATGTGATTGAAGAAATAACTAGAGTATATGGTTATGATAATTTTAAGCCACAGCCTTTAAAGTTAAACCTTGAAATCAAGCATGATGAAACTTCTGAATATCTTAAAGAGTATGAAATAAAGAGAATACTTGCTGAAAAGTATAATCTTCATGAAGTTAACACTTATATGTGGTACGATGATGACTTTTTAAGAAATGCAGGAATAGACAAATCAGATTGTGAAAAAATCATTAATAAACCTGCCAACAATTATATCAGAGATGAGTTGGGATTATCGGTTTTATCGGCGACAATTAAAAATGCTAAAAAGTTTTCTAGATTTGGTGTTTTTGAAATTGGAACGGTAAGTATTAATGAAAAGGTAAAAAGGCAATTAAGTATCATTTTGTGTGATTCCATAAAAAATGTATCAAATTCTTATATGGAAATGAAAAATATTATTCAATCAATTATAAGAATTTGCACAAATTGTGATATTAGTTTTGTAGAAGATAAGCCTAATAATTCTTATATGGATATAAATACAGTAATTAGTGTTTATGTTGGAGAAATTTACATTGGGCAAATCGGAATTGCAAATCTTAGTATTACTAAAAAGTATCATAAAACTTCGGCGATGGTTATTGCAAATATTTGTATGGACAGACTTAATGATATTGAAAAGGTATGTCATGCTTATTGTAAACCATCAAAATATCCTTCTGTTTTCCTTGATTATACAATTTCTTTCTCAAAAAATGAGAAATATCAGAATTTGGAAAATGTTCTTTCAAAATATCAGTCTAATCTATTGAAATCTTATGATGTCATAGATGTATATGAAAAAGAAGATGAAAGAAAAATTACAATTCGAGTAAATATTTCTCATGATGACAGAACTTTAAGAACAGAAGAAATAAAAGATTTTTCAGAAGATTTAGTTTCTTACCTAAAAGACCATTTTAAGGTAGAAGCGTGAAATATTCCTGTTAGGAATATAAAAATAAATCGCTGTAAATTATTATTTTATTAATAATTTACAGCGATAGAAAATAATCTGTATTAATGAAATAACAATGTAATTACATGGAGGTAAATAATTATGACACTTAAAAAAGTAGAAAACAATAAGAAAGAGTTACAATATATTGATGTTGATAGTAGAGCAGATTTTCCACCAGTACCAGAAGGTATGCGTTATATTCATTTTTATGGAGGAGAAAAGAACTATCGGGCTTATATAGCGCCAGAAGATATTTCTAGAGCAGATTTTATGGAACAATATCCACAATATGTTCCAGAACAAAATAGACCAATTTATGAAAATAATGGAATTATTGTGAGAGCAGACCCCAAATACCCATGTCCAGGATTCTATATTTTTGGACTAAGTAAAACTTATAGAGCATTTGACCTTTTGGATGATGTTACATTTCTCAGATATTCATTTATTCTAAAAAAAGCAAAAGAAGGAATGAGAAAGGTATTAGGTTTAAATTATGCACACCTACTTTCGAATGAAAAATCTGATGTGTTTGTAAATGTCCATTTCTGGCTTGTTCCAGTAGAAGGAACAACTTCTCCAGATTTACTAGATTTTAATGTAAAGGAATATTTGAGTAGTTTTAAGCCAAGAGAGGAGATAGATAAAATTCTTGAATATAATGAAAAAATGAGAAAATATTTTGAAGAAATTGACTTAGTAAAACTAGATAACGAATTGAGTGCAAAGCTAACTGATTAAAGTTTAGTGCTTTCAAAGATGGAGACGAGGTGAATATATATGCATTTAAATGTTTTCGTTAGCCAAAGCTGTTTTGTACATTGTAAAGGATGCTATAGTTTTTCTCGGCAAGAAGAAAAAGGAAAGGTAGTACCAACAGAGAAGTTAATTGAATTTCTAGAGTTTGCATATAATTCTGGATGTCGTAAAATTACTCTTTGTGGAGGTGATCCTTTAGCTCGTGTAGATATTATTGAACTACTTGAAAAAATAAAAGAGATAGGCTTTTTTATTTCAATAGACACAGTTGGAAGTCCGATTATCAAAGACATAGTAAATGATAAGGGAATACCTATAAAAAAAGTGGATTCTCAAAAACTTGCTAAACTTGTTGATGTTATTGGAATACCAATTGATGGTTCAACTAATGAAGTTTTCAAGTTGTTTAGACAGACTAATGCAGATATCATTAATGATCAGCTTACTATATGTGAGAAATTAAATGAATTTCATGCACATATTTGTATTAATACTGTTGCACACAAGGGGAATTTGGATGACGCTTGTGAACTTGCAAAATTAATAAAACAGCTGGATTATATTGATAAATGGCAAGTCTTTCAGTATGAGCCATTAGGAAAATATGGTTTAAAGAATAGAAAACTTTTTGAAATTACTGATAAGGAATTTTCAAATTTTCAATCAGAAGTTTTGGAGGTTTTTGACAATAACATTAGCAAATTACAGTTCAAATCATCTCATAACAGAAAAAATGCTTATATGTTAATTGATAATTCTGGTAATGCATGGATTCCTGCTCATGAAAATATGTCATTAACTGAATATTCATATATTTTGAATGAAAATGTAATAATTGGCAATATTTACAATCGAAAAGATTGGTGTAGAATTTGTTCATATTTGGATAGAGATTTTTATTCAAATTAATAATTACATTAAATAACTTCAAATGTATGCATATTGGTAGTTCTTTAGACAAAATATTATGCTTTTTATAAAGCAGAAAAGAGTGTAGAAAAGTTTCTACGCTCTTTTCATTTTTTTTATATTATATCGTTTATGTATTAAATCTTTGTTTATTTTAAGTTTCGGTATTTTTTGAAAATTTGCGGAATGTTATCCACAGAATTATGA
>CAUWGC010000002.1:0-112788 GCA_963558405.1 uncultured Clostridia bacterium
CTTTACAAGCGACTTATCAGCCTTTTACTCTTTAAAAAGTGTCAAATTCAGGATTATACCATATTTTTTGTTTCTTGAGAATATTTTTTAAAAGAAAAAAGAACATGAATTAGCAAATTGCTAATTCACATTCTTTTTATTATTTGTTTAGTACTTTCTTTTTGATTAATACAATTCCTGCTCCTAATACAACTATTGCTACAATTCCTGTTATTACGTAATTATAAATATGTGCATCACCTGTTGGTGGTAATATAACTACTGTTTCTGTCCAGTCTGTATCATGTTCTTGTGGATTTGCATTTGGTACTTGGTTACCATATATTGCTTCATAATCTCTTCTACCTACTGTATTAGAAACTTGTGCAATTTCTGCAATGTTGTCATAAGTTAAGTCATCGCTTTCATTTTCTGGTGATATTAATTTTGATAAAGTAAGTTTTACTGTTTCTTCTGATTCTCCATCTTTAATTCCTTTATAGTTGTTTGGTAATAATTTTGTATTTTCTAAAGATTTTGTTTGAATAGTTGTAATATTTGTAATATTAATATCATCATTTACTGTACTATACTTATCAGCTTTTCCTGTGCCAGTTCCTTGATTTTTAATTTGAATTTCATTTAGGTTAGATTCAGCACCAGTATTTGTTTTTACAACATCCCAGTTCTTTCCTTCTGTATTGTTATCTTCTTTTCTAAATGTTAGGTTATCATCTACATAGTCAATTATTTTATCAACATTAGTTGTAACAATTGCTACGCTATCACTATTCTTTCCAGTATAGTATGTTTCACCTAAATATTCACCTGTGCTTGATAAGTTATCTTTTACTGGCAATTCTTCATTTTTCTTTGTCCAAATATTATCAATAAATTCTTTATTTGCTTTTGCTACTGTATCTACTTCACTGTGGTTCATAACTGTAATATCATAATCTATTGTTATTGTAGAACCTTGCATTAAGTTAGCATCCATAAATATTGTAATAATATTTTTTATTTGTGCTTTTCCATTATTTTCTTCATAATATTGATAATATGGAATTTGTGGAGCTGGTCTTTGTACATTTTGTGTTAATCCATTTGCTGTATCTATTAATACTGTACCATCTGCTAATGTTACTTTTATACCTGCAATATCTTTTCTTAGTTTTATATCTGTTTTTGGTCTTTCTTCTAGTCCAAAGTCAATATTTTTAATAATGTATTCTTTATTTTTTTCTTGGTTAATTACTTCTTGTCCAACTTCTCCTGCAGAGAAATCATCATTTTCTATTGCTTGTTTATTGTTATAGTGTTCTACCTCAATATTGATTTTTGCAGTATCAGCATACATCCAAGTATTCTTCATTAACTCTCTTCTTAAGTCGTCTAAAGTTTCACCTGCGGTTTGGTTAATATCTGGTGAACTATTATTTGTAACTTTACCATTAATGTTTTGTCCACCTAATACAGTTGCATTTTGTAAGTTTTCACCTGTTGAACCATGTGATGATAATACATTTGAAATGTGGTTTTTAATTGCACTAGAATATTTAATTACTTTTAATCTTTGTGTTTCATTATCTTTTGCATCTGAAAGTCTTGCATTATCTCCATTTATTTGTTCTCTTTCAAAAGAATACCATTCATCTTTTAGTGTAGATGGATTTGATTGATCATAATTTCCATTTCCTACATAATTTTGATATGCAGTTGACTTATAATCTTGTCCATTATATGAAATATCATTTGATGCTTTTACTCCATCTAGAGTATCTGGATTAGAAGTAGTTGCTAATGCTGTTTTAGCTGTATCTCCATATTTAAATCTTACTATAAAGTTACCAGAAACAAATGATTGGAATCTATATTGTCCTGCTTCCATACTACTAAATGATTGTAGTTTTCTTTCATTTTCTGTATTTCCATCATCACCGTTTGCTGAGTTTTGAACATCACCATGATTGTCTAAGTAACGATATGTTGTTTCACCAGTTCCCATTTCTCTCCAAATATATTCATATGTTTTCTTTTCTCCATTTGGATTATTTGGATCTACTGGAAGTGTTACTAATTCTACTAATTGTACAGTTACACCATTTACTGGTTTATCATCTTTGTCTCCTGAAGTACCATTTCCAACTGCTTGACCTGTTTCTAATGTATTTGTTCTTTCATCTCTCCATACATAACCAGTCATTATTCTCTCAGTTACATTTTCTCCGTTTTCGCCAGAAGAATGTAATGTAATGTTAATTCCTGGTGCATTATCTTCATCATCTTCAAAGTCATTATTTGCATTTTTAATAGCGTCTTTTGAAGGTGGTACTAAGTTACCTGGGCTAGAGTCTGTATCTATTTTTCCTAGGCTATCTAGAGATTTTGGATCTCCTGTTGAACCATGTTCAAATGTTGAGTATGAATAAATTTCTGCAAGGTTTTGTTTTTCTCCTAGGATAACTGCTTGTTTTAATTCATAAGAAGTTCCTGCATCTGATTTTTCAATTACAGAATCTGCTTTTTCTACTTCAAATGTTACATATAGGTCAATTTTATCTGCTGGTTCTAGCATTTCAGATCCTATAGAATTTGTATGCATTGCATTATATCCATTATCTGTTGATGCTCCCCAAGGTGCTGTTTCTTGCCATACAGCTTCTTTTACATTATTTCCGTCTATTTCAATTTTTAATGGATTTATTTTTGTTGTTGAACTTGAACCTCTCATATAGAATGGTCTACTTGCAATTTTGGTTCTTGTTGCAATTTCATTATTTCCATCTTTTACTAATCCATATTCATCTTTTGAAACTAGTCTATATGTGTCATCAAAATAATCTACTATAGTATTAATTGTTCCCGCATCTAAGTAAGATTCGTTAGATACTGTTATACGATATGTTACAAATACTTTTAGTTCTCTATCTTCAATACTAAGCATTGTAGATAAATCATCATATTTTGGTGTACTTTCATATTGAGCTTTCATTTTTGCTAACATATCACTAGTATTATTATCATTTATATCAATTCTATTTCCACCATCTGGTTCTACTACACCATGGTCTATATAGTCTGTAATACGATAATTGTAGTCTGATTTATAAATAGCTCTGTTATAAATTATATCATTTTGTCTTGCATCAATATGTTCTCTAGAAATATCTAAGCCTTTAATTGTAGTATTTAAGCTATCTAAGTCAACACTATGTTCAATTCCTTCTTTTTCTGCATATCTTGAGTTATATCTATATTGAATTAACTTTTCATTTACTACAATTGTTGAGCTATATACGTCTTTTCTTAATGCAAAGTCAACTTTTGCTCTTTCAATTAATCCTAAGTTAACATGTTCAATATATGGATATACAGAATGATATGTTACTCCTGCAACAACACTTTTAATGTCAACTGCTCTTGTTGTTCCTTTTTGGTCTTTGTTAATATAAATTTCTTTATCCTGTGGATAATATGAACCTGCATTTAATGTAGTTGCTTCAAATATTGCTTCTTTATTTGTTACATCATTGAATGCAATTAAGTTTAGTTCTGAACCATCTAATGTACAAGTTAATCCACCTGATTTATTATTTGCTTGTCCATATTCACCATGTCCAGCTCCTGTTCCAGAAATAGAATGGAATTTGTTATTAAACTCAATTCTTCCACTTTCTGCTGCTTTTGATGTATTTAATTGCATTTTATCTGTATCATATTTTCCAGCAATAAATACAACTCCATTATATTCAAATTTAACATTATATTGGTCTGCTGGAATTTCTTTAAATGAATATTTTCCATCGCTTCCTGTAATCATGCTATCTGTATGTCCAGAATATTTACCTTCAATAGTTACTCTAACACCTTCTAGCATTGTATCTTCACCATCTAAAATTCCATTTACTTCAAACTCTTTACCTGTATGAGCATCGCTCCATACTTCTCCACCTAAATCTAATGTAATATCTACTTCATCTTTGCCTTTTAATTCTTCTTGTCCTTCTGTTCTTTCAAATGTTGATAATATTTTACCTAATGGTTGTCCATAATCGTCTTCTGCTGTAATTGGTGTAGCTTCTAAATCAAGACCTTTTCTAGTTATTTCAAATAATTCATCTTTTGTTCTATCTTCTGGTCTACAATAATCATTTCCTTCTTCATCTGTTCTTATTTCACAACCACCATGATGTCCATGATCATGATATGTTGTAGTTCCTATTTTTTTGTCCCATTTAGCAACCATATATAATGCATATGCTTGATAAGCATATATTTCAGCTTTTGCATCTTTTAAATATCTAAATTCTGCATTTAAAGTTACCTTTTTATGATCTTTTAATTGATCATATGGAACTTTTACATAAAATTCTTCTCCTGGTTTTGGGAAATTAGGCTTTCCACTTTCACTTTCTCTATGAGTATAATATTCTGGTTTGGATTCAAAATATGTAATATCATCTATAACCTTATCATTAACTATTATAGAAGTTATATCAATTCTTTCCCCATCTGCTAATAAATACATATTACTAATTCCACTAAAATGAACAGGGTCTCCACCTTCGTAAAATCCATAATCATAATTTAATTTGTATGGTCCTATTACATAATATTCTCCAATATTTACTCTTACTTCTACTTTATCAGAAACATCTTGAGAGTTTAGACCATCTTGAAATTTCTCCCAAAATCCTCCTTTGTTATCATAATCTCCTCCATAAGCTTTTGCTTCTTCTGTATATTTTTGTGATTCAAATTGTGATAAGTGATCTCTCCATTCAAGTGCCCAAAGCTCTTTATTTAAGTCAAAATCTCTTTGTGTAATTCTTTCTTCAGTAATTACATATGCTATGTTTACTGGTGTTTGATTTATTACTTGTGGTTGATAGATAGTATTAATTCTTACTCTTGCAGCTTCTCCATTAAGGCTAGCACCATTTGCTGTACAACTTTGTTGTCCAATCATGTTCTTTTCAAATTTTCCCATTGCATCAACATTTTTTACTGCACCATCATATGGATTATCTTGCAAGTATGAATTTGCATTTGCATTTCCATAATCTTCACAATATTCGTATCCAGATATACTTCCATTTTCTGTTACTGGTATCCATAAATCTGCTGTACTTGTGTACTCATTTGTAGAAGCATATGTTTTATCCCATGCTGCATAAACTTGTGATATTGATAGAAATAACATTATAATACCCAATAAAATTGAAATACTAATTTTTATTTTTCTATTCATAGCTTCCTCCTTTCATTACTTTTGTTTATGTAATACATATTTTTTTATACTATATATACCAGCACCTAATATTGTAATAGACGCTATTGTTATTGCTGTGTATAGTACAACTGTACCAGTTTCAACAGAAATCAGTACATTTGCTGTTCCATAATCATCTTCACTTGAATTCTTATTTCCTGGTTTAGAATCTGTATCTTCTAATCCTTTTTCATTATAGCTTTCGTAAATTTCTGCATTATTGTTTACCATACCAACATTTTCTTCTGTCATTGTTTTTGTTAATATTAATGTTATTTCTTTACTTTCTCCTGGTTTTAATATTGTGTTTGATAAACTTGAATTATATACATTACCATTTTCTGATAAATACCAATCTTTGTTTAATTCTGAACTAAATTTCATTCCACTTGGTATATAATCTACTATTTTCTTTACATATCCAGGAACAGCTCCATTATTTGTTACTACTATTTTGTATTTAACAATAACATTTGTTCCAGCTACGTCTTTTCTATAAATATCTACTTTTGCCATTGTTGTTTTCTCTTGGTAAGTATATTCTTTTGTTCCTTTTTTATTACTTACTGTAACGCTTGTTACATATTTTTGTAAACTTAAGTCAAATTTCTCTGCTGTTACTAATCCTATGTCAATATTTCTTATATTTTCACTTGTTACATTAATAGTATCTGTTACAGCACCATTTTGAATTTTACCACCTAAATTTATTTTCATTGCAATAGCATCTGAATTTAAATCATCTGGTACTCCTTGTTTACGATATTCTGCTAAATCATAGCTATTCATATCTGGTAAGAATACTACCATATATGTACCTTTTGGTACTCCATCAAATGTATATTCACCTTTATCATTTGTTTTAACAATCATTGTATTTCCATTTTTATCTCTTACAATTGTTGATGTCTTTTTATCTAGTAACATTACTTCAACATTACTTATTCTTTTTTCTGTATCATCTTTTTTACCGTCTTTATTTTCATCTAACCATGCTGTACCTGTAATTTTATATGTATATTCTGATGGTGTTTCTCCTCCACCTTCACTATCTTCTCCTTCATGTTTTTCTGGTACATATTCAATTACTTTACGTACTGAATTAGATTCTATTGTATCAATTGCATTAGCACTTAATTGTGCTTTATTGATTATTTCTTTATCTTCTTTTGATTTTAACAAGTCTGCTTTAAGATGAATTATAATTTCTATTGTTTCTCCTGCAAACATATCTCTTTGTAAAGAAACTTTTCTTCCACTAATATCATATTTTGTATTTGTTTTTATTTGTTCTTCATCTGAATCAGCTGGTATATTTTTTATTGTATATTCTGTTTTTTGATATGTTACACCTTCTGGTAGTTCATCTTCAAATCTAACACTAAATGCTTTTGTATCAGAATTATTTTTTATTGTAAATTTATATTTAAATTCTTCCCCTTCTTTTACATATTCACTTCCAACTGTTTCTTGATTTATAGTTACACTTACTTTTTGTGTATTTAAGTTAAGTTCATTTGATTTGTGTTCTGATATATTATCTGCAGTAGCTGTAGAATAACTTACTAATTTACCATCAACACTACCAACTTTTGCTACTGTTTCTATAAAAGTGCTTTCTCCCACAGCCAATTTTGGTATTGTTATTTCTGCTATATTATCTTTGTAAGTTATATTTTCTCTATTTTTATCTTGTCCTTCTACCCAAATAGATGCATCTTTAATTGTAACATTTTGTGGAAGATTTACTTTTACCTTAACATTTGTCATATCTTTTTGTGATGTATTTTTTACATTTGTATAATATGAAATATTAGTTCCTTGTGTATAAATAAATCCTGGTTCATCTGCAGTATGTAAAATTGTTAAATAACCTTTTATTGCAGTCATTTTACATGTATTACTTTTAAGTTCTTCTTTTAAATTTTTAGCTTGTAATGTAATATAATTTTCAATATTGTTAATATATTCCTCATCTTTGTGTGTATAATCTACTTTTTTATATTCTGTAGGATCTTCTGTTAAGTTTGGTCCATCATAATCATGGAATTGATCGATATGAACTTTTTCTCCATTAACTTCTTTAAAGTGTTCTGGTTTTGTACATATTAATTGATATTCTTCATCTTTATGTTCTCCTGTTTTTGAATTGAAGTGTGTCTCATCTTTACAGAACATTTCAGGTGTTATTGTATCTATTGTTATATAAAATTCTACCTGTTTTGTTTCACCTTTTTTTACTGTTCCTACTAAAACACTGTTTGTTTTATTATCTGAGAATATTCCATTTTCTGTATCATAGTTTGTATATTTTACTCCTGCAAGTTCTGGTAATTTTAATGTAACATCTTCAGCATCTACATTTCCTGTATTTTTTATATTTGCATAAAATCTAACTATTTGTCCTTCACGAACTTTTTCTTCTGCATTTACATCTGAAGAAATTGTTACCTCTAATTTAGGACTTTCTCCTGTTGTTACTCCAACTGTTGGTGCAGTTTTGCTTTCGTCAATTGTTCCTATTTCTGAATTATTATCATAATATACTTTATATGTTCCATATGCTGAATTATCTGTTCCTAATCCTTCTGGTATTTCTATATTATAACTAAATCCTATTTTTGCTCCATTTGCTAAACTTGCATTTAATACTATTAGATATGATTTTGCTTTTGAAATCTCTAAATCTTTATTCCATCCATTTTGTGATAGTTCTAAATCTTTAGTTGCTTCTCCATTTTCTGAGTAGTAAATAGTATAATCTTTTTCTTCCATTCCTTCTGCAACTATTTTACTAATCATTTTGCTATCAAATGTTGTTCCTAATTCTTTGTTTGTACCAATTTCTTTATTTCCTTTAAAAGGAATTCTTCCTAAAACAGAAACATTAGTAATTGTATTTCCTGTATTATTTACAAGAGTTTGTCTCATTGTTGCTGCTCTATTTCCTTCTGTAATTGCAAGTTTTCCTGTTTCTGCTGTATTTATTGCAGATACAGATTCTCCTGCATCATAATTTACAATTTCATTGTTAGTTAAAATTTCTGTTGGTGCTAATACTTTTGTATTAACTTGTGCTTTTCCTATGTCTGTTCCATTTTCATATCCTATTGCATTTTTATTTGTATAATTTAATGTAATATTTGTATCTTCAGATACTGCTAAAGGATTTAAAGTTAGGTTTGCACTAATTACTACTACTGGTCCTGGAACAACTTGTCCTATTGTGTATCCTGTTTGTTTTCCAGAAAGAGTTACTTTTATAACGATGTTTCCTTCTGCATTTTTATATGTTGTTGTACTATCTATTTTTAATCCTTCTGGTGCAACTAAATTAGAAGAATTAAACTTAACGTCTTCTACTGCTTTTGGTAAAATTATTTCTAGTACAGGATCTTCGTATAAATCGTATTTAGTAGAATCTGTTCTTAATATTGCTTTTATTTCTACTGTATTTACTATTGCTGTTGATAAGTTAGTTTTATTTATTTCTAAATCTGCTTTTGTATATGTTTCTTCTAATTTTATAATATCTTCTGAAGATATTTGTGTATTAGTTAATGTTTCCTTTGAATTTATTTTCTTTTCGACTTTTGCTCCTACTTTTATACTTTTTAATTCTTTTGCTACTTCCATTGTATATGGACTTTCACTATTAATTGCTTTTACATGATTAATTTCTAAATTTGCTTCTTTTTGTGGTTTACTTGTTTCTATAATAATATTAGAAATATTTTTATCTTGATATGAAACTATAATATTACCGTTTTGATCTGTTTGTGTATTTTTATCTACTGTAATAAGAACATTACCATTTGTATCTTTTATTGTAATTGTTCCATTTTCACCTAATACATTTAACATATCATTTTTAGAAATAATAGTTTGCTTAAAGTATATAGCATTGTCACCTGTAAGTTCTACTCCATTTTCTTTTACAAAAATTTCATTATTACTTGATATTGTAATACCTTGTAAAATTTTAGCATATCCTACGTTTGCTTTCCAAGTTTCTTCAAATGTAGTTTCAGATTTATTTTCTACAGTATAATTAGAATATATATTTCCTTTTTCTATAACATCTTGTTTTGCTTCTACTTTTATACTTGTTATATCTTCTACAGAATCTGATAATATTACTTCTTCCATTATTTGTTTGCTTTGTGTTGTTGTATTATCTATTCCATCATACATTGTAATAGTACTTTCTGTTGCTAGTGATATTTTAGTAGAATCTAATATAGATTCTTTTGGATATACTAATGTAACTAAAAACTCATCTTCTTTTTGTTTATTTTCACCTGCATATATTTTACCTGATTCATCTGGTTCATTTTTTACTTGAATTGATAATTGTCTTTGTTTTTCATCATAGCTCCAATTGTTGTCTTTTGTAAAATTATATTCTTTAGAATTACGTCCATTTGTATATTCAGTTCCATTACTAATTACATTTACATATGTAGGTAATTTTCCATTTAACTCAGGAATTGTTAATTTGATATTTGTTTTTTGAATTGGTAAGTTTCTTTGAATAGATTCTGCATTATTTAACATTGAAGAATTTACTTTTAATTGTAGTAATACACCTTGTTCTTCTTCTGTATCAAATTTATTATATTTAACAACTTCTGTTTTTAAATTAGCTTCGCTATTAGAAGTCCAACGAATTCCAATAGTCGCTTCTTTTTCTATTTTTTCTTCTTTTCCTTGGCTATTTACATATGTACCTTCTAATACTAATTTATTTTTTGCATTTATGTAATTGGTAGAAATTCTATTTTCAAAGTTTGGTTTTATTTTTAAATCTACTTTTTCATTTCTACTTCCAGATATTTGATTAAGGATAATTGTATTATTATCAAAATTTGATACTGTGTTGTTTTCATTATCTACACTAACAATATCAAAATTTTTATCTTGATTTTTCTCTTCCCCTGCAATTGTGATTTTTGCATCTTTTAAATATCCTTTATCTACTCTAATTATAGTATGCAAAATATTTTCACTATTACTATCTAATGTTTGACTTGATTTTTTTGCATTTTCATCACCTAAAAATGCTTGAAATACAACAGTTACATCACTTTCTGCTGCCAAAACCTCTGCCAAGCCTAATCCCATGTAACTGATATTTCCTGAAACCATTGTAATTGCTATAAAAGACATCAAAATCTTTGATAATTTTTGCTTTATATTTCTAATCATTTGACATTATCCTCCCTATTATTCATATACAATATATATTATACCATTTTTCTTCTATAATTCCTAGTAGTAAACATAAAAAAATAGCTTTTTTCTGGTTTTTTTTTTTATTTTTTCTTTACGGAATTACTTTTTTCGACATTATATTTTTTTATTATATTAAATTTATATTACAATATATTAATTTATATTTTATATTTTGTTTGTTTTATTTTTCTTTAATTATGTCTACTTGTATTTTTAAAGAATTTCTTTATTCCGTAATGAATTTTATACTTTTGTATAGCAATAAAAGTAATATCAAAATTAATATTCAATATTACTTTTATTGTTATAATTTATTATTTTTCTAATTGGATTATATCTGCTATTCTTTTAAATTCTTGTATTGTTAATTTTTCTCCTCTTATGTTTTCTTCTAAATTAAGTTTTTTTAATATTTCTTTTCCTTTTTCTTTATTCTCTATTATATTTCCATTAACTAGAGCATTTAATAATGTTTTTCTTCTTTGTTGAAATGCTACTTTTATTATTTTAAAAAATAACTCTTCATTTTTTATATCTAATAACTTTTCTTTTCTTATTTTTAAGTGTATAACTTGCGAATCTACTTCTGGTTCTGGAATAAATGAATTTTTAGGAACATCTACTACTTTTTCACCTTCAGAATAGTAATAAATTGTATATGTAATAGCTCCAGATTTTTTATCTCCTGGAATTGCTATAAATCTTTCTGCTACTTCTTTTTGAATCATTACTGTAATACTTTCTATTTCAAGTTTTTGTTCCAACAGGTACATCATAATTGGTGATGTAATATAATAAGGAAGATTTGCTACTATTTTTACTTTTTGAAGCTTTGAATTTATTTGTTTTTGTTTTTTTATTAATTCTTCTAAATTTACCTTTAAAATATCTTCTTGTATTACTTCAAAATTTGAATATAGCATAAATCTATCTTGTAAAATTTGTAACATTTTTTTATCTAATTCTACGCATACTACCTTTCCAGCTTTTTCTAATAAAGGTTTTGTTAAAGTTCCTAACCCTGGACCAACTTCTATTACTAAATCATTTTCAGAAAGTTCGGCCGCTTCTATAATAGAATTTACTACATCTTCTGAAACCAAAAAATTTTGTCCTAAACTTTTATTAGCAGTAATTCCATATTTTTTTAAAATAAATTTTGTTTCTTGATATAAATTATCCATCTTATAATTTTTCTCCACATTCTTTACAAAACTTTGATGTTCCTTCATTTATTGTTTTACATTTTGGACATACCTTTTCTTTTGGTTTTCCACAATTACTACAGAATTTTCCTTCGTTTTTTGCTCCACATACACAATTCCATGTATTATTGTTTGTGTTTGTTGATGTTGTATTGTTTGTATTTTGGTTTTGATTCATATTTCCAAATAGACCTCCTGATGTCATATTCATCATGCCAATACCCATAAATCCATTTAATGTTCCTGCTTTATTACTTGCTGCATCTTGTACAGCGTTTGCATATGCCTCTGTTAGAATTGCTTTTTGTTGATAAACATCTCCACCAAGTTCATATTGATCAATTTTGTTTTTAGATTCTTCGTCTAAAGTTAAATTTTCAATGATAAATGAAACAAGTCTTACTCCACGATTTCTAATAGGTTCATCAAATACTTCCTGATCCATAATTTCTTTAATTTCATCTGTTTTATTTGGTAATGAAAGTACATCTATTTTATGTTCATCTTCTCCTAAACTATTCATTATATTAGAAAATGCACCAATTACTTCTGCACGCATTTGTTCTACTAATTCTTGTTTTGTATATTTTTCTCTATTTCCACCCAATACAGACATAAATGTAGCTGGATTATCTATTTTGAAAGTATATTTTCCAAAACATCTTACTTCTACACTCATAGCTACCATACTATTGGTTCTAGGATTTAATATTGGATGTCCCCAGTCCTTATATGGAACTGGATTTGGTGTTCCAAATTTATTGTCTAATATTTCTTTTATGTTAAAGAAATATACAGCTTGTTCTTTTGCTTCAGCACCCCCGAACTTAAATCTTTCCCACATTTCTTTAAATACATCTCCAAAGTCTCCTCCGAAGAAAGATGGAGTAGTACTTTCGTCAAAAGAATATACACCTGGCTCAGCAGTAGCACCTAATATTTTTCCATTATCATATAATGCCATTGCTTGACCTGGTGCTACTATTATCCTACTTTTTTTAGCAAGAATACCATCTGGATTTGTTTTCTTTACCATAAGTAAATCATTTCCCATGTCTTCACAGTTAATTGTAGTTAAAAATTGATCTCCTATTGTTGATCCTATTGCATCTCCTATTGCTTTAAATAATCCCATTATTATACCTCCTTATATTTTAATGTGCATTTATTATTGGTTCTAATCTTGTTAATACCCAATCATGATTGTCTGTTGTAATTAAGCTTCCACAATATTCGCATTTTCCTGAAGAAGTTATATTTGTTGGTGCACCACAATTTGGACAATTTGTTGTTTCTAATTCTTCGGTTGCAGTTTCTGTTAAAATTCCTGTTTTTCTTTCAAATACCATTCTATATACTGTAACTCTGTCATCTATTTTATTTCCTTCTAACACTTCTTTTGTTGTTGCATCAATAATATAGTCTTTTTTAGTTGCTTTTAAATTTATTGATAATATATCTTTGCCACCTTCTTGCTTAAAATCATAAAGTTTTGCATAATTTACAGCAATTCTGTCAACTACATTTATTCTATTAGTATCAATATAGGCTTGTAATTGTAATCTATGTTGTTCAAATAATTCTACACTTTCATATGTTCTCATAGGTTCCCAATTTCTTTCAGTCCAAGCATTTTGTAATCTCACATATAAATTTTTTGCAAATGTTAAAAACTTTTCCTCGTTAAATTCTGGATCAACAGCTTTGATTTTTTTAATTAAATTTGGGTCATAACATTCTATTTCTCTATTATTTATTTTATTTACACTTTCAAAAAACTTTCTATTTCTATTATACATATCATTTCTTCTATTTTTTTTATTCATAGCTGTTATTACAATTGAAGCAACTATTATAAACAATATTATAATTTCTATTGTTCCAAAATCCCCACCTGAATATCCGCTACTTGATAAACCACTGTAACTATATGATCCACTTGAACTTGAATAAGAACTTCCTCCTGATGAACCACTCCAAGAACTTCCTCCACTGTCATATCTATCAAAACTTCCTACATCTGCATTAGTAAAATACGTTACGGAATTTATTGTTAATAATATTAAAAATATTGTTATTATCTTTTTTATTTTATTTTTCAAACAAATTCCCCCTTATTTTTCTTTATAATACTATTATTTCTTATCTTTTGTCAATCTTTATATATAATTTACTAATTTTATTTAAGTCAATTTTAATACTTTTTTCCTTGCATTTCATAGTTTTTTAATATAAAATGTTAACGTAAATAATTTTTTAAAAAGTATGGTGAAATAATTGGATAAGAATAGAAATTTTTTTACAAAAAAGGAAAAATTAGAAAAAGAAAAAAAAGATACTTTAGTTAGAAATAAAAAACTAATTATTATGCTTATTGTTGTTTTGATTATCTTTCTTTTATTACTTATACGTATTGGTTTCTTGCAATTTGTACAAGGAGCAGAACTAAAAGAAAAAATGTATAGACAACTTGTTACAAGTAGAATTTTAAGTCCAAAGCGCGGTGTAATTTTAGATACTAACTATACATCATTAGCCAGAAGCGTTGCAGTTGATACAATTACTATTAACCCTTCTAGTATCAAATCTACAAACTCAGATGAAAGAATAGCTGAACAAGAAACAAAAGAAATTAAAGAGAAGGTAGCAAAAGCTTTTTCTGAAATATTTGAATTAGATTATGAAGAAACCCTTGCTAAAGTTAATAGTGATTCTTCCTTAGAAACCATCGCAACAAAGGTAGAACAAGATAAAGTAGATAAACTAAAAAAATGGATGGAAGAAAATAAAATTTATTCTGGTATAAATATTGATGAAGATACTAAAAGGTACTATCCGTATAATAATCTTGCTTCTAATTTAATTGGCTTTTGTGGTACAGAAAATGATGGTAGATGGGGCTTAGAATATACTTGGGATGATGTTTTAAAAGGAACACCTGGAAAGATTGTAACATCTGAAGATGCTGTTCAAGAAATTATTCCAGATAAGGAAGAAAGATATGTTCCTCCTCAAAATGGAAGCAATATTGTTCTTACTCTAGATATAAATATTCAATCAATTGTAGAAAAATACTTAAAACAAGCTGTTCAAGAAAATAATGCTGGACAAGGTGGTACTGCTATTGTAATGAATCCTAAAACAGGAGATATTTTAGCTGCTGCTACATATCCTGATTATAACTTAAATGAACCTTATACTATTAATTCAGAAGAATTAAAAAAAGTATGGGATACACTTTCTGGTTCCGAACAATATAACTATCTTTCTGAGATGTGGAGAGATAAATGTATTTCTAGTACATATGAACCAGGCTCTACATTTAAAATTATAAATTCTGCTATTGCTATAGAAGAACAAATTACTACCCCAGATGTTGCAGGAGAATTTAGTTGTATTGGTTATGAAATGGTTGCCGGATTAAGAATGCATTGTTGGAGTTCAGTTCCTCATGGTCCAGAAAGTTTAAGAGATGCTTTGGAACATTCATGTAACCCTTCTTTTATGCAACTTGGTAAAAAAATGGGAGCAGATACTATGTATCGTTACTATGATGCATTAAACCTTTTAACCAAAACAGGTGTAAAAGCATATGGAGAAGAAAGTGCTGTTTGGTGGGATTTAGATGATGTAGGTGAAGTAGAGCTTGCTACAATGTCTTTTGGTCAGAGATTTAATATTACTCCTTTGCAATTAGTTTCTTCTGTTTCCGCTGTTGTAAATGACGGAAAATTAATGAGACCAAGAATTGTAAAAGAAATAATTAATACTGATGACGGAAGTGTAACTTATTTAGAACCAGAAGAAATAAGACAAGTGTTTTCTAAAGAAACTTCTAAAACTATGCGCGAAATGTTAGAATCTGTTGTAGTTGATGGTACAGGAAAACATGCGGCTGTAACTGGCTATTCAATTGGTGGAAAATCTGGTACTACAGAACCTCTTTCTGAAAATGAAGATAGTATTTATATTGCTTCTTTTATTGGAGTAGCTCCAATAGAGAACCCAGAAGTCGTAGTACTTGTTGCTATATATGATCCTCAAAGTGAAAATGGACATCAAGGTGGTCAAGTTGCAGGACCAGTTGTTAGTCAAATTTTATCAGAAGTTCTACCTAATTTAGGAATTGCTTCAAACGAAGTTCCTACTGATGACGATTCTTCCCCTTATTCTACAATTACTTTAAAAGATGTTACTAATAAAACAGCAAAAGAAGCTATTGATATATTGGAAAAGCAAGGATTTGAAGTTAGCATAGGAAACAATGGCGATAAAAATTCTATTGTGGTTACAGACCAAGTTCCAAAAGCAGGAACACCTTTAATAAAAGGTTCTACTATTAAATTATATACAGCTGAAAATGATGATAGAATTTCTACTACTGTACCAAATTTAAAAGGAATGGGAATGGCACAAGCTATAAACGCATTAAAGGCAAAAAAATTAAACATAAGTATTGAAGGAACATCTGGAATAGTAGTTTCACAAGATCCTATTTTAGATACTCATGTAGAAGAAGGTACTGTAGTTCATGTAACATTTAAACAAGAAATCTCTAATGCTTACTAAAATTTTATATAATTTACTTTAATATTATATTAATGAAAACTAAAAAGAAACCATGTTAAAGTGGTTTCTTTTTTTATGAAATATTTAAAATAATAAAATATGTTTATAAAGTTAAATATTATCTTATATTATCTTATATTATTTTGTAAATACTTTAAATATATTTTTGCACAACATTCACAATCAAATTCTGCACGGTGAAAACCTGTTTCTTTTATCCCAATATGATTTGCTATAGTTGCTAATTTATGATTAATTAATTGTGGATACATTTTTCTTCCTAACTTTACTGTATCTACTACTTTGTTTTTAGAAAAACTATTATTAGAATACATTTGTAAAAAGCTTACATCAAAAGGAGCATTATGAGCTACAATTGTACTTCTTCCTATAAAACTAATTAATTCTTGCATTACATCCCATACTGGTCTTGCGTCTTTTACCATATCATTAGTGATTCCTGTTATTTCTGTTATTTTTTGTGGAATAGACTCAATAGGTTTTATAAGGCTTGTATATGTATCTATTTTATTAAAATTTTTGTATTTAATAGCACTTACTTCTATTAATTCACTAGTAAGTGGAGATAATCCTGTTGTTTCTACGTCAACAGCTACAAATTCATTTTCTTCTTTATTATCTATTATATCAAATATACTTTCCATTTATTTTCCTCTCTTTTAGCTTATAAAGTTTTTAATAAGTATAGCACAAAGTATATCTGGTTACAACTATATTGTTTTTATTAGTCAAAAAAGGTTATTTGAAAAATTCAAATAACCTTTTTGTTTATTATTTTCTAGCTATTAAAAATAGCTTCAAATTCATCTCCATCGATTTTTTCTTTTTCTAATAGTACTCCTGCAATAGCATGTAATTTATCCATATTTGAGCTTAAAATTTCTTCTGCTTTTTTGTATCCTGTATCAATAATTTTTTTGATTTCTTCATCAATTATAGCAGCTGTTTCTTCTGAATATTCTTTTGCATGTGCAAAATCTCTTCCTAAGAAAACTTCCTCTTGACTTGATCCTAAAGTAATTGTTCCAATTTTATCGCTCATACCATATTTAGTTACCATTGCTTTTGCAATACTTGTTGCTCTTTCTATATCGTTGCTAGCACCAGTAGAAATATCATTTAAAACTAATTTTTCTGCAACTCTACCACCAAGAAGTGATACTATATTTTCTTCCATTTCTGTTTTTGACATAAATGATTTATCTTCATTTGGACGATACATTGTATATCCACCAGCCATACCACGAGGTACAATTGATATTTGATGTACCATATCTTGAGTTGGTAAAAATCTACTAACTAAAGCATGCCCTGCTTCATGATATGCTACTAATTTATTTTCTTTTTCACTTCTTACTCTTGTTTTCTTTTCTGGTCCCATAGTTACTTTAACCATAGCATCTTCAATTTCTTTTTCACCTATTTCATGTAAATCTCTTCTAGCTGCTAATAAAGCTGCTTCGTTTAATACATTTTCTAGGTCTGCTCCTGAAAATCCAGAAGTATTTTTAGCTATAATTGATAAATCTACATCATCTGCTAAACGTTTTCCTCTAGAGTGTACCTCTAAAATTTGCTCTCTTGCTTTTACATCTGGCGCAGAAACAACAATTTGTCTATCAAATCTTCCTGGTCTTAATAAGGCTTTATCTAATACATCTGGTCTATTTGTTGCAGCAAGTACAATAACTCCTTCATTACTTGCAAATCCATCCATTTCTACTAATAACTGATTTAATGTTTGTTCTCTTTCATCATGTCCTCCACCAAGTCCAGCACCTCTTTGACGTCCTACTGCATCAATTTCGTCTATAAATATAATACATGGTGCGTTCTTTTTAGCTTGTTCAAATAAATCTCTTACACGAGATGCACCAACACCAACAAACATTTCTACAAATTCTGAACCACTTATAATAAAGAATGGAACTCCTGCTTCCCCAGCAACTGCTTTTGCAAGTAGAGTTTTACCAGTACCTGGTTGACCTACTAATAATACTCCTTTTGGAATTCTAGCACCCATATCTGTAAATTTTCTTGGATTTTTTAAAAATTGTACTATTTCTTGTAATTCTTCTTGTTCTTCATCTACACCTGCTACATCATCAAATGTAATTTTATTTTTGTCTGCTGGTGTCATCATTTTGGCTTTGCTTTTTCCAAATGACATTGTTTTATTTCCACCTTGTGCACCACCATTCATTAGTACAAACATGAAAATTAAGAAAATAATTAAAATTCCAAATGGTGTTAAAAGACTTAATAGTATCATAAATATAGATTCTGATTTTTCTTTTAACTCTATGCTACCTTCTTTTAATGGCTCTTGCATATAATCCATAAAGCTTTCCATATTTGGAATATTTACTTCTTTTTTGAAGTTTTCTCCTTTTAATGTAACATTTGCTTTTACTCCATTTGCTTCAATTTCAATTTTTTCTACTTCTCCTGCTTGTATTTTTGTAATAAGTTCTGAATAAGCAAGTTTTGTATCACTATTTTCTACAATAGAAGTAATAAGTACAATAGTGATTATTCCTATAATTAACCATATTGCTAATGTTTTTAATCCACTTTTCATTTATGACTTCCTTTCTTAAACTATTGTTTTGCTAATCTTTAGGAACTATACCACAATTTAATTAGTTATTCAATACTTTTTTAAAAAGATTATTTTACAAACTCCTTACGACTCTAAGCTTTTCTTACGGAAGTTTAGGATAGGCGATAAAAAAAATTTTTCTATTTTTTACAAGTATTTTCACATTTTTATTTGGAATTAAGAATTTATTTCCTATATTTCGACGGCATAAAACAATAATATCTTCTATATGTTTTTTCTCGATTCCGTCTGTAGTTCCTAATAATTTTAAAATACTATAACGTATAATTTGTTTTTGTAAAAATTCTTCTACTTTATTAAATTTATTTAAGTCCAACACTATTTCTTTTTCTTCATTTATTAGTAGTTCTTCATAAACTTTTATTACATTACTTTCTATGTATTTTGTTTCTTCTCTTGCTATATTTGCTAACCTATTAATTCCTTGTATTATGTTTGGATTAAATTCTTTTTCAATATACGGAATTAAGCTATTTCGAACTTTATTTCTTGTATAAATGTTTTGAGCATTTGTTTTATCTATTTTAGCTTCTAAATTATTTTCTACACAATACTCTTCTATTTCTTTTCTGGTACATTCAATTAGTGGATGAATGTATCTTTCGTTACGGATAGGGTCAATTCCTCTTAATCCAAAAACTCCAGTTCCTCTTAAAATGTTTAATAAAACTGTCTCTGCATTATCATTTGCCGTATGAGCTGTGGCAATTTTATTTGCATTATATTTTTTTGCTATTTCTTCAAAAAAAGAATAACGTATTTTTCTTCCAGCTTCTTCTGTTCCAATTTTTTGTTTTTTTGCTACTTCTTGAACTGATTCTCTTTTTATATAATAAGGTATATTTTCTTTTATGCAATATTCTTTTACATATTCTTCATCTTCTATAGCTTCTTCTCTTAACATATGATTTATATGACATACAATAATTTTTATGCCTAACTCTTTTTTTAAACTTTGCAATAAATGCAAAAGAGTTATAGAATCTGGTCCCCCAGAAACTCCTATAACTATAGTATCGCCATATTTTGTTAATTCATTCTTTAAAATAGTATTTAATACTTTTTCTTTTAACATATCTCCCTCTTTTAAATTATTCTCTATAACGATCAATATTTGCAAATTTTGTATAGTTAGATAACCATAATAATTCTACTGTTCCAACAGAACCAGAACGATGTTTTGCTATAATTACTTCTGCAATATTTTTTTTATCTGTTTCTTCATTATAATAATCATCACGATATAAAAACATAACAATATCAGCGTCTTGCTCAATAGCTCCTGATTCACGAAGGTCAGAAAGCATTGGTCTATGATCTGGTCTTTGTTCAGGTGCTCTAGATAACTGTGAAAGTGCTATTACCGGAACATTTAATTCTTTTGCTAATATTTTTAAAGATCTACTTATCTCTGATATTTCTTGTTCACGGCTTCCAGAACGTTTAGAATTTCCAGCAATTAACTGCAAATAATCTATTACAACTAAACCAATATTTTGTTCCATTTTTAATTTTCTACACTTTGCACGAATCTCTGTCATAGAAATTCCTGGTGTATCATCAATAAAAATAGGTGCTTCTGATAATATTCCAGTTGCCTCTGCTATTTTGTTCCAATCTTCGTCCTCTATTTTTCCTGTTCTTATTTTATTAGAATCAACCATAGCTTCACTTGCTAAAATTCTATTTACCATTTGCTCTTTTGACATTTCTAAGCTAAATATAACAACTGGTATATTTGCTTTTACAGCTGCATATGATGCTATATTTAATACAAATGCTGATTTTCCCATAGCAGGTCTTGCTGCTATTAAAATCAAATCCGAATTATGAAGCCCTGCTGTTTTGTAGTCCAAATCTGCAAATCCTGTTGGTACACCCGTTATATGTTGTTTTTGATTATATAGTTTTTCTAGCAATGCAAATGATTCTACTAAAACGTCTTTAACAGCTGTATATCCTTTTTGATTTCTACCTTGCACTAAATTAAATATTTTCTTTTCAGCAGAATCTACAATATCTTCTACTTCTTGCATTGGGTCATATCCTAGTGCTTGTATTTCATTTGCTGTTTTAATAAGACTGCGAAGCATTGATTTATCCTCTACAATTTTTATATATTTTTCTGCATTTGTAGTAGTTGGAACTTTTTCAGGAAGTTCTGCTAAATATTCAATTCCTCCTACTTGTTCAAACTTTCCTATAGAAGTTAACTCTGCTTTTAATGTTATTATATCAATTGGTTCTGCACGATTATATAAATTTAATATTGCTTCATAAATTGCTTTATGATCCTCACGATAAAAATCTTCTACTCTTAATACTTCTATAGCACTAGCAGCTGCTTCACTGTCTGTTAACATGCTTCCTAATACTGCTTGCTCTGCTTCTATATCATGTGGTGGTAATTTTCCTAATTCCATTTTTATACTTCCTTTTATTCTTCTACTATTTTAACTTTTAAACTTGCAGTAATTCCCTCATATAAACGAATTTCTATATTTTTTGTTCCTAATACTTTTATTGTTTCTTTTAACATAATCTTCTTTTTATCTATTTCTAATCCATAACTTTTTTTAAGATTTTCGCTAATTTCTTTTGCAGTAATTCCTCCAAAAATTTTACCATTTTCCCCAGCTTTAACAGATAAAGTGAGGATAATTTCTTTTAATTTATTTGCTATTCTTTTTGCTTCTTCTTTTTCTAATTCTTTTTTATGTTCAATAGATGATTGTTTACCTTTTAGTTTACTCATATTTTCTGCATTTGCTTCTACAGCTAATCCTTTTGGAAATAGATAATTTCTTGCATACCCGTCAGATGCTTCTATGACTTGGTCCTTTTTACCTACTCCTTTTATATCTTGTTTTAAAATTACCTTCATGTTTTTTTCCTCCTTTTTATCTATTTTACCATTATAGTTTATCGCAAAATAAGGTTTTTTTCAAGTGTAAATTAAAATAGCAAGAGTTTATCCTGCTATTTCACTGAAATATTCATTAATTCTATTTATTAATTCTTGTTTTGTATCTTCTATAGTCATTCCTTCTACTTGAGCTCCTGCAAGTGTTATATGACCTCCACCACCTAATTTTTCTAGTATTACTTGTACGTTTATATCACCAATTGATCTACCACTTATACAAACTTTTTCTCCTAATTTTCCAATTACAAAAGAAGCCGTAATACTATTTATTTCTAACAATTCATCAGCTGCTTTTGCACAAATTAAATTTGCATTTTTATCTTCTTCTTCGTAAACAGATATTCCTATTTTTTCATATATAATTTCTGCTTTTGTTACGATGTCAGAAATCACTTTATAACTATCCAAATCGCTTTGGAACCATTTTTTAACACGAATAATGTCTACTCCACATTTTCTTAAATATGCTGCAGCTTCAAATGTTCTAACTCCTGTTTTAAAAGTAAAGCTTTTTGTATCTACAACAATTCCTGCATATAAAGCTTCTACTTCTAGTTCTGTTAAATTTACTTCTGTTTCTGCATATTGTAATATTTCTGTTACTAATTCAGATGCAGAAGAAGCATATACCTCATGAAACGTTAAAATTGCTGTATCAATATAATCTGTACTTCTTCTATGGTGATCTATAACTACTATTTGAGTAGTTTCATTTAATAATTCTGGTACATCTACATAACTTATTTTATGAGTGTCTGTAATAATTAATAAAGTTTCTGGTGAAATTTTTGAAAGTGCTTCTGCTTTATTTATAATAGTACCTGCATATTCTTCTTTTTCTTGTACTTTATCTATAAAATCCTTTATTGATGCACCATAATTTTCTGCAACAACATATGCCTCTTTACCTAAAGTTTTAGCTAATCTACATAGTCCAAAACTTGATCCAATAGAATCCATATCTCCGTTAATATGTCCCATTATGATAACATCTTTTGATTCTAGCATTAATTCTTCTAACGCATGTGCAACTATTCTTGCTTTTACCTTTGTTCGTTTTTCTACTTCTTGTGCTCTTCCTCCAAAGAAATAATACTTTCCGTTTTGTTTTACAATTGCTTGATCTCCTCCACGTCCTAAAGCAATATCTATTATTGCACTTGTAGATTTATATTTTTCGTAATAGGTGCTTCCTTCATTAGAAATAGCTATACTTAATGTTGCTTGCATCTTTTCTGGAATATTAATTTCTTTTACTTGATCTAGAATGCTAAATTTACTTTCTTCAAGCATTTCCATATATTTTTCTTCTAATACATAAACAAAAGTATCACGATCTGCTTTTATAACAAGTCCTCCAGTTTGTGATGCCCAATCATAAATTTCTTTTTCAATTCTTGCAATAATTTGTGGTCTATCTTCTGTTTCAATTCTTTGCATTAGCTCCTCATAATTATCTATCATGATTATTCCAACACAAAGTTTTTCTTCTTCGTATTTTTTCTTAAGTTCTATTTTTTCTGTTTCATCCAAAAAATATAAAGTTGTCATGTATTCTTCATTATTTTTTTTCTCTTTTGATTTTACATATTCCCCTACAATATAATAATCTTTTTCTCCAATTTTTATATGCTTTTCAACAGATTTGTTTTTTTGCTCTGGATTATTTTCAATATTTAATTTCATTTCTTTTAAAATATTATTTAAATAATTTGAAATATCAATATTTGAAAATTCTTCTACAAACTTTTTACTTTTCCAGATAATATTACCGTCTGTTTCTACTATAATAAGTGAAAAAGGTGAATTAATTAGTGTACTTTTGGCAGCAGAATCTACAGTATAAGTTAACTCTTCTATATGTTTTGAAATTTCTGCCTTTCTTTTGCCATTTGTCCAATATGCATACATACTAATTAATATAAAAAGGAGAATAGATGGGGTAATAAAATTAGGCTCATAAAAACATAATGCTATTAAAAGAACTGCAATAATAAATAAATATATTTTTGTTTTTGAAACTATTGTTTGAAAAACTTTTTTACTTGTACTTGGCATATTTTTCTCCTTTAACATAATGTATATATTTTACCGCTATATCAAGCATTTGTCAAGTTTTAGTGATTTCTTTAAGTTCTAAATTGTGTTACAATTAATAGTGTTTAAGATTAAAAATAAGAAGGAAAGAAATTTAACTTTCTCTCCTTCTTATTTTATATTAACCTATAGTTGTTGTTTCTGTTTGTAATGTATCTTGTGTTTCATCTTCTTGCTTATTTTCTGTATTAATGTGTAATTCATTGTATTTTGCCATACCTGTTCCTGCTGGAATTAGTTTACCAATAATTACATTTTCTTTTAATCCAATTAGGTTATCTACTTTACCTTTAATAGCAGCTTCTGTTAATACTCTAGTTGTTTCTTGGAAAGATGCTGCTGACAAGAAGCTTTCTGTTGCTAGTGATGCTTTTGTAATACCTAATAAAGTATGTTTTCCTACAGCAGGTCTTAATCCTTGTTCTATAGCTAGCTTATTCTTATCCTCAAATTCATGTACATCTACTAAAGAACCTGTAAACATATCTGTATCTCCATTGTCTTCAATTCTTATTTTCTTAAGCATTTGTCTACCTATTACCTCAATATGTTTGTCATTGATATCAACACCTTGATTACGATAAACTTTTTGAACTTCGGCAATAAGATAACGATATACTCCTTCTGGTCCATTTATTAATAATATTTCGTTTGGATTAATAGAACCTTCTGTAATTGGATCTCCGGCTTCTATAAAGTCTCCATCTTTTACATGTAATTTAGCTCCAAATGGAATAGTATATGTTTTTGAATTATCTTTTGATGTAACTGTAACTTCTTTTTTCTTTTTATCATCAGAAATTTTTACTTCACCTTCAATTTCTGAAATTATTGCTAATCCTTTTGGTTTTCTTGCTTCAAATAATTCCTCAACTCTAGGAAGACCTTGTGTAATATCTCCTCCTGCAACACCACCTTGGTGGAATGTTCTCATTGTAAGCTGAGTACCAGGCTCACCTATTGATTGTGCTGCTATAATTCCAACTGATTCTCCTATTGTTACTTCTTTATGTGTTGCAAGTCCCATTCCATAACATTTTGAACATACACCATGTTTTGTTCTACATGATAATGGTGAACGAATTTTTAAACTTGAATATCCTACTGCTAAAATTTTCTTTGCAATAGCTTCTGTAATCATAGTATCCCTATCTACAATAATTTCTTTTGTAGTTGGATCTATAATATCTTCTGTTACATATCTTCCTATTAATCTTTCTTCAAATTTTTCTAATACTTGATTTCCATCTTTTACATCACTTACTATAATACCATCATGTGTCCCACAATCTTCTTCTCTTACAATAATATCTTGAGCTACATCAACTAATCTTCTTGTTAAGTATCCAGAGTCTGCAGTTCTTAAAGCTGTATCTGCTAGACCTTTTCTACCACCATGAGAAGATACGAAATATTCTAGCGCATCTAGTCCTTCACGGAAACAAGATTTAATTGGAATTTCTACTGCTTTACCTTGTGTATTGGCCATAAGTCCACGCATACCAGCTATTTGTCTTAATTGGTTCATGTTACCTCTGGCTCCAGATTGTGCCATCATGAAAATAGGGTTCATTTCATCAAAGTTTTCTTCCATTGCTTTACTAACATCTTTAGTTGCTTCTTCCCAAACTTTGATAACAGATTCATATCTTTCATTATTTGTAATTAAACCACGTTTATATTTTTTAGAAATTTCTTCTACTTTTTTATCTGCTTCTTGTAATATTTCTGCTTTTTTCTCTGGTACTGCAACGTCTGAAACAGAAACAGTAATAGCACCTTTAGTAGAATATTTAAATCCTGTTGATTTAATATAATCTAATACAACTGCTGCATCTGATAAACCATGTTTACTTATTACTTTTTCAACTATTTTTCCTAAATTTTTCTTAATAACAGGGAAATCAATTTCTAAGTCAAACATATGCTCTGGATCGTTTCTATCTACATATCCTAAGTCTTGTGGTATTCCTTGGTTATAAATAACTCTACCTACAGTTGTTTCAATTGTTTTATGTTTTAACTCTCCATCAATTTCTTTATACATTCTAATTTTAACTTTTGCATGTAAGCCTAAATCTCCATTTTGATATGCCATTAAAGCTTCATCTGTATCTTTAAAATACATTCCTTCGCCTTTTTCTCCAGGAACTTCCATTGTTAAATAGTAGCTTCCTAAGATCATATCTTGTGTAGGAACTGTTACTGGCTTACCATCTTGTGGTTTTAATAAGTTATTAACAGAAAGCATTAAGTATCTTGCTTCTGCTTGTGCTTCTGGAGATAATGGAACGTGTACAGCCATTTGATCTCCGTCAAAGTCTGCATTAAATGCAGTACATACTAATGGATGTAGTTTAATTGCTCTACCTTCTACTAATACTGGTTCAAAAGCTTGAATACCTAATCTATGTAGTGTAGGCGCACGGTTTAACATAACTGGGTGATCATGAATAACATCTTCTAGTATATCCCATACTTCTGGTCTTAATCTTTCTACCATTCTTTTTGCATTCTTAATGTTATGTGCTATTCCTCTTCCAACTAATTCTTTCATTACAAAAGGTTTAAATAATTCAACTGCCATTTCTTTTGGAAGTCCACATTGGTAAATTTTAAGTTCTGGTCCAACTACTATAACAGAACGTCCAGAGTAGTCAACTCTTTTTCCAAGTAAGTTTTGTCTAAATCTTCCTTGTTTTCCTTTTAACATATCAGATAAAGATTTTAAAGCTCTGTTTCCTGCTCCTGTTACAGGACGACCACGTCTTCCATTATCAATTAAAGCATCTACAGATTCTTGTAACATTCTTTTTTCATTACGTACAATAATTTCTGGTGCTCCTAATTCTAATAATCTTTTTAAACGATTGTTACGGTTAATTACTCTACGATATAAATCATTTAAATCAGATGTTGCAAATCTACCTCCATCTAATTGTACCATTGGTCTTAATTCTGGTGGAATAACTGGAACAACACCCATTATCATCCATTCTGGTCTATTTCCAGATAATCTAAAAGATTCTACTGTATCTAATCTTTTAACTATTTTAGCTTTCTTTTGCTCACTTGCTTTTTCTAATTCTTTTTTTAGTTTTTCAGATAATTTTTCTAAGTCAATTTCTTCTAATAAAGTTCTTATACTTTCTGCTCCCATACCTGCTTTAAAAGAACCTTTACCATATTTTTCTATAGCTTCATGATATTCTTTTTCTGTAAGTACTTGAGCTTTCATTAATCCTGATGTTCCTTTATCTGTAACAATATATGATGCAAAATATACAACTTTTTCAAGACTTCTTGGTGAAACATCTAACATAAGAGCAATTCTACTTGGAATTCCTTTAAAATACCAAATATGTGCTACTGGTGCAGCAAGTTCTATATGTCCCATTCTTTCTCTTCTTACCTTTGCTTTTGTAACTTCTACACCACATCTATCACAAACGATACCTTTATATCTTACTCTTTTATATTTTCCACAATGACATTCCCAATCTTTTGTTGGTCCAAATATTCTTTCACAAAATAAACCATCTTTTTCTGGTTTTAATGTTCTATAATTAATGGTCTCTGGTTTTTTTACTTCTCCTTTTGACCATTCTCTTATTTTTTCATCAGACGCTAATCCTATTTTAATTTTATCAAATATCTCTAATTCTTCCACTATTAAAATAGCCCCCCATTTTTTTATTTTACTATTTGTTTGTTGTTATCCTATTTAAAATACACCGCTGTACAATTTTTATGATTTTTAAATAGGATAACATCTGGTAAATAACTCCTAGACTATTTAATTATTTTTATTCTTCTATGATATCATTATCATTTAAAAGATTATCTTCTCCAAGGTCGGTATCCTCTAACATAATTTCATCAGCATCATCTACTAAGTCTTCAAAAAGGCTATCGTCCTCTTCTTCTGTATCTTCTATATAACCGTCTTCCAATTCGTCTGGCAAAATAACATCTTCTTCTTGGAATTTTTTATCCATTTCTGGATTATATTCAATTCCGTCTTCTATATGTTCTTTTAGTTCTAGCTCTTTATCATCTTTTGAATATAGTCTTACATCTAATCCTAAAGATTGTAACTCTTTTATTAATACTTTAAAGCTTTCTGGAACTCCTGGTTTTGGTACATTTTCACCTTTTACAATAGATTCATATGTTTTAACACGTCCTACTACATCGTCTGATTTTACAGTTAATATTTCTTGTAAAGTATAAGCTGCACCATATGCTTCTAATGCCCAAACTTCCATCTCTCCAAATCTTTGTCCACCAAATTGAGCTTTACCTCCAAGTGGTTGTTGTGTAACTAAAGAATATGGTCCTGTAGAACGAGCATGAATTTTGTCATCTACTAAGTGGTGTAATTTTAACATATACATAACACCAACAGTAATTGGCTTATCAAAAGGTTCTCCTGTTCTTCCATCATATAAAGTAGTTTTTCCATCTCTAGAAAGTCCTGCTTGTTCTAGTACATCTTCTATGTCTTTTCCAGAAGCGCCATCAAATACTGGTGTTGCTACCTTCCATCCTAATGCTCTTGCCGCTGCTCCTAAATGAACTTCAAGCACCTGTCCTAAGTTCATACGAGAAGGAACACCTAATGGATTAAGTACAATATCTACTGGTGTACCATCTGGTAAGAAAGGCATATCTTCTTCTGGTAATATTCTAGATACAACACCTTTATTTCCATGACGTCCAGCCATTTTATCTCCAACTGATATTTTTCTTTTTTGAGCAATATAGCAACGTATTACTTGATTAACTCCAGGTCCTAATTCGTCTGAATTTTCTCTATCAAATACTTTAATATCTACAATAGTTCCAGCTTCTCCATGTGGTACACGAAGTGAAGTATCTCTTACTTCTCTAGCTTTTTCTCCAAATATAGCACGCAATAATCTTTCTTCTGCTGTAAGTTCTGTTTCTCCTTTTGGAGTAACTTTACCTACTAATATATCTCCTGGTCTTACTTCTGCACCAATACGGATAATTCCATTTTCATCTAAGTCTTTTAATCCGTCATCACCAACATTTGGAATATCTCTTGTAATTTCTTCTGGTCCTAGTTTTGTATCACGACATTCACAATCGTATTCTTCTATATGTATAGATGTATAAACATCTTCTTTAACTAATTTTTCACTAATTAAAACAGCATCCTCGTAGTTGTATCCTTCCCAAGTTGCAAATGCAATAAGTACGTTTTTACCAAGAGCCATTTCACCATTTTGTGTAGAAGGTCCGTCTGCAATAACATCTCCTGCTTTAACTTTTTCTCCTTTTACAACAATTGGTCTTTGATTTATACAAGTACCACCATTAGTTCTCTTAAATTTACGTAATTTATGTGTTTTTGTTTCTCCGTTTTTATATTTAACAACAATTTCATTTCCGGTTACTTTTTGAATAACTCCATCATCTTCTGCTAATACCATAATTCCAGAATCTTTTGCTGCTCTATATTCAATTCCTGTTCCTACTATTGGAGAATCAGGAATTAAAAGTGGAACTCCTTGACGTTGCATGTTTGCACCCATTAAAGCACGGTGTGCGTCATCATGCTCTAAGAAAGGTATCATTGCTGCAGCAACAGATACTAATTGTTTTGGTGATACATCAACATAATCTACTTTATCTGGTGTAACCTCAGCAATATCATCTAATATTCTTACTTTTATTTTTTTATTAATGAAGTTTCCATTTTTGTCTAGTGGTTCAGAAGCTTGAGCAATTATATATTTATCTTCTATATCTGCTGACATGTATTCTACAATGTCTGTTACTCTTCCTGTTTTCTTATCTACTTTACGGTATGGTGTTTCTACAAATCCATATTCGTTAATTATAGAGAATGATGAAAGTGCAGAAATAAGTCCTATGTTTGGACCTTCTGGTGATTCTATTGGACATAGTCTACCATAGTGAGTATAATGAACGTCTCTTACTTCAAATCCAGCTCTTTCACGAGATAATCCTCCTGGTCCTAATGCTGATACTCTTCTTTTATGTGTTAATTCTGATAGTGGGTTTGTTTGGTCCATAAATTGAGATAATTGTGAACTTCCAAAGAACTCACGAATAGATGAAGTAATTGGTTTTGTATTGATTAATGTTTGTGGTGTTACAACATCTAAATCTTGAATTGTCATTCTTTCACGAACAACTCTTTCTAATCTTGTTAAACCAATTCTAAATTGATTTTGCAATAGTTCTCCTACACAACGTATACGTCTGTTTCCTAAATGGTCAATATCATCTACGTGTCCTAATCCATGGTCCAAGTTTAGTAAATAGCTAACTGATGCTATAATATCTTCTGTTGTAATGTGTTTTGGTACTAATTCTTCAATTCTCTCTTGGCAAACTTTTACTAAATCTTTTTCCTCTGTTGTATCTACAATACTTTTTAATACTGCAAAATTTACATTTTCTTTTATATGTAATGTACTTAAATCAATCTCAGATAAATATTTATAAATGTTTACTGTTCCATTTCCAATAATTCTTACTTTTTTATCATTTACTTTTACATCTACTATGTTTATTCCTGAATTTTGGATTTCTTCTGCAATTTCTTCTGTAATTGGACTATCTTTTTCTACTAGTACTTCTCCTGTTTCTGGATTTACAATAGTATCAAATGCAATTTGATTTGTAATTCTTGTTGCTAAAGATAGTTTTTGGTTAAATTTATATCTTCCTACTTTTGCTAAATCATAACGACGATTATCAAATAGAAGTCCATTAAATAAATTTCTTGCAGCTTCAACTGTTGGAAGTTCTCCTGGTCTTAATTTTTTATAAATTTCAATTAAAGCCTCATCTTGTGATTTTATTGTATCTTTTTCGATTGTTGCTTTTAATTTTTCTTCATCTCCAAATACTTCTAAAATTTGCTCATCTGTGATAATTCCTATAGCTCTTAATAATGAAGTAACTGGAAGTTTTCTTGTTCTATCTACTCTTACATAAAAAACATCATTACTATCTGTTTCGTATTCAAGCCAAGCACCACGTATTGGCATTACTGTAGAAGTATATATACGTTTTCCTGTTTTATCAAAATCTGTTGCATAATAGCAACCTGGTGAACGTACTAATTGGCTTACTACAACTCTTTCTGCTCCATTAATAACAAATGTTCCGCTATCTGTCATTATTGGGAAATCTCCTAAATAGATTTCTTGTTCTTTAATTTCTCCTGTCTCACGATTGATAAGCCTTACTTTAACATGCAATCTAGTAGAATAAGTTGCATCTCTTTCTTTTGCTTCTTCTAGAGAATATTTTGTTTCTTTTTCCATATAGTAGTCTAAAAACTCTAGTACTAGGTTTCCAGAATAGTCTACAATTGGAGAAATATCTCTTAAAACTTCTCCTAATCCCTCTTCTACAAACCAGTCATAAGAATCCTTTTGTACTTTAATTAAATTTGGCATTTCTATAGAATCACCAATTCTTGCAAAGCTCTTACGTGTACATTTTTCATGTTTAATGTCTGTAATCAACTTTAAACCACCCCTACAAAAAATTTTAAAGCAGATTTTTAGAATTTCTTTTTACTTTATCTGTTGATTATTTTATAGAAAAAAAGTCCCTCTTATTTTCTATTTTATAAAAAAGAAAGCCGTACTGCTTTTCTTCGTCTTTTCCCTTTTATAAAATAGGAATAATTCCTCTTTTTTTCTATATTAGAATAAATTGAAATTAGACGCCAAAAAAGTGCTGGCAACTTTTTATTTTTTTTGCCAACTACTTAATATGCTGTTTACTTATTTAGATATAAATTTAATACTAAAATAATCTTAATCACCCTTGTTTCTATATGTTTAAGATTAAATGATGTAATAGTTTTAGATAAAATCCCCATCTTATTACAATACTGTAATAAGAATACCATTTTAAATAGGACTTGTCAATACATTTTGTAAAAAAAACATGTAGAAAAAACAACATTTTCTACATGTTTTTATCTTATCCTATTTTATTAAAGTATTCAATCAAATACATTATAGTTTTTTTATGTTCTTCATTTAATTTTTTAAATCCAATAATAGAAAAGTCTTCTTCTTTTTTTCCTTTAATTGATAAATACTCACTAAAAATATTATCTAATCCTATTTCAAATAGATTACAAATTTTAATTAGTACTTCATATGAAGGCTTTGAACGGTTTTGTTCTATGTCACTTATATACCTTGGAGAACATTCTATTTTTTCTGCCAATTGTTCTTGTGTATATCCATGACTTTTTCGAATTTGTTGTAATTTTTTTCCAATATTAATTACATTTGCTTTTCTCATTTTTTATCCCCTTTTTCTCTTCATTTGTTTTATCATATCAAAGTTTTCATTTTCTATAAATGTATTATTATCCTATATTGTGTGTATTTATTTCTATTTTTTATTATCTAAATATTCCTCTAATAAAAAATTTAATTCTTCCCTTGTTTTTTCTATCTTTTCTTTTTCTTCTTTATTCTGTATTTGTTCTTTTAGAAAGTTTATCTTTTGTTCAATTTTCTTTTTTAACTCTTCCACTTTTTACTCCTAAATTTTATTTTTACTTAATATTCCCCCTTTTTTTATATTTTATACAAAAATAACAGCCAGAATATTTTAGTTCTAGCTGTTATTTTTAATTTTTGTGTTTTTCTACATTTTTATTAATTCATATTCATCTGTTCCTATTCCTATTTTCTTTCCATGTTCTATCATAACTTTCCAGTTTGTTTCTGGATGTGCATTACAAAAATGATCGTTCAAATCATTATGTTTTTTTAATTCTTCTCCTACTAAACTATTAGAAAAAGCTTGTTCATTGTTAACAAGATCTGCACATGCTTTATCTAATGCTACTGGATCAAAAGAAGCTGCTATTCCTATATTAGGTACAATTGCTCTATCATTTTCACCATGACAATCACAATTTGGTGATATATCCATCATAAAATTTATATGAAAATTCGGTTTATCTTTTATTACTGCTAAAGTATATTCTGCTATTTTTTTGTTTAAAATATCATTAGATTCATCATTTGGTGTTTTTATAGCATCAAAATTACATACTCCTATGCATCTTCCACATCCAACACATTTACTATGGTCAATCTTAGCTTTTCCATTTTCATTATATGAAATAGCCCCATGTGCACATTGTTTAAAACACATTTTACAACCTACACAATGCTCTTCTACTACATGTGGTTTTCCACTATTATGCATTTCCATCTTTCCTGCTCGTGAACCACAACCCATTCCTAAATTTTTAAGTGCTCCTCCAAAGCCTGTCATTTCATGCCCTTTAAAATGGTTTAATGAAATAATAATGTCAGCATCTACAATTGCTGTACCTATTTTTGCTGATTTTACATATTCTCCTTCTATTGGAATTTCTTTTTCGTCCGTTCCTTTTAGTCCATCTGCAATAATTATTTGACAACCTGTACTATAAGGTGTAAATCCATTTTCATATGCAGCTTCTATATGGTCTAAGGCATTCTTTCTTCTACCTACATATAAAGTATTACAATCCGTTAAAAAAGGTTTTCCTCCTAGTTCTTTTATAAGTTCTACAATTGCTTTTGCATAGTTTGGTCTTAGATATGATAAATTACCTGGCTCTCCAAAATGAATTTTAATAGCAACAAATTTATTTTTAAAGTCTATATCTTCGATACCTGCTTTTTTTGCTAGCATTTTTAATTTTTGAAGTAAGTTTAATCCCGGTCTTGCTTTTAAATCTGTAAAATATACTTTAGATTTTTCCATTTATATACCTCCATTTTTTTATTATATTATTTATTTTTATTGTAAGTATTTACTGTTTTGCTCTAATGCATCAAAATTTACATGTCTTAATACTTCATATACAACAATTGCAACAGAATTAGATAAATTAAGAGAACGTAATGTAGGTCTCATTGGTATTCTTATAGTTTTATCTATGTATTTTTTTAATACATCCTCTGGTAATCCTTTTGTTTCTTTTCCAAATAGTAAAAAAACTTCTTCATCTTGTTCATAAGATACATCTGTATAACAATTAGGTGATTTTGTTGTAACAAAATACATTGCATGTTCTTCTGGTTTATATTTTTCTAAAAAATCTGAGAATGATTCATGCTCTTCTATTTCTAATTTATCCCAATAATCTAGTCCTGCTCTTTTTAAAGTTTTATCATTAATTTCAAATCCTAAGGGTTTTACTAAATGTAATTTAGCTCCTGTTGCAGCACAAGTTCTTGCAATATTTCCAGTATTTTGTGGTATTTCTGGTTCAACCATTACTATGTTTATTTTCATATTTTTTCTCCTTACTTAACTACTTCATATTTTATTAACTTTATTTGATTTGATATATATTTTGGGTTTAAGTCTATTTCTTTACTTAAATCTGTACTTAAATATTTTTTATTATCATCAGAAAATACAGTTACTACCGCTTCTTCTGTTTCTTCTTTTGCTAAAATACTAGCAAGTGCATTAGCACCTGATGAAATTCCTACTCCAATTCCTAACTCTTTTGCTATTTTTCTTGCCATATTTACACTATCATCATCATTTATTAAAAATATTTTATCAATTTCTTCTTTATTTATTAATTCTGGAATAAATTCATCACCAATTCCTTCTATTTTATGCTGTTCTTTTATTTCTTTTACAGATAGTAACGGCATTTTATCTGGTTCTAAAGCAATTATTTTAGTTCCAGGATAAACTTCTTTTATTCTTTTACCTATTCCCATTAAAGTTCCTCCTGTACCAACTCCTGAAATAAATGCACCTATTTCTTCTTTTAATTGATTTACTATTTCTTTTCCTGTTGTCTCATAATGAGCTAACATATTATCAATATTTGAAAATTGGTTAGTATGATATCCATTTGTTTCTTTTGCCAATTTTTTTGCTTCTTCTATACATTTCAAGAATCCACCTTGTTCTTTAGAAATTAGAATAACGTTTGCTCCATATGATTTCATTAAATCCACTCGCTCTTTGCTTACCCAATTTGGCATAAATATAGTTACAGGATATCCCTCTTTTGCCCCTATTGCAGAAAGTGCTATTCCTGTATTTCCGCTTGTGGCTTCTATTATTGACATGCCTTTTTTTAATATTCCTCTATTTTTTGCTTTTTCTACTATGTACCACGCAATCCTATCTTTTATACTTCCCGTAATATTATAAAATTCTAATTTTGTATAAAAATATGATATTTTTCCTTTATATTCATATAATATTTTAATAAGAGGCGTATTACCTACAGTTTTTTCCATCTCATTCCTCCTTTTATTTTTATATATTATATTACTTCTTTTATTTTATGTGATTCTATTATTATAATAAATTTTTTTATTTAATACAACATATAATAACCACTATTCCTAATTTATTTGAAATAGTGGTTTAATTTTTAATCTTCTATCATTTGCCTTATCATCCATATTTTTTTTGAATAATTTAATATATATTCATCCATTAAAGCTGATGTTCCAAATGTATCTTCATTTTCCGCTTCTTTTTTTATTTTTAATATTTCCAATTTTAAAGTTGCTAAGTCTTCGATTATATCTTTAAATATTTTTTCTTCCTTTATTTTTTTATTTTCTGCTTCTTTTAAAGTTGTTCTTTCTAAATAATCTTTTAATCTTCCTAGTGGTTCTCCTCCTATTATTAAAATATGTTCTGCTATTTCATCTATTTGCTTGTTAATATCATTGTAATATTCTTCTAACTTAGCATGAACCCAAAAAAACTCTTCTCCTTCTATATTCCAGTGATAATTTTGTAATTTTCTATAAAAAACATTTAAGTCTGCTAAAAATGTATTTAAACAATCTACAACTTTTTCCATAAAAAACTTCCTTTCATTTATTTATAATTTTTATTATTTCCTAAAATATTTTTTTAATACAAAACTTAAAATATATTTTAGATAAAAAGTATTGACATTTTTTTCCATGTATTTTATAATCTTTTTAAATTTATTCTATTAAATTAATTCTTAAATTTTCCCTAAAAGAGGTTTTTATGTTATCAATTGTTAATAGTATGTCTTTACATGGACTAAATGGTTACTTAATTCGTGTACAGGTAGACATTTCTGCTGGTATGCCATATTGGGAAATTGTTGGTCTTCCTGATACTAGTGTACGTGAAGCAAAAGAAAGAGTCAGAACTGCAATAAAAAACTCTGGTTATGATTTTCCTAGTAGACGAATTGTTGTTAATTTAGCTCCTGCTAATCAAAAAAAAGAAGGTCCTTTTTTTGATTTACCAATTGCCGTTGGAATTTTAATTGATTTAGAAATTATTAAATATTCTGATTTTTCTAATTTTATATTTCTTGGTGAACTTTCCCTTGATGGTAAAATTAATCCTATAAATGGTATTTTACCTATGTGCATTGAAGCTAAAAATCTTGGTATTTCTAAAGTAATTGTTCCTTATGAAAATGCAAAAGAAGCTTCTATTGTATCCGGTATAGAAGTAATTGGTGTTAAACATTTAAATGATGTTGTTTTATTTTTAAATGGTGATATAAAATTATTACCTGAAAATTCTAATATTAATGAATTATTTCATCAATCTGCTATTTCTTGCTTTGATTTTTCTGAAGTTAAAGGACAAGAAAACATAAAAAGAGCTTTAGAAGTAGCTGCAGCTGGTGGTCATAATTGTCTGCTTATTGGTAGCCCTGGTTCACGGAAAAACAATGATGGCAAGAAGAATTCCCTCTATTTTACCTGATTTAACATTTGAAGAAGCTCTTGAAATTACAAAAATACATAGTATTGCAGGAACTTTATCTAATTCTACACCAATTTTAACAACAAGACCTTTTCGTTCTCCTCATCATACTATTTCTGCTACTTCTTTAGTTGGTGGAGGCAAAATTCCTAAACCTGGTGAAATTAGCCTTGCACACTTTGGAGTTTTATTTTTAGACGAATTACCCGAGTTTAATAAGAGTACATTAGAAGTTTTGCGTGGTCCTTTAGAAGATAAAACTGTTACTATAAGTCGTATAAATGCTTCTTTAACATATCCTTGTAATTTTATGTTTGTTGCTTCAATGAACCCCTGTCCTTGTGGTTTTTATGGTTCTAATGAAAAAGAATGTACTTGTAGTCCTCAAATTATTTCTCGCTATATGAATAAAATTAGTGGGCCTTTACTAGATAGAATTGATATTCAGGTAGAGGTTACTAAAGTCAGTTATCAAAAATTAGATTCTAATATAAAAATAGAAACTTCTTCTCAAATACGAAAAAGAGTAAATTTGGCTCGCAAAATTCAAATAGAACGCTATTCTCCTTATAGTATTTATTCTAATTCTGAATTGACACCTAATTTAATTGAAAAATATTGTAAACTTGATACTTCTAGCAAAATAATATTACAAAAATCTTTCGAAAAATTAGGATTAAGTGCTAGAGCTTATCATCGTATTTTAAAAGTATCTAGAACAATTGCTGATTTGGATGGAAAAGAACAAATTGAGGCAAAGCATATTGCAGAAGCAATTCAATATAGAAATTTAGACAGAAAATATTGGAAAAATTAGGTGTATATTATGGATTATTCTATTATTCATCTCAATAATTTAAATTATCCTAAACAATTATTAAGTATAAAAAATCCTCCAGAAAAGCTTTATGTTATAGGTAACAAAACTCTACTTCAATCTTCAAATATTATTGCTATTGTAGGTTCTAGAGATTGCACTGAATATGGAAGACAACAAGCTTTTATTTTTTCTAAAGAACTTTCTTGTAAAAACTATACCATAATTAGTGGACTTGCTATAGGAATAGACTCTGCAGCACATTTAGGAGCTTTAAAAGGAAAAGGAAATACTATTGCTGTAATAGGTAGTGGTTTTAATAATATTTATCCTGAAGAAAACTTATGGCTATTTAACTATATATTGCAAAATAACGGATGTATTATTTCTGAATATCCACCAAACACTAAAATTTCAATGAAAAATTTTCCAAAAAGGAATAGAATTATTAGTGGTATTGCTAATAGTGTTACGGTTATTGAAGCCGCCTTTAGAAGTGGCAGTATTATTACTGCTCATCAAGCAATAAATCTTAATAAAAAAGTTTTTTGTCTTCCTAGTAATATTAATTCTAAAAATAGTTCTGGTACTAATACTCTTATCCGTAATGGAGCAAAACTTGTTTTTAAACCTTCACATATTATTGAGGAAATTGATTCTAACAATTTAAAACAATCCAAAACAATTCCTAAAGCATATGAAGAAATTTATCAATTATTGCTTCCAGGGCCTCTATCAATTAATACTTTATCCAAAAAAGTAAACAAGGATTTATCTTCTCTTCAATCTACTTTAACTATGATGGAATTAGAAGAATATTTAGAACAATTGCCTGGAAATAAATTTAAAATAAAGGAATAATATATGTATTTTAAACAAAAAATTGGAAAATTAGGTGAGGATATTGCATGTAAATATTTACAAAATTTAGGATATAAAATTATTTCTAGAAATTATTTTTGTAGATTTGGTGAAATTGATATTATAGCAAAAGATAATTTAGAATATGTTTTTATTGAAGTTAAAACAAGAACATGTAATAGTTTTGGCTCACCTATTGATTCCATTGATTATAAAAAAATAAAACATCTTTTAAAATCTATTTCATATTATATTTATTCACATCACTTGCAAAATTATTTTATTCGTATTGATGCAGTTGAAATAATTGAATTTAATGGAAATTTTAAAGTTAATCACATAAAACAAATTATATAAAATATTAAAGCTTAAACTAACTTGCATATTTATTATTATTTACTTCCAATATCTATAATGCTATAATACTTTCATAAATAAGTAAATGAGGTTATGTATGAATAAACTAGCACATGAAATATTAAAAAAATACTTTGGTTATGAAAATTTCAGAATAGGCCAAGAAGAAATTATTTCTCATATTTTAAACAAAGAGGATTGTCTTGGAATTATGCCTACAGGTGCAGGAAAATCTATTTGCTATCAAGTTCCAGCTATGATATTTAGAGGTATTACAATAGTAATTTCTCCTTTAATATCTTTAATGAAAGACCAAGTTGATTCTTTAAACGATGTAGGAATATCTGCCACCTATTTGAATAGCTCATTATCTGAAAAAGACTATTTTCAAACTATTGAAAACATTTGCAATAATTTATATAAAATTATATATGTTTCTCCTGAAAAATTATTTTCTAATAATTTTATTAAACTACTTAATACACTTTCTATTTCAATGATTGCAATTGATGAAGCACATTGTGTTTCAAGGTGGGGGCATGATTTTAGACCTAGTTTTTGTGAAATTGCAAATGTTATTTCTTGTTTAAAAAGTAGACCTGTTGTAGTTGCTTTTACTGCTACAGCAACAGAAATTGTAAAATCTGATATTATTAATACTTTAAAATTAGTTAATCCTTTTGTCCTTACAACTGGATTTGATAGAAGTAATTTATACTTTTCTGTTAAATCACCAAACGATAAAAAAGAATTTTTATTAGATTTCCTAAAAAAACATACAAATGAATCTGGAATTATATATTGCTCTACCAGAAAAGTAGTTGATGAATTATTTGATTATCTTAATAATTTTAACTATTCTGTTTGTAAATATCATGCAGGTATGAGTGAACAAAGTAGAATCAAATCTCAAAATTCATTTATATATGATCAATATCAAATAATGATAGCTACAAATGCATTCGGAATGGGAATTGATAAGTCTAATGTTAGGTATGTAGTACATTATAACATGCCTAAAGATTTAGAAAGCTATTATCAAGAAGCCGGACGTGCTGGACGTGATGGTGATAAGTCAGAATGTATATTATTATTTGACCGTGCAGATATTGTTACAAATAAATTTTTGATTGAGCAATCTTCAAAAGAAAATTCTATTCAAGAATATGAAAAATTAAACGAAATAATTGATTACTGTAATACTAGTAAATGTTTAAGGAAGTATATTTTAGAATATTTTGGAGAAACACCAAATTTTAATAATTGCAATTTTTGCTCTAATTGTAATTCTGAAGTGAATTTAACAAACATCACAATTGACAGTCAAAAAATCTTTTCATGCATTAAAAGAATGAATCAAAGATTTGGTGCAGGTATTGTTACAGATGTATTAAAGGGTGCAAACACTTCCAAAATAAAATCTATGGGATTTGATAACTTATCTACTTATGGAATTATGAAAGACTATTCAAAAGAAACTATTAGAGATTTAATTTCCTTTTTGATTGCTGAAGGATATATAAAAAGTAGTGGAAGTAAATATCCTACTCTATCTTTAACGCCACTTGCTAACGATGTTTTATTTAATAATAAAGAAGTTTTTATAAAAAAGAAAATAGAAAAAATTGTAAAACCAGAAAAGAAAAGTTCAGATTCTAATGAAGATATTAATTATGATAAAGAATTATTTGAAATATTGCGCAACCTTAGAAAAAAACTTTCTATTGATAATAAAATTCCACCTTTTATTATATTTAATGATGTATCTTTAAAACAAATGTCTTCTTCTTATCCTACTACTGAAGAAAGTTTTTTAAATATTAGTGGAGTTGGTGATTTTAAACTTGAAAAGTATGGTGCTGACTTTATTAAAGCAATTAAAGATTATATAGAAGTAAATGGCAATTTAGAAGAAAAAAGCTAGAAATCTAGCTTTTTTTATTTTCTAAGTATATTTGATATAACATATCTTTTAAAACTAACATAGCATCTTGATTACTAAAGTTATATTCTTTTTCTAATTCATCTAACATTTCCTTTAATTTTGTTTCATATTTTTCTACTTTTATTTGTTTTTTATAATTTTTAATTATTGGATATTTTTTACTCCATATTTTATTCCAGTCCATCTGTTTCTCCTTTTATTTTTTATAATATACATTTCCATTTATCTTCTTTAAATCCAATCAAAACAATATTACCTGATATAAATATTGGTCTTTTGATAAGCATTCCGTCACTTGCTAATAATTCTACTTTTTCTTTATCACTCATATTTGATAATTTTTCTTTTAGATTTAGCTCTTTATATTTTAGACCGCTTGTATTAAACCATTTTTTTATATCAAGCTCGCTTTCTTTTATCCACTCTGTTAATTCTTTTACTGTAGGTGTCTCTTCAATTATATGTCTATCTTCAAATTCTATATTATTTTCTTCTAGCCATTTCTTAGCTTTTTTACAAGTAGAACATTTTGGGTATTCTATAAATAAATTTTTCATAACTGACCTCCTATAAATTATATTCCCATAAACTTAATTTACCTTTGGCTTCTATTGGTTCATCAAATATTTGTATATCAGTAAGTTGCCATGCATATTTTTCTGTAAATGTACTTTTAGCATAAATATCATTATTTTCTTTTAAACACATATCTTTAAATTCTTGATTACACTTTATACAATCTACTAATTTGACTTTTCCTAATATTTTTCCCATTATTAATTTTTCTGGAAGATATTTTTTAAGTCTATTGCAAGCTTCTTTATCTATATTTTTTCCTGCATGTATTAATAATTCTCCTCTATATTTTGTTTGCCAACTTCTAAATTCGAATCTTTTATTCCCTTGCATTATTAGTGTTGCCCAAGGTTGTCTAATTGTTAATACTTTCATGTGTATCAAACTCCTACACTAAATGTTTTTATTTATTCATTAACTCTAATTTTTACAATATATTTATATCATAAAATAATATTTTCCTCAATGATTTATGTTATTTTTAAATACATTTCTAAAATATTTTTCTTAATTATCTAGATTATTGGAATGAGAAGTATTATAGGAATGGGGTTGTGAATGGTTCTCAGTTAGTTATGGGATGTTTTGAGGAATAGTTAATTTACAATTACTAATTTATTATCCATTCACCATTTTTTTTGCCATTTTTTCTTTCTATTATACCCTTTTCTTGCATTTCTGCCATATAAGTTTTTACAGTTCTTACAGATTTATTAATCTGTCTTGATATTTCTTCTTGAGTAGTTGCTGGATTTATTTTTAATATATTTACTATTGCCTGTTCTTCTAAAGTGCAATTATTGCCTTTTAAATCATTTTCATTTGCACTTTGAATATTATCTATATGTGTATACCTATTCTTTAATTCATAATTAGCATTTGTTAGCATGTTATAAAAGAATTTTTGTAAAAATGAAGTATCCTCGAATACATTTTTTTCAAAATTTTTGTAATTAGCTCTTACTAATGAATTTCTAAAATACCATGAATTTTCTGCAAATACTTCATCATTAATATTAAATCCAAAAGTTCTTAAATATTTTATCATAAACACTGCCGTTGTTCTTGTATTTCCTTCACAAAAAGGATGTACTTGCCATATATTTGATGTAAATCTACATAAATGTTTAATAGATTCATCTAAGCTTAAACCTTTATATGAGAAATTTTTTTCTTGTTCAAAATCATATTCTAGTGCTTCTTTTATAATATCAAATGATGCATATATTACTGTATCTCCATTTAATACCCATTCTTTTTTAATAAAGTTATAATCCCTGTATATTCCTGCCCCATCAAATATATCTTTAAATAATCTTTTATGAATATTTAATAGTTCTGTTGGCGAAAAATTGAATGCTTTTTCGCTCAATATTTCTGTTATTCTTACTGCAACTTTATCTGCTTCTTCACTCTCTCTTTCAAAGTTTTTTCTACTTCCTTGAACTTCATAATATTCATCTATTCTTGTTTTTGCTTCTTCAATATCTATTGTTCCTTCAATATGCTCTTTAGCAGTTTTAATTAAGTATTTTGAAGGCTTTAATCCATCTACATCTTGCAAACCTATAGCTGTTTCCCATGTTTTAGTCTTTTCTACTCTATTTGGCTCACCTTGTTTAATATATTCTGATAATTCTAAATTCCAATCTTTTTTTTTATCCATTAGAAATACCTCCTACATATATATTATATCAATTATCAGATGTATTATCAATATTTTAAAGTGCAAATTTTGCACTTTAAAATATAAAGTTTGCACTTATACTTATTATCATTTTGCAATTTTGCGTTAATATTCAAATTAAAAAATTTTTTTCAAAATTTTAAAAAAACTTTGGATTTTGAAATGTTTTTTTCAAATTTATGTTACATTTCAAATGAAATTTCAGGCATTTCTAAAATATTTTGTTATAATTATTTATAAATGTAGATTATTGTTTTATAATTTTATTATAAAAATCTATTGAAGTACTTATTATAGCTACCTCTTTATCTTCAAATAATTTATATCTATTATTCATCTTTTGTATTAAATCTTCAGTTACAATCTTATCATTAAAATCCTTTCCTGGAGTTCTCGCTACTCTTTTTTATACTTGGTTTTCTCATTCCAAACTTCATAAGATAATCTCCATTTTACTATGATTTCTTATATTTTTTATATCCCCAGTAAGTTCCTCCACCTAGTGCTCCTAATGTTATAACTCCTACTAAAGGATTTGAATCTTCTTCGTTATCTGTTATTGTATTATTATTAATATTATTTTTATTTATTGTAGATATCTTTACACCATTTTCTATCTTTTGCTCTTCTTTTATATTTATTTTTATTGTATTTGTTTTCCCATTAGAACTACTTGCAGTTATCTCAACTGTTCCGGCTTTTTTTGCTACAATTTCTCCACTAGAACTAATCGTAGCAATATTATCATCGCTTGACTTCCATGTAATATTCTTCTCTGTTACATTTTCTGGTATTATTGTAGCTGTTAACTTTTGACTTTCTCCTTCTTTCATACTCGTTATATTTTCATTTATTTTAATATCTGTTGCTACTATTGTAGCTTGTACTGTAGATGTCTCTTTAGTATTTGATGTACTATTTTGAATTGATGATGAACTAGAAGAATATGGACAAACCCCATTTGTATGTAAATGGGCTGGATATCCCCCACAATGGTAATGATAACTTCCTAGTCCACTTTTATTTTTGTTATCTTTATGTCCACCACTTGAATCTGTTCTTCCTGAATGACCATATGCATTAACTCCTATTGATATTATGCTTAAAGCAATTACTAAAATTGATAATTTTTTTACCTTGTTTTTCCTCATATATATCCCCCTTAAATAGTATATCAACTTTTTATTGCAAAATTTGTCGAACGTTGCAAGTAAAATATAAATTTCGACAAACTATAACATCTTATTTTTCTATAAGTCTATATTTGCTATCCTATTATAAAATTTTTTTACTATAAGTCAGTTTTCTACATTATATGACATCCAGTTTGTATTATAATTATGTTGACTTTTTATTGTTTTATTTCTAAGATTTGTTATCATACTTAACTTCAATAAATTATTTTTAGTCCATAGAAAATATTAATGATTATATTTGTTAGATTCTTCATTAATATTTTCTTTTTCTATTTGGTTGACCTTCGGGTTATGAGGAGATAAAGTCATAATCTCAAAGCCCTTTATTCTCATAGGTTTGGAGATTTATTTTTTGTTTATACCCTTTATTTACCCTTTATCTTGTTTTATATACCTCTATATGCTTTTTAATCCATTTGTAAATCATCTAAATAAGCTTCTAATCTGTTCATTTGGGATAACTTAACTTGTCCTAATATATGGACATATATGTCTGCTGTTGTACTATAACTAGCATGACCTAAAATTTCTTGCAAAACTCTTAAATCTATTCCTGCCTCAATAGATCTTGTTGCAAAAGTATGTCTTAATTCGTGAATTCCTACTTTTCTAAAATTATGGCTTTCACAAATTTGCTGACAATGTTTTCTTAAATATTCTGAATTTATTGGATTATTACACTTTGTTTTAAATATAAAATCATTTTCGTTAAATCCATCTCCTAATTCAGCAAGTGTTTCACTTTCATTTATTTTTTCTTCTTTATATTCTTTTAAAATTCTTATTACTTTATCTAGCATAGGAACAACTCTATAACTGTTTTCTGTTTTTACATCTGTTACTTTTCGTTCTCTTTTTATCTTATTTAAATCATCATCATAAGTTGTAACTTTTTGAACTCCCCTTCTTACATAAAGAGCTTTATTTTCAAAATCAATATCTTTCCAAGTAAGTCCACTTAGTTCTCCTGCTCTTAATCCTGTATTTACTAAAACAATATATGCTGTTCCCATTGTGTGTTCTTTCATAAATCCTTCAAATATCTTTTGTTCCTCTTTAGTCATTATTTTTAGTTCTTTTCTTCTCATAGAAGGTAACTTTAATTTCTTTGTAGGATTCATTGTCATTAATCTACACATCATTGCATCATCAAAGCACATTTTTAATATGCTATTATAATGTCTTAATGATTTAGGCGATTTTCCTTCTTTTTGTAATTGACTAATAAATTTTTGTAAATGATATAACTCTATTTTTTGCAACTGCATATTACCTAAATACTCAATTATTTTCTTAGTTTTTTCAACATACCCTTGATATGTTCTAGGCGAAATATAAGGCTTTTTATAAATTTTCATCCACTCTTTAATCCATTCTTCGAGTGTAACATTATTATTTTCTATAAAATAATTATCATCCTTTTGCCTTCTCATTTCTTGCATTTTTTCTACTACAACTCTTTGAGTTTTCCCATATACAGAAACTTGTTTATTTTTACCATTTACACAAACTGTTACCCTCCCTTCATAACTATTTCCTCTTTTTCTTATTGTGCCTTCGCCTTTAATTCTTCTTGAAACTTTATCTTTACTCTTACTCATTATCTCCCTCCCATAAAAAAGGGACTTATAATAATGGTAATTTAATATTGCTCATCCACTATTATAAATCCTATATCGTTTCAACTCCAAACCCTAAACAATAATTCTTCCTGAATTTTTATCAAACCATTCAATCATCTTAGGCTTGTTTATTACGATTCTTCTTTCAAATTTTATGCAAGGAAAATCTTTTAATTTAGTCAGTTCTGCCATAAGCTGTTTACTTATTCCTAATATTTCAGAAGCCTCTTGTATATTTATTCCTATTTTTTCATCCATATAGCAGATCCTCCTTCTTTTAATATTTCTTCAGCTTTTTTAACTGCCTCTCTTGGAGAATATAATTTCATCACACATTCAATTTCATCATTTAATAATTTTACACTTAAATCATTTGGTGCTACTCCTAAAGTATTTAAAGCAATAACTGCATAAGCTCTAGCTTGTTTTACAGTAACAGTTTTTACATTATTTAATTTCATTTTTATCAATTCCTTTCACTTATAAATTTTTTAATTAGTTACAAGCGAATTTAGTATCATTCACATAGGAATTGCACCTCTCCGTTTCCACCGAGCGACTCCTCAACTAAATTAAGCCGAGTCGAAGTATCATTATCACACTAATATAGATCTTCGCCTACATAAACTTACCATCGTTTACTTTTTCCCTCGTTATAGTCGCTATTTACTTTAAATTAACCTTCGCCTTCTTGGAGCTACCTACATTAGTTAAAGTCTTGTAACTAATATATTCACTTGTCAATGTTCATAGCAAATCTCACTTGCTACTCACATTGGCGAAAAAAATTTTAAAATGTCCCGATTATTTTAAAAATTTTTTAATTTCTTTTATTGCTTTAAATTTTTCAATATTGTCAAAGACTCTATCTTCAATATATTCCTTACATTCTTGATTAAATTTACCTTTTATATATGATTCTTTATTTATCAAAGGCTCAAATAAAATAAGAATCTCAAATTTTGATTTTGTATCTCCATTTACAGCTTTTTCAATAACATTAAATAATTCTTTATTACTCATCTCAATTTTCATTTCTATTCTCCTAACATTTTCTTTATTTTAGATTTAATAATACTTTTTTTATTTCTAATTGTCTTTTCCGTTAAATTCATTTTATTAGCAATTTCTTTACTGCTATATTCATCAATACTTAATGCTAATATTTTCTTTTCATCTTGTGTTAAATTATGAATTGCTAATTTTAATTTCTTATTTGTAGTAATATCTTCTAATTCTCTTATTTCTGATATTTTTAAATCTTCAAAAGCAAAAAAAGAGTCGCTATCATACAATGACAACGACACATTTCTGTCCACAAAATCAGTAAAAGTAATTTCTTTTACTGCTCCACTATCAACCTTTCTTGCAAAATCAATCGCAGAATGTTTTACTACTTTTTTTACATATACTTTAAATGCCCTTACAACATACTCAACTTCACTTTCTGAATATTCTCTAGCACTCATAAAGATTACCTCCGTTCTAGGACACACTAAAGCCCATACAACGGAGGCAATATAAAAACATTACCTGAAAATATTTATTTTATATTATAAGAATTTTCAAAATCCTGTATCTATTCATAATAAAAATCTCCTTTTAAACAAATAATCCATAATTGCCAAAGCATATAAAAATTCCATCCTTAGTCTTTTCTTAACACATCAACCTTAGTGTAAAATTACATTACCTCGTATTTATGGACTATTTGTCCTGCTTAATATAATAGAACTTTTTAGCAAAATTTCATCAAAATTGCTGAAAGGAACTGAAAAAGTGCTGAAAAATGCTGAAAAATGCTGAAATCCTTGTCGAATTATAGGAAGTTGTGTCGATTAGATTGAAACTTAACATAAAAAATGATATAATAAAACCCAGTTAGATAAGCTAATTGAGAGCTTTTATACACTAATTGTAATTTTAATGGAGGGAATTAAATGATTGAAGTTATGATTGCAGATGATAATACAGCACTTTGTGAAAGCTGTTTCAAATTTCTAACAAAAGATAAAGAAATAAAAATTGTTTCGTATGCCTTAAATGGCGAAGAAACACTAGAAAAATACTTTGAATTTAAACCTGATGTATTATTATTAGACTTAGATATGCCTATAATAAGTGGCATTGATGTTATTAACACATTACATAGGTTTTCTGAAGAAAGATCAAAATGTAATATAATTGTTGTTTCAGGAAGTTATGAAAAATTAAATCAATTATATAATACAGCACAAGTTTTTAGAGTAATACCTAAACCTGCTAATTTTGATTACATATTAGAAACAATAAAAGAAGTACCTTTAAAAAGCCAAGAAATAAACCAAAAAGAATTAAAAGAAATTCTAATAGAATTAAGATTAAATGTTTTCTCTACTAGAGTAAAACACCTAATATCAGCAATAAATGTAGCATATAAACACCCTTATTTATTGAACAATATAAAAGACTTATATTCAGAAGTTGCAAAAGAATATAATATAAGTCCGAAAACAGTTAAATGGAGTATTAGAACTTCAATAGACACTTTAAATCGTTCTCTGTCTATTGATAATCTTTGCTCCGTTTTTTCTTTAAAATTTAGACCTGATACAGTAACACCAAAATATTTTATAACTTTACTTGTAGAATATTTTGAGCAAGAATAAAGAGCAGAAGTTAATTTTTCTGCTCTACCTTTTTTTAATACGGATTTTCTAATCAAATAAACTTTTTCAGCATTCTCAATTATTTACAAGTTTTATAGCTACTTTATGAATTTAAAATCAAATAAAGTTTAACATCATTACAGTATATAATATTTTTAATTACAAAAATCTTCTTTACAATACTCTGTTCCAAATTTACTTGGAGTAAAATACTTAACTTCCCCATTATCATTAACAGAAAAAATATGCAAGCATAGAACTTCTGCTATTTCTTTAGGTATTCTTCTTAGAGCTACTTGAGCAGATTCCCAATATAATCCAAGTCCATATTTATAAGCATGATTGATTCCTGAGATTTTTCCATCATCTTTTGAAACCGAATATCTTTTTACATCCATTCTTGTTATTATTTGTCCTAAGGCATTAAGCCATCCTTCTTTATTAACCGATTTAGCCGATTTTGAATATGATTTACCTTTACATTCAATAAAAAAATATTCACTATTTCTTTTACCACCAACTAATTTAATATCAACTCCGTGTTTATGCAAATCGCTTTTTTCTACTTTTTCTTCGTGCCAATTACCATTTGGTTTATTTATCATAAATTTAATAATTTGCTCTACAACAAATTCTTCGGTAATTTTCTCATTCATATTTTATCTCCTCAACAAATTTTAAATCTTATGAATTTTTGTAATCATCCATATATTTTATATCATTTTCTTTGCAAAATTGAATTGCATCCTTATAAATCTCATCCTCATTATCCTTATTATCGTATAATTTTCTCGGAACAACTATAGACTTTTCAATTATTGCTTTATATTCTTTTTTATTAAATAAATTTGCATCATATTCAGGTAACATATAAAAATCTGTTGCTACTTTATTTATAAACATACTCATCTTCTTAGAATAGTACATTGTAATATATAATTCTTGTGTATTTTTCATAGGTAAAAGTTTCATAAGTCTTTTAATTGAAAGTACATCAATATTCATATCCAAAATTATTTTATGAAGTTTGTTTATTTCTTTTTCTTTTTTTACAAGTTCTTCAGCAGAAACATAATCATCCTCATCGTATTCATCAATATCATCATAATATATATCATATTTGCTTAAATCAGTTGTCTCAGTAATTTTTTCAATAACTCTTTTTGTTTTCTCTACTGGATATGGTGCATTTTCTCTTGTATAATATTGAGCATCTACTACAGTTGCAATTACTATATTATCAGCCATATAAACTACAACTTTATCCCCTATTTTAATGTTTGTATCTTCTGACATATAGCAATATGTTTTTCCGTTATTATATTCATCATATTCAACAGTTAAGTAATAATATTGTTCCTGTAAAGAATCAGGTATTTCATAATCTTTTCCTTCAATATCACTTTTAGCATCTTTCTTTTTATTATCTTCTTTTTCAGGGAATATCTGAATTATATAATTATATATCTCTTTTATTTCTTCCTTGTCAAAACATAAATTATAATAATTGGGAGATAATGCCCCATCCTCAAATAAATTGATTCTCAAATCTACTAAATTATTAGTATATGTATAAAACTCTAAATCAGGCTCAATAAAACTTATACTTTCATCTTTTTTTAATTTATCATTTATGAATTTTTGTAATAAATTTCTAAGTTCCACTACTTCAAATTCTAATAAAAGTTCGCCTTTGTTATTATAATTAAAATATTTATTTGAAATAGAGATTATAACATCACACCACCTATCATAAGGATCGTGTTCAAAATCTTTTTTTCTAATAATCTTTAAATAAAAATCTGTATAATCATCAATTTTTAATCTTAAAAAATTATTTTGTTCTTTTTTTGCTATTAAAATTTCCAATCGTGGTAAATATTCTTCTTTATTGTATTTATATATAGTTTCAGGAGAAGGGAGCATATATACATCTCTTTCTTCTAGCTTTCCTTCTTCGTACATTTTAATAGCTTGTATAAGTTCATCTCTTTCTTTATATAATTTTTGTAATGACCATTTCTTCTTTTCATCTATATAAACTTCAGGACTTATCATCATAATAACACCTTCTTTATTATCTTATACTCCACCTAATAAATTTAATGCAGTTTGTCCTAGAAGGTTTACCACTTCTGCATAAAACCATCCGTGTTTATCAAAATGATCTGTTAATTTTTGAAAGAAACCTTTTCTTTTATCAATATGTTTAGAATCCTTCATATTTTCTATTATTTCTTTAGTTTCCTCTAATAATTCCTGTAATACTTTTTTATCATCTTCATTATCGCATTTTTCTTCAATCTCTTGTTCTATTCTTGAAACTGAATTATCTATATTTAAATTAGAATTAACAACATCTCCCATAACGAAATTACTATTAGTAGCAGTTAGATTGTTAATATTATATGTATTTGAACTTAATTTACTTAGTCTTTCGTTATGTTTTTTTTCTCTTTCAAAATATGTTCTTCCTGCTTGTGTTAATATTGCATTATAAACAGTATCACTTGCCCAACTTACTCTTATTAAACCATTTGAATCTAAAGTTCCTATTATCCCTCTAATAATATCTTTTTCATCATCATTAACTTTTTTCTCTAGGAACTCCGTTATATTACCATTTGAATTTTCTACTTTTATTATCTCATTTAATAGATTTTTTTCACTATCTGTTAATTCATCAAACAATTCTTCTCTACACCCTTTCTTTTCAAAATATTGCAAAGCTTCAGGAGTTAATGTTACAAACCACCCTCCATCAATAAAATTATTATAATTTGAGATATATCCATATAATTTTAAATCTTCCATTGTTTCTTTAATACAAAATCTCATATAATTTGGAAACTCCGACATATTTCCATTAACAGAATAATCTTTTTCTTCATTATACTTATTTAAAAAAACATTTAACATTATTTCTGCATTTTTACTTAAAATATTCATAGATAATCTCTCCTTATTTTGTTGTATCAATATCTCTTTTTGTTTTTTTCTGACAATTTCATCAACTTTTTTATTTAATTCTTTTTCTATTTTTTTAGTATCAATTTTTATTTGAAATTTTGCCATTTATTCATCATCCTTTTATAGAACATTATTCAAATTAACCCAGTTTTCATCATTCATATCTTCAATATATTTTTCTGAAAATAGTATTTTAAGTAGTGGCTTTTCTCCCATAATATGTTCTTCTCTAACAAATCCATATTTCAGGTTATTTTTATTACAGTATCTTTTTAAAGCCTCATATTTTAAAGGTGTTGGCAACTCATCAACATTTCTACTACTACCATCTTCATTTTCTCCACCTTTAGTTTCAATTATCCAAATATCTTCGTTTTTATCTTGTAATATAAAGTCAGGATAAAAAGTATTATATCTATTGGCATCAGTATATATTATAGAAAAAAATTCTTCAGAACTTTCTCCGTTTTTATATATCCATTTAATATTATTACTTTCTTCAGCATAATCAATCAATAACTTTTCTGGTAATGATAGTTTTTCATTTGATGGATATAGTTCATATACATTTTTCTCTAATATTTTTATATCCTTCTTATATTTTTTTACATATTCTTTTTCCGGCAATATTTTAATAATCTTTTGAACAGGAAATTTAAAATCTGTCTTTTTTATGTTTTTTTCATTTAATTCAAGTTGTCTTGCCTCGCTTTTTATAGCCTCATATATATCATATTTTAATAATTGTTTGTTATTTATGATAAAAGAAACAAATTCTAATCTATTCAATTTTAACAAACTAAATTTATTAAACATTTTTTTAGAAAATATCTTTTTTAATACTGCTTTTAATCTCGTTTTATCTATTATTCCTGATTTTGCACCAATTTCATATATTGCTAAATTTAATTCTTTTTCCATTGACTTTTCTTTAACATTTATTTTTAAAGTAATATCATCTAGTTTTGAAATATTATCAGCTGAAACAGTTTGTCCTCTTTTTGTTTTAAAAAGAACATCAGTAGATAAATTATATTCATTGGCTTGTAAATTTATTTTATTTTTATCAATATTATCAGAAAGATTATATTTTTCTTTTAAATAATAATAAATAACTTCGATATCTTCCTTATTTATTCTAGTTCCCACAAGCTCTTTTTTGCATTCCTTTGTTAGCTTGAAATCATAGTATTTATCCTTTAAATATATTATTTTTTTTCTAACTGTGCTATCTTCAAAAATACTATTTACTCCATTTACAAAATCGCTATCATAAGTATATAAATATGAAGTGTTTAGAATATCATTTTTATAATGAATACCATTTATTGATCTTCGTATTCTACCAATAGTCTGAATAGTAAAAATATCATTCATATTTTCTCTTAGCTTAACTAATATTTTTGCTCTAGGGCAATCCCAACCTGTTGCAATAGCTTGTTTCATAATTAGTACTGAACTTTTGGAATTATACTCAGAAATATCAGATGTATTTTCGTTTTTTTTGCTTAACCAAATTGCTAATTCTCCATTTTTTACAGTAATACCAAGAGTTTCTAAATATTTCTGTATATCTACATATAATTCCTCTTGATTATTTGGTATTTGTATTAAAATTAAAGGATTTATATTTAGATTTTCATCTAAAAATGCTTTATGTATTTCTGCTTGTTTTTTTAAAGCTAAATCAATTAAATAATTAGTTGGATTTTCCACTGTATTTTCATCTTTAACATCTTCATTTATTGCAACCATCTTAGTAATTAAACCTTCGGAAATCACATCTTCTTCATTTATTTCAATAAGCAGAGAATCTTCTTTTTCTTTAACTGTAGCTGAAATTCCTATTAAAAATTCAGGATCAAATTTAGCTTTTAAATCATCTGTTTTAATAGTTTTATTATAATGTTGTTCATCAACAATTATAATAAATTTTAATCCTTCAAGCTTAGCCTCATCAATTCGTTCAAATAAATTATTTTTTTCAGTTTTTGATATGGCATTATTTCCCTTTTTAGTTACCACTTCCCAATTTATAAAACAAGTATCTCCTGCATCGAATCCGTTTTGTAATACTTCTTTTATTGTTTTAGTATTTCTATTAGGAATATATTGTTCCATTTTACTTTTGGATTGCTCTTCTAAATCTCCAATACCTGGTGTAAACCAAATAAATATTGCTTTATCATCAATATTTTCTAAGTATTGATTGATAAAATTAACCATAATAATTGTTTTTCCACTTCCTGTTGGAGATTTAATCAATATTTCATTACTTTTATTAGTAGAAGTTGCATCTAATAAATCAAGAATACACTTTTTTTGAAATTCTTTTAATATTATTTCTTTCATTTATAACTCCTCAATTTCGCTCCTGTAATAATACTCAGGCACATATATTATTTTTATATTATTTTCTATAAAACTATTTTCGACCTCTGAATCAAGTAGTATATCGCTAGAAATATATACTTTACTTATATCAGGTAAACTCCAATTTTTTATATCCGATAGGTCATCTTCTTTTAAAATCAATTTTATTTTATTATTTATTCTAATATTATTTTCCAAAACAACTAATTCTTTTATATTATTTAAAAGTTCATCACTTAATTCAATATCCTCGTTTTGTAAATGATATCGTTTTACATATTCAGTCGTATAATATTTTAAATTTGCTGGTATTCCTATATGATCTCCGTACCCTTTAATTACCTTTTCAATTCGCTTATATGTAATTTCTTCACAAATATTATTCTCATTGTTTGTACATAAAATAAATTTTCTGTTTTTTCCATCTTCCTTATTTTGTTCTAACACAGCCTGAGCTGTTGTTCCACTTCCTGCAAAAAAATCTAAAACAGTTTCACTTTTTGTATGTTCTAATAGAAATCTTATTATTTCAACAGGTTTAGGATTAGGAAAAACATCTTTTTTTTCAAAAATTTCCGTTAAGGTTTTAGTAGCATCGCCAGTTTCAGCTAAATCATATAAAATACTTCTACTTTTAATAATTTTATATTCATTTCCTGTATAATAAGTTTTTTCGTAAGGTATCCATCTATTGTTTTTTTCATCTTTATTCCAATAAATTAAATCATTCTTAATTAAATCTTCCATTCTATTTTTTCCAACTCTCCATCGACCATCTTGTCCATCTGGAGCAATGGGAAATAATTCATTATTATCAGGATCTAAAATGGAAAAATACATTGTTGGTCTATCTTCTCTATGAGCTGAACTCCCCCACTTTTCTAATTTTGTAATATTAAATTTTCCATTCTCATCTTCATATTTATAACTTTCATCTGTCTTTTGAACTTTTTTATCTATCCAATTAAACTTATCAGTTTTTCTGTATCCGAAAATATACTCGTGTTCAGTTACAAAGAACTCATCTGTTTGACCTCCACCATATTTTTTTCTCCAAATCAGAGTTCCAATAAAATTATTTTCTCCAAATATATCATCACACAATAATTTTAATTGAGCAAACTCATTTTTATCTATACTAATAAAAATAACTCCATCATTTGATAATAGTTTTCTTGCTACATTTAATCGTTTTGCCATAAAAGAAATCCATTTTGAATGTCTATATCCATCATCTATTCCAATTCTTTTATCATCATATATAAACTCTTTATTTTCTGTATTATATGGCGGATCTATATAGATAAAATCAATTTTACTTTTGTGTGTTTTTTCTAATAGATACAAACTATGTAAATTATCGCCTTCAAGTAAAAAGTTAATATTATTATTTTTATCTGAACAAATTTCTTTTTCCTCTATTTCTCTAAAAACAGGAATATTTTTTTTCAGTTCTTCATCTACTTTTTCCTCGTGTTCTTCCCAAATAAGTCCATATTTTTTACTTTTAAGCTCTTTTTCAATTTCTGTAAGCTTAGCTTTTATTTCTATATCTGTATTTCGTTCTTTTAAAAATTCTAAAGTTTCAATTAAACTATCTCTTTTTTGTTGGGATAAATTTGTACTCATTAAAATTCCTCCATATTCACATACAAAAATTCTATTTTAATTTATATCATAAAATTACTTTTTTCTCAATATTTTGACAGAAATTTTGGAAATAATAAATACCAGTATAATTACTGGTACTATATGTTATATTCTTCAGATATTTTATTAAATTTTTCTAATAATTTATTATATTCTTCTCTTGAAACTCCTGTATCTTCCAAGGGTTTACAAAGTTTTAAATCTTCTTCATCCATTTCATCTTCATTTCTATAATATCTGATTAAATCTCCTTCAACAATATCAAATTCATAGTTAGTATAAATTTTATCTTTAAGTTCTATATCTAATTTATTTAATAGAATAATATCAGCATCATTTAAGTATTTCATTAAGTCTATAAATTCTTTGTTATGGTATTTTTCGCTCCATTCTTCATAGTTAAACCTATACATATATACTTCTTTTCTTACTATATCATAGTCATTATCAATATTAAAAAGTTCCTTAATACCTTTTTTTAAAATCTTTCCATTTTCTTCTGATAACCTATTACTTACCACAGCAAGATTTATTATTAAACATATATGATGATATGTTTCACAATCAAATATATCATCTATAATATAATTGACTATTTCAAAACTAAATTCCTTTTCTAGTTTATCCTTTAATATTTTAAATTCTTTTCTTCTTTTCTCTATATATTTGATTTTACCTTTAGCACTTTCTACTTCATTTGATGAATAACCTTCAAAAAAGTTTTCCATACTAACTATAACTCCTTTTATATTTATTAATATATCTGTGCTGTATTTATTATTATAGCAAATTTTATTTGTCGAAATCTGTCGAAACTTGTGCATTTTCATTTTTGTAAATACAGGCATTTATAATTATAACAAGTTTTTATTATAAAATCAATAGGTAGAGGAGATGTCTATATGAATAATACAAGATCAAAAGAGGGCGAATTAAATGTAGTCGGCTCTAAGATAAAATATTATAGAGAATTAAATAACTTATCTTATCAAAAATTATCAGATAAACTAATGTTATTAGGAATAGATATTCATAAACAAGCAATATATAATATTGAAATAGGTATTAGAACTGTTGTAGATTATGAACTTTGTGGATTTGCAAAATGTTTCAACATAACTGTAAATGATTTAACTGATGATTATTTTAAAAACTTAAAATAGAATGCTAGAGTCTTTTAAATAAGTTTACTCTAGCATTTTACTTTTACTCTTTTTTCAATTTCACAAAATTACTTTTCACGATTTTATTTTTTCATAAATAATATTACTTTCTTTTACTCGTATCATAGTCCCCATATATGATACAAAATAATATCATTTTTTATATAGCTTATCAAAAGCTATTTTCTCTTGTTCTTCCATAAAGTTGTCTATTACCTTTTTTCTAAAAAGAACTCTCCCACCCACTCTAAAATGAGGTATCTCATTCTTTCTTACTAGCTGACCTATAAGCCAATAAGAAATCCCCATATATTTCGCAGTTTCTTCCATAGTTAAGGTAGTTCTTTCTACTTTTTGATAATTCTCTAAATCTGGCATAATCTCACCTCCTAGCAAAATTATACAAAGCAATTCTTATCAATCCAAAACCCTTTTTTTTAAAAAATTGCAAAAAAAATAAAGGGCAAAAGATTTTACTCTCTCGCCCTTCATTGTAGTAAAAAATAATTTATATAATATGAATTCATAAATTATCTCTATTATATTTAATTTTTCTTAAAAGTCAACACTAACAACCTGTTCTAGGAAGTTTTTGTGTTGTTTCTATTTCTTTTAAATAAGTTATTGTTTTCCAATCATCTTTATCTTCTACATAAATATCTTTATAGTTGCCTGATGCTTTTGTATGATTTACAAATATAAATCCATTTGGTAAATTATCTAACATATCACAATATAATCTAGGTTTTTCAACTTCTTTAAAGTCTGATTTTACTGTTCCAAATCTGAATTGAAAATCTGTTATAAATTCTCCCTCTTTTAATGTTGCATCTGTAAATTTAACTTCATTATTAACTAATGTACTCAAACCATCTTTTAGCATTATATAGTCATCACTTAAATTAGTTTTATACCATACAGAATATGTTAAATCTTCATTCCAAGTTCCTGTATAAATTTTATTTGCTCTTAAAGCATTTGTAGGTAATGAATCACTCCAAGTGAAATTATCTAATGCTATGTTAGATTTATTATGAATATTTGAAAAATCATAATATATGTTATCTTTATTTTGTGTTTCTATAAATCCTTTTTTAGTAACTTCAATATCAATATCTACATTATCATCTTCTACTTTTGCATCTACAATTTCTTGATGTTTTATTATTTCTGCCTCAAATATTTCATCTGTAAGTATATAGTAATCAGGGCTTTCTACTTCTTTTAAAGTATATTTTCCTTTTAATAATTCTTTTGTTGTAGCCTCTCCGTTTTTATCTGTAAGTAAAGTATCTACTAAATTATTATTTTCATCATATACTTCAAATTTTGCATTTTCAAGTCTTGAACCTTTTACATCTCCATTGTATTTATTATCTTCTTTGCTTACCTTTATTACTCTGATATAGCCTTTTATTAGTTCGTTTTCAAAAGTTAAATTTGTAATTTGATCTTGTGTTAATGTTACTGTTTGCGGTATTTCATTTAACACATAATTTTCTAATGTTTTTGATTCTTGTACTGTGTATTTTTTATCTATTCTTAATCTTTTACTTGTAGCCTCTCCATTTTCATCTGTAATTAAAGTATCTACTAAGTTTTTATCTTCATCATATACTTTGAATTCTACACCTTTTAGCTTAACCTCATTATTGTCTTTGTCAACTTTTATTACTTTGATTTGACCTTTCTTTAGTTCATTTTTAAAAGTTAAATCTGTAATTTGGTTTTGTGTTAATGTTACTATTTGTGGTATTTCATTTAACACATAATTTTCTAATGTTTTTGATTCTTGTACTGTGTATTTTTTATCTATTCTTAATCTTTTACTTGTAGCCTCTCCATTTTCATCTGTAATTAAAGTATCTACTAAGTTTTTATCTTCATCATATACTTTGAATTCTACACCTTTTAATTTTACCTCATTATTATCTTGATCAACTTTTATTACTTTGATTTGACCTTTTTTTAATTCATTTGTAAAAGTAACTGTTTTAATTTGTTCTGCCTCTAACACTACTGTTTGTGTCGTTTCATTTAATACATAATTTTGTAAAGTTTCTTTTTCTCTAATTGTTAATTTTGAATAATCTCTTATTGCATATCTTGATGTATAAGCTTCTCCGTTTTCATCTGTTGTTATTGTTTCTAAAACTTTTCCGTTTTCATCTAAAACATCAAATTTTACTCCTTGTAGTTTTACTTCTTTATTGTCTAAATCAATTTTTATAACTTTTACTTGACCTTTCTTCAATTCATTTTCAATAGTATTTTCTTCAGTTGTATTCCATTTAACTTCAACAGTTGTATCTTCTGCAAGATTATACCATTTTCCTGTATTTTTTTCGATTAGTTTATAACTTCCTGTTCTTAGGTTTTTTATGCTTATTTCTCCATTAACATCAGTTGTATATGTTCCAATTACTCTTTGAAATTCCTCTGAATATAAATCAAATTGTACATTTCCTAGTGCTATTTTGTGATTATCTTTATCTACTTTATATATTTTCAAATTTCCTTTTTTATGATCATTTGTTATATTTTGATTAGTAGATTTGTTATACTCTACATTTACATCAAAAGTAGCTTTATTTATAACATAATTATCATTTGTAGAAATTTCTTTTAATTTGTAATTGCCCTGATATAGTCCACTAAATGTTGCTATACCATTTAAATTTGTAGTAGCATTTGCGACTACTGTTCCATCTGCTTTTGTTAATTGAAATGTTACACCTGCGATTGGTTTTGATGTTTCACTATCTGTTTTATTTATTTGTAATTTTCCTGTATTAGTTTTAATGTTAAGAGTAGCACGACCAACACCATCTCCAAAAGGATCATAAGTTAGTGCATAGTTTTGAGTACCTTCTGTTCTAGTTTTACCATAAAATACAGGATATGTTTTACATTTACCTTGCACATTGATTATAGCATTTGAAATATCTTGTACCATTTGAGATTTAGGTATTTTTACATACATACTTTCATTTCCATTAAATGAATTTGTTTGGATACCGTTTGAATTAGTTATAATAGTTCCTTGTGGTAAGTTAGCAGTAGCTGTAATTGTATAATTTGTCATCTCTACTGTACTTGAAACATTTATTTTTTGAGTATAGTAATTCCCATCCTCATATAAATTGCCTGAATTAGATAATGTTATATTAGGATCTGAAGGCATTTGACTACCATTTCTTCCTATGTTTACCATATTAACTATTGCATTTTTAATAGCATCGCCTCTAGCATCTGCTCCTTGATTTGCTCCTCTAAATCTAGTTACTGGATCAAAGTTATATAAAATGCAATATACTGCTTGTTTAGTAGCTTGAAAAGCCTCTAAATCATTTGCAACTCCCAATTCACTTGCTGATTTATAAGGAAATCCATTTATAATTGTTCTCCATATTCTAACATCTCCTAAAACATCAGTAACACTAGCATTTACATCAACAGTATATCCATCTAGCTCCCCAACACCTGGATGTTCTCTATTTACACAATAAGCAGGATATTCTTTTCCACCTTCACTATATGTAGTATAAGTGGTTGTAATATAATACCAAGCATTTTTTGCCTCATTCCAATATTGTAAATGGTATTCCACATCTCCTCTATTTTGAATATTTGCTGAACTAATCTCTGTTGCAAATACACTAGGGTTTATTGTAGAAAATAATGTTAATACTAACATTAGCATTGCTAAAATTCTTTTACTTTTTACTTTTATCATTTTATCAATTCCTTTCCATAAAAAAAGACACTTGAAAAAGTGCCTAATTAAATATTATTCATTATCTTTGTATTCTGAAAATTCAACTCCTTTGAAGTCATTTTCATCTAATACATATTCTTCTTTTTTATATTTTTCTTTTGTTATTTCAATTGCTTGTTCAATATTCTCAGCTTCAATTTCAACGACTCTTTGTAGCAATTCCTCAATTTCAATTTTGTAAATTCTTTTCATACTCACTTCCATCTATATTAAATAACATTCTGTTGTTATATATTGTCCATTATTATAATAATCTCTTGCATATATTCTGATTGTTCCAAATTTATATTTAATTTTATCAATTACCCTTTGTTCAGTATATGTAAATTGAGAAGTTAATTCAACAATAGAACTATCTACAACAATGTTATATCCATATAATTTCATATCTTCACTTTGATTATTATTTATAATATTTTTAATAGAGTTAATCATAGCATCATTAGTTTTATATTCCTCTCCTTTAATTACAAGCTCTTCTTTTACAACTTCTTGCTTAGTTGTTTCAGGTTGTATTTGTATGGATTCTTCTTTTGTTTGTTGTGGTGTATTGTTATTATTTTTATTTTCTGTACTTTCCTGTTTTACTTCTGCAATAGGTTGTTCTTGAACAGTTGTAACTTGTGGAGTAGAAATCTTATTTTGTTTTACTTCAGTTATATTACTTTTGGCTGGAGTCTTTTCGATATTTTTTTCTTGTGTTTGTTCAATTTTTTCATATACAATCATACTTTCATCTGAAGTATATATTTGACTTGTACTTTCCACATTTTCAACTATATTTTGTAGATTATTATTATCAATAATTTCATTTTTAGGATTTGTACTTTTATAGGTCATATAATTGGATAATATAGAAGTTCCAAATACAATAAATAAGATTAAAAAAACATATTTTTTCATAACAGATCATCTCCTTAATATCATTATAAAACGATTTAAAAGACAATCCAAAACCCTTTTTAATATTTTTATTGTCCGTAGTCCATACCTTCAGAAGATTCTATTGCTTGAACACAAAGTCTTTTTTCTTTTTGCCCTGCAACACAAGTAATAAGTGTAATTCTATTATCTTCGGTTTTCTGTAAATATGACCAATCTTCTTCATCAATTATCTTTTTTACAGTTACTACATATCTTTTAGTACCATAGTTTGTTTGATAATATATTTCACTACCAATTTTTATTTTCTTTAAATTCTTAAAAAAGTCGCCTTTATTTCCTGAATTATGAGAGGCTAAACCAACATTTCCCTCATAAATAGAAGTAGAAGGAAAATGACCTATTGTTTCAGATAGTGTAGATAATTCAACACTTTCTCTGATAGGTACATTATCAAGTAAAATATCAGGAATTGTAAGTGTTCCTATTTCATCATCATAATGAATAATAATCTGCTCAATATCCTCAATAGGTGTATCATCTAAATCTATATTATCGCCAACAACTATATTTTCAGCATCTTTATTTGCTTTATATACAGGATATTTAATTACAAAAAAAATAACTCCAACAAGAGTTATAATAGCAACTAAAATTATCGCAATTAAAAATTTATTTTCTTTTTCCACTTTTTGCCTCCTAAATTCTAGTTTCAAATATATATTTTTCATCATTAGTATTGACTAACATTTTAATATTTGTATTACCTTTTTTAACAGTTATCATTTTTCCTTGCATTTTATCTGTTAATTTTTTAGAAAATTCTAATTTGTATTTATTAGTTGTTTCAAATAATGAATATTTAGTTAAATTGATTATATTATTTCTATTCATTAGTGTTTTACCAACTTTTACATATTCGCCATCTTTATAGTTATATACTGTTACATTTCTAGTAAAGAAAAATAGAATTACTAATATAATTCCAGTAGTACCTCCTGCAATAGGTAGTAAATTATCCTCTTTTTCTTCAATAGTTTCAGGTATAGGATCAGACTTTTCTTCTTCAACTTTATTATATTTAACTGTATAAATATATGGACTTTCTACTGTTTTTGTTGCTGTCCCTGAATATTCAGCAGTTACACTATAGGTATTAGGATAATCAATTCTTTGTTTACCTGCATAGTAACATTTTGCTGTATATAAATTTGCAACTTCATATTCGCCAATCATTTTAGTAGTTTCAACTTCCCATTCAACATTTAATAGATTTAAAGTTAATCCATTTTTAACTGTTTGCTTAGGTATAAAATCTAAGTCATTTCTTTCTAGGTTAGTGTAATTTATTGTTTCTTCTATTAAATCTTCTCTAAAGCCATTGTAGTTCGTTTTAATTTGTATATTTTGAGTGTTTAATAGATATTCTCCAATATATCCATCTTTTTCATAACTAATAGTTGTCCCTAATTGATTTATTATACTTTCTAAGTTATTTGTTTTACTTGTTATTTTTTTAGTTGTAGTTATATCAATAGTATCTGTCATAGATCCTCCTTCAGAAGTATAACTATCAAAAGTATATTTATCTCCAAAAACTTCAATATCTTTTTCTAAATTTTCTATAAAAGTATTTTGTTCATCTTTTTGTACTAAATATGTTATATAACAATTTAATTTATTATCAGTAACATTTGTGTTATCTAGCGTTACTGCAAAACAATTTGTAGCAGTAAGTAAAGTGCAAAAACTACATACTGCAAATATTCTTTTTATTAACTTCATTTTTTTACCTCCTAAAATATATTTATTATTCCAAATTTATTAGCAAGATAAGTAGCTCCAATGGAGCATAAAATTATAATGCCTAAATAGAATAAAATATTAAATATTCTTGATAAAATATTAAATAAAAAAAGTAGTGCCTTTAGAACTGAATTCTGTTCATTGACAACTACTTGTTCTTCGTATTTTTCTTTGATTTTTTGTTTTTTTAAATATTCTTTATATAAATTTTTCCTCATTATTTACCTCTTTTCAGAAAACTGAACAAACCTTTATTTTCAACTACTTCAAGTTTATTAGATTTTTCAGAAATGTAATCCTTAAATATTTCGTGATATATTCCTGTATTTATACTGCTATTAAAAGTATCTGTTGTAAATTCAGAAAAATATATATGTTTTATATATGATTTTAAAATCTTTCTAAATTTTGCTTTTTCCTCATTACTAGAAAAATTAAATATATAATTTACTTCAGGTATTTTTTCTAACAAACTTAAAACTCTAAATGTTTCATCTGTTTCCCAAGCCTTAGTACCACCAACTATAATTTTTACTTCTTTTGATAAAAAATTATCTAAAATATTTTCATTTAGAATTCCATAATCATATATGTAAAAATCATAGCCATATTGCATAGCATCAATTTTATTGTCATTACTATAAAGATCAATACCTTTATAAGAATATAAACCATCTTTTTTTACCACACCATCTAAGGTTTCTATATTTTTAATTTCATCTTTATCTGTTGCACAAATATAACAAGCATTCATATTAAGACTTTTTAGAAACATTGTTATTAAAATTGCTTGTGTAGTAACTCCTATATGTTTTTCAGTTCCTGCAACAGCGATATTTACAAATTGTTTTAATGTTTTATATTCTTTCTTTATAATTATTTTGTTTTTCTTTCCACCTTCGATTTTCTGCCTAAATCTGACAGCATCTTTATACTGGCACCCTTCATCACTTAAACATTTCTTAAATTGTTCTTTTTGTTCATAATAGGTATTGCTATTTACAAAATTATAAATACCTTCATTGAATAGTTTAGCCAATAGATTATTTCCTTCTTGAAATCCTAAAGCAACTATAATAATTCTGATATTATACATACTTTTAATTGCTACAACTGATTGCACAATTTCATCTTCTGATTCCTTAGTCGAGGCTATATCAATAATAATCTGCTTGTAATTATTTAAGTTTCTAAGTTCTTGTACTGCAAATCTTTTAAGACTATCAACACCAGTTAAAACTTGTGGGCTTTCAAATCCATTTTCTTTGCATACCTCATAAATTAACTTTTCATTTTCTCTAGTAATTGCTAAAATCAATTTCATCAGCTCCTTTCTTAAAATATAAAAAATAGACTGCCATTTCTGACAATCTATAACTCTTGATTATTATTTGGAATTTCTTTTTTACTTTGTATCTTTTCTTTTATTTTTCTTTTTTCATCTTTTGTTGGTATATAAAATTCCTTTTTTTTATTTCTATATAATGAATTTTTATACTCTTTCAATTCATTTTGAATTACTAATAAATAATATAATGTATTCATAAGCATTATTGTATCAATTTTTTTATAACTATACGATTTACCGTGTGAAATTGGATTCCTTCTTGCCTTTTTATTTGTATTTATAGAAATTTTATTATTAAACTCAATTTGTTCATATAATAAATTTATATTACTATTTACCATCATAACTATAAAAGAAAAATCTGAATTATCTCTTTTTAAGTCTAAATCGTTAATAATTGGCTCAAATAATTTTAACCTAGATGTGCATCCCTTATCAATTAAATAATATGACAAGGAATTGTCAATCATTGTTGTTATACCTATACTTGCTAAAGCATAAGATTTACTTTTATATGAAGTAACAATTTGATTAAAAACTTTTCTTTGATTATTGTTAGATAACATACCTCTTATATCGTTAATAAGTAATTCTACTTTTGTTTTATTAAAATATCTATTTATATATTGATCAAATTCTTTTTCTGTCTTTACATTTTGTAATATTTCGTGCAATTCTTCTGTTGTTATTTTATATGGCATAATCCAAAAGAATTCACTCAACTTATCATAATAGTTCATCCAACTTAGTAAACTATCAGGATTATTTCTTGCCTCCTCTAACGATAAAGATAAAGCCTTAAATGCAGGAGTAATATTTCTATTCATAGCCTCAGCTACTGTGCTAATCAACTGTCTTTGTGTTTCAGCTATTTGTGAAATAACATTAGATAAAGAGCTTGTAACTACATTCATGATTTTTTCATTACACAAAGATAATTGCTGTTTTGCTATTGTTCCAATCATTGTAGAAATTCTATCTATTCCCATAGAATTTTTTACTTGTGTCATCATATTTTGATAAGCTGGCATTAGTGATTGTATCTGATTTTTATACATATTTGAATTTATTGTATTTATTATTTGTTCATTGCTAGAAAGTATTTTAGGCTTTGCAAGTTCTATCTTATTTGAAATATCCATCATTCTTATTGAATTTGTTGCTTGTTCTATTGCTTTGTTATACTGAGGACTAATTACTTGTAACTGTTTTTTATATTTTTCTAACACTTTTTCACTACTTTTTATTTTTGTTTTTGAATCTTCTTCTATTTCTTTCTTCTTTTTTTCTTCATCCATATTACCACCATCTGAAAAATCCAATTATTTTTTTAACATTATAGCAAAAAAGTGTGTATTTTTCAATATTTACACTTCATTTCCCCACGAATCCCAACCATCTGCTGTCTGTCTTGCAAACAATTCAATTCTAGGTAAATCCCCTACAAGTTCAATTATTCTTTCTCTAACAACCTCAGGTTTTTTACTATGTTCTTCAATATGAGTATCTACTATTTGAAATACTTTATTTGATTTTCTTTTTATAGTCCCTCTCGTACCTATTAAGCAGATTTCTGAATTTGCTCTAGTCCAATGTCCCATACCGAAAAACCAAGTATCACTTTTTTTATTTCTTTTGATCCAATTAAAACCACAAGTTTTATACTTAAATCCCCATTCTTTCATAACTCTTAAACCCTCTAAAAGACAAGGAAATGTTACCCATAAAAAAAGGATACAATCTTTATTTGAAATATTTTTGATTGTATCTTTCATATTCACTATATCTTCAATATTCATTGTAGGATAATGCTTTTCAGCTGTTCCTGTGCCATCTCTCCAAGTTTTGTATTTCCAAGGAGGATCAGCATAAATTATATTGTATTTTTTATCAGTATTATATATATCTGTTACCAATTCATACCTCCTTATTTCCATATAAATATTCTCTAGGATTTATATAATCCACATTTTTCGACATTCTTATTTCAAAGTGTAAATGCGATCCTGTACTATATCCTGGATTTGGATCACGATTAGGATCTCCTCCCTGAATACCAATTACTGTACCTTGCTGAATTTCTTGACCTTCAATAGCATCGATTCTAGCTAAGTGAGCATATAAAGTATAATAAGTTATTCCATTTTCGGTTATATGTTGTATTTCTACACAATTTCCATAGCCTGTTTTGACACCTGCAAATACAACAGTCCCTTTTTCAACAGTTGTAATATTTGAGTGCCAAGCTCCTGCTAAATCTATTCCTGTATGAAAACTTTGCTTTCCAGTTACAGGATGAATTCTTACTCCAAATTCACTTGTAACAGTTGCATTTTGAACAGGCATAGGGAATGTTCCGTTATATTCTAACTCTCCAATAGTTACAGTAGGAGCATAGGTATCGTGCATTTCAACTAATGAATAGTACGAACTGTCTGAAGTCTGCCCATCATCTCCAAAGCCAAAGAAACTTTTAATTTTATCAATAGTGGATGTTATTGCAAAAACAGGAATTAAAATTATTAAAGTTATAACAACAATAGTAATAATAATTCCTATAATTAGTCTTTGTCTTTTTTCTTCATCTGTTATTTGACTAATAACAGCTTGTGCGATAATCTTTGCTGTATGTGGATCTACTGCCATTAACGACCACCACCTTTACCAAAATACTCAAACTCAATAGGGAATATATCAAACCTTACGAATATTCTGTTTGAGCCAATGATAAATAGTGCTAAACCTCTTTTCTTTTTATATAAGAATTCTGCTTGTGCCTCACTTAATTTAAAAAGTTCAGTAGATTCTTCTAAGTTCTGTCCATCAGTACCCATAAGAATTTTATATGTTGCCATATCAAGTATTGCTTGTCCATACATCTTTACTGAGCCATCTAAAAAATCAACAATAGAATGAGAAATAATAACTAGGCTACCTTCATATTTTCTACATCTCTTAGCAACATTTCTTAAAAATATCAATGTTTGTGGAACTTCAGGATCTATAAGCAAATAAGCCTCATCGCATACAAGCATTGTTTTTTCAGTTTTATCTTTGCTCATTATTTCCCAACAGTAAGTTAATATATTGAAATACTGAGCTTTTTTAATTCTATCTGAAGCATTTTGAAGATTAAAAGTATCAAAACATACAACTTTTGCTATATCATTTACTGAAGTATAACCATTAAATAGTCCTTTTTCAGCTCCTATACTAATTCCTCTTAATAAACTTTTTAATGTGGCAAATACTTTTTGTTTATCTTTTTCTTTTTCAGTATTTGCTTTTTCTTCAAGTAAATTATATAAATCTGTCATAATAGGAAATTTATTATTAGGAATACCTGTTATATCTGTATCCCAAGTTATACCAAATTTTTGATATAATTCTTCTAAAACTTCTTCTAAATATGCTACTTGTATTGAATTAAGTTCAGGATATAAAAGTTTAAAGAAAGTCCTTAAAGTTTGAAAATGTAAAGCCATAGCTCCCATTCCTTTTCCTTCATCTTTATAACCAATTTCTTCTTCATTTTCATCATCAAGTGGAACTGCTTTTATTTGTAAAGGGTTTATAATTCCACCTTTGCCACTTCCTATGTCAATCCATTTCTCGCCTAATTTTTCTGTCATTTGCTTATATTCTCTTTCAGGATCTATCAAAATTATTTTAGTATCTGTCATATATTCATTTAAAATCAAATGCTTAGCAACAGTAGATTTTCCAACTCCTGCTGTTCCCATAATTACAAAGTTTGAGTTTGTTCTATCTCCTCCCCTTTTCCAAGGATCAAGTATTACAATTCCACCTTTTGTATCTCGTGCAAAATAATATTTGTTTCCATCATTAAATCCTGAACTAGAAAATGGAAGTCCACCTATCCAAGAACTTTCTAGCATATTTCTATCAGCAATTTCTTTAATTACTGGATCTGTAATAGCAAAAGGCGACATTAACTTAAATGAGTTTCTACTCAAATTAGTTAATAATCGCCCTTTCATTTGCATAGTTGCTAGTTTAGTTAAAACAGCTTTTGATCTTTGTTTTAATTCTTCCATATCTTCAGCAATAACCATTATTGCAATAGTAACATATACAACAGTTTCTCCGTTTAGGTCTATCTTTTCAATAAGTTCTCTAGCATCGTTTATTTCTCTTTCTGTTCTTTGCCTTAATATTTCATCTTTAATACTATCGTACTGAATTTCATTCTGCCTAATACCTTTACTTATATTCTGCATTAGGGTATCTTTTTCAGTAGGAGATATGTTTAATGAACATACCGTATTAGGAATATTTGCAATACTTTCTAGCCATCCTACTCTTACTTTTTGAGGATATTTTGTTATTGCATATACCCTACCTAAATAATCTCCAACTCTAAAATAATTCTTTTTATATTCAATACCTCCAATAGGACTAAGAATATTAAGCAAAGTATGATTCTCAATTATTCTTTCTATTTCTTTTTTCTTCAATTTAAGCCTCCTTCAGCATTACAACTTTATCCTCAATATCAGTATCTTCTCTATGAGCATAATTCATATTTAAAAAGCTATTACATAACTGTATTAGAGAAGGCTCATCAAGGATTTCTGTTTTAATGCTACATCTCTCAAATTTATTGCTTAAATCTAAACACCTTTTTAATAAATCTTTTTCTGAATTATCATCGTGCTTAGCATTTATCATTAAAAAAGATTGCCTCTCAACGATTTCTCCGTTCAAAGACAACCTTTGTACTTCTTTTAAATGTGTTTTTAATAATCTTTTTTGAATTGCATTATCTGTTGTATTTATAATCTCTGTTAAATATTCCTGTAATGGAGATATATCAACAGCTCTAGCAATATTAAAATATTTCATTTCTCCTTGTTCTGAAGAAAGTTCAGCAGATAATTCATTTATTAAATTTTGCTTTTCTCTTTCAGTAAGTAATTGAGTATTTATTGAATATATTTTTAATCCTGCAATTACATTGCCATCTCTTGTATAAATATAATTATTTCTAATATCTAAAATACCAACTTCTTCATTACAAGTATTGTCTTTTGATTTTTTACCAAATATATTAAGTATTTTTCCCAACATTTCCCCTCCATTTATTATAATATTTATATCTATATTGTTTTTGTGTATTAGCAAAGTCTATTAAAAACTTTATTTGCTTTGTTACACACAAATTATTTTCATCTTTAGCAGTTGCTATAATTGTTCCTGCAACTCCTATGAATTCAATTACCACAGGCAATAAGAAACTACCCTTTAATTTGTAAATAATTAAGCTAATAGGAAGTAAACAAGCAAAAACAATTATTGTAGATATTAGTTCTTTTACACCATATCCTTTAAAAAATTCCATTCTAGTTTTTACATTAGAAGGAATATAAAGTTTATAATCATTTTCATTATCCATCTTTAACCTCCATAATATTTTTTTACTAAATCTAAAATTACAAATATCAATTCTGATATTATTCCAAAAACTATGGTATTTCTTATTTTTCTTTTATATGAGCCTTGTGCATCTTCATCATAAATCATTTTAGTTAAGCAAAATACCACTCGGAATATAACTCCAAGTGGTATAACTACAACTTTTAACAAATTTATTATTTCATTTAAAGTATCCATAAATTACCCTTTCTTTAATGTACTAAGTTTTCTCTTAATTTGAGAAGAAAGTTCCATAGTTTTACTTGTAGTAACTATTACATTACTAATTCCACCAGTTCCACCACCAAGCATAAACTCTTGTAAGAACTTAGGTGTTTTAATCGCCATTATTATCGCAGCGATTCCAAATAACATTTTTACATTCATTATCAGTATTATTGCGATTTTGCATAATATAATTTGTACTAAAACAGTCAAAATACTTTTTATTAGTTTTTCTGAATAAGATTTAAAAACTCCTCCATCAGGATTTACTAAACCTACACAAGCTAGAGGAAAACCTAATTTTAATACAAACATTTCTAAGGATCTCATTAAAAATTGTATATATAGAACAAATAATAGTATTAAAGCAATTAAGGCTACTATTGCCGTAAATAAGCCTGAAGTTGCAATATTAGCAATAGCTGTCGTAAGTGATACATTATTAGCCATATTCATAGCCGTTAAAATAGATTCTCCAAATGACTTAGCAATTTGAATTACCCAATCATATAGAATAGAAAAGCTAATTGCTACAACTATTGCTCTTATAAAGTAAACAATATAAGTAAGTGGAGGTGTATCAGCCTCTCCATCTGTCCATAATATATACATATCAAAACCTTTTTTCAAAAACTTTAATACTATTAAGGATATTGCCAAACTTAAAATAAGTGCTTTTAGCCCAGAAAAGTCAACTACTGTACTTCCAAAATTAGAAGATATATAGTTTTCTGAATTAAAGCACATATCAATAAGTCCATTAAATGCAGAGTTTATAACATTATCAGCACCACCAATAATACTGGTAATTAAGCCAGTTAAAATTGATTCCAAAACGTACCTCCTTATCTATAATATCCAATTATTAAGTTTATAAGTCCACTAGCAACAACTACACCAACACAGCAAATTATTGCTACCTTTATTCTTGAATCCCATCTCTTGCCATCCATTTCATCACTTGATGATTTTCTAAGCAAGTAATAGCCAACTAATAATACTGTTAAAACAGGAGCAAGTATTAAGAGCCAGTTAGTTAAATCTGTTATTAAATTTTGTGTACCTGTTGCAATTTGACTGTCTTGAACTCCTGCAAAACAAGTGCTTGTTGCACAAATAAGACTTGTTGTAACAAGTCCTGCTTTTCCTATTCTTTTTGAATATTTTTTTAATTTTTCTTTTATCTTTTCCTTCATACATAAATTCTCCTTCATTGATTTTTTATTTATACGAATTCCAAATCCCCCATAGTTTTATATCTTCAATATCTTTTACATTTCTTTGACTTTCTCTTTCAAATCTTAATTTTCTGTTATGCTCTTGATTTCCCATTCCAAATAAACTATTAAATTTCCATTTTGAAATATCAGGAAGTTTAGTAATAATAGGAAATAGTCCTGTTTGAATAACCAAAACATAAGGTCTTTCAATTCTAAGTATTTCATCTTCAGTCAATAAACTTCTACTAATTAAATTTATTGATTCAGAATTACTGCCATTTTGATATTTACTATAACTACTTGATCTACTGTAACTGGAAGTAGTATAAGTTCCAAGTTTTTTTGAAATTATACTAGCTGTTTCATTACTAGCAGTTTTCAAATATATCCAAGTTTGACAGTTATCTCTAATATTTTCAGCCACTTCACGACCATATTTATTTTCTAGTTGTGAAAATGATTGTAAAAATAAATTAAATCTTATTTTTCTACCACCTGCAACTGTAAGCATATTACTAAAAGCAGGAATAGTAGTAAAGTTTCCAAACTCATCTAAAATATAATTTACTCTTGTCTTTAATTCGCCTCCTCGTTCATCAGCACTTTCAACAAGTGAAACATAGTTCTGATATACAAAAAGTGAGGCTAAAGGATAGTAAGTAGTTTTTTCATCAGGAAGAATAATATAAGTAACTGTTTTTTCTTCCCCTGCTTGTTTTAAACTAAAATCACTTTTACAAGTCATTCCATAAATGCTTTTACTTGTAAAAAGTCTTAAAGTAGTAAGAGCTGAAGTAAAAAAAGAGCCTCTTGTTTTTTCAGGTGCAATTCTTGCAATATTAAATATTGTACTTGCAGGATGCTCAGGTGCGAGATTTTCAATGTATTTATTTATTGGCATCTGTTGTCCTGTTGTTTTGCACATTTCTGAAATAAAAGAGTAAACATTAGTTAAATTTTGATATTCAGGGTGTTCTTTATTATCAAAAACAACACTCATAATTGCTCCTGCAATTACTGACATTTCTCCATCTCTCCAAATTTTCTCCATCTTAGTATCTTCATTTCCAACTAAACTTTGTGTTATATCCCAAGCATATTCTTCAGCTTTTCTAAAATCATCTCTATTTACTGCATCAATTACAGGTTGTAGAAAGTTATATCTTGTACTTTTAGTAGGATTCTTAAAGTCTAAGGTTATAATTTTATACCCTAGTTCTTCTAAAAATTTTGAAGTATAGTGATATATTTCAGCTTTAGGATCTGAAATAATCATACTTTCTCCTGCTAATCCAAGATTACCAACAGTTTGTAAAACAATACTTCTAGTTTTACCACTTCTAGTAGCTCCAACAACTAAACTGTGTATATTGTCATCAATGTAGTAAATATTTTCACTATTTTTATTTTTCTCATAGCCAACAATAATACCTCCTGAATTAAAAGTATTATTACTATCACTTAAAGTATTACATTTAAAAGTCTTTCTGAATTCTTTTTTTGTAAGCCATCTAGCTGTTCCGTGCTGTCCTTGTCCCATTATTTCAGGTGTCTTTAATTTATCTGTAATACTAACTGTTCCACTTTGAAAAACCTTCTTACTTCCAAAACCAAAAAGCATAATAATTACAACTTCAACAAGTAAATAGACAAGAAAAAATAGTAGTAATAATTGCTTATCAACTACTATTTGTGAAATTTCTATTTTAGCAAGTTTTGTATGAATTGTGGCACTCAAATATATGCTTAATGGAATATTAAGCATTGATAATATTGCTATAATTCCAAGTTTCTTTTTATTCATTTTCTAGCTCATCTCCTTGTTCTAAGTTATTTTCTAATTCAAATTCAACAGTATATGCTTTTATCTGTTCTTCTGTTAAATCTTTAAAGTCTTGATGTTTTTCATCATTTCCTGTAATAATAAAATTCCCTCTAATATTTAAACCATCAATCGTTCTATTTATAGGAAGTAACTTTTTAAAAGCCTCCTCATCATAAACAATAAGAACATCTTTATATTTAATAACTTCTATATTTTGATTTCCGATTATTCTTCTTAGTGTATTAAGTCTATTAGGAATTCTTTTTAATTCAGGATTTTTAGCATTTTCAACTATGAGAACTAACATATTCTGTTTTTCAATAATTACCACCTCCTAGAATTCCATTTCATCTAATTCTTCTGTGCTATAATGCATCTCAATAGCAAGTTGCTTTTTAGCACTTTCATTTAATCCAGTTAAGGTAGTTGTATCTTCAGCTTGTTTATTTCTACTTAATTGTTCAATAATGTCTACAATGTTAGAATGAATACTTTTATAAGTAACCTTCTCTTGCTTAACACCTTTAATATTTTTTCTTGCCTTTTCCTTAAAGTAAAGTTCCATATTTTCTCTTAAATACTTTTCTTTATGGAGCTTTTTATCACTACATTTATAACCAGTAGGAGTCGTATAAATAATGCTTAATTTTTCTTTACTCCAATTCACTTTATAACCTAGTTTGTTCATACCTGTAAAGAATTCATACTTATTGTTTGATTTTTCCATAACAGAATCTATATCTTTTGTTAATAATTCTTTCCAACTAATACCTTTAATCCTTGCTTGATATTCATTTATTTTTATATCATCAACTTTAGATTTTTGCTCTGTTATAGCAAGTCCATATTCTTTGCAAATTTGATTTGATAAATCTTTAATTTTTTGCAAGTCTTGTTTGCTTTGGTGGAACTTTAATCCATTTTCAAAATTCACAGTATTTAAAACTATATGATTATGTATGTGTTCTCTATCAATATGTGTAGCAACTACTACTTGAAAGCCTTTAAAATATTCAGCCATTCTAACTCCTATTTCGTGAGCCTGTTCGTATGTTGGTTTATCAGTAGGAGAAAATGATTGAACAAAGTGTATTTTTTCTCTACCAGTTAGCTTTTTATACATCTTCTTAACTGTCATCATTTCTTCGTAAGCAGTTTCAGGTATGCAATCTTTACCTGAAATTAGCTTTTTATCTGTTTTTTCTTCTTTGCATATATAATTTAGAGTCTTTTTTAAACTGACTTTGTTGTTAATAAATTTAATGATTGCCATAATTTTTGTAACTCCTTTTTTGTACCTTCTAAATCAACACAAGTAATAATTTTGCTATTAGCAAGTCTTGTTAATTGATTGATATTATTTCCAATTCTTCTAAGTTCTGTTATCATTTCAGGTAATTCATTTATAACTATAATCTTATTGCCAGTAGAACTTTTAATTATAAATTCTGAAATACTTTGATTAGCTTGTTTGCTCTTTAAAGTTATAGTCATTTTTTCTTCAGGAGTTACCCTAATTTCAATTCTCTCTGTTTTCTTCAATATATCTCCTTCCTTGTGCTAATAAAACTTATGTGGTGTAACCACTTGATCAAAAAAAGGTACTTTTTGCTCCCTTTGTACTGACAAAGGGGAATCTTGCTATACATCGCTGTCGCTCCTAAAATAGTCATCTAATAATTTCTTAATTAAAATACTGAATTCTTTATCTGAATTAAATCGGTCTTTATATTCATTAAATACTTGCCTATTTAATTTTCCAGTAAATTTTTCTTCTTTAACTTTTTCATTTTTTAGTATTTTTAAAACTATTTCATAAGTAATATTGTTTCGTTTTAATCTAAGTTTTTGTGCTTGAACAAGTGTTAATTTTATTTGTTCATCATCTAATGCTTGATTTATAATTTCTTGTTCTTCTTTAGATAAGTAAGAAATTTCAACTCCTGCCATAAAATTTATTTGTTCTAAATTCACTTTATTTTGTAAGGGCTTAATTAGTTCTGTAAGTCTTATATATCTATAAATTTGAGCTAAACTTGTATTATTCTCATCGTGAGAATTTTCCATTAACTCATTGATATTACTTATGTTAGGGTTGTTTTTTAATATTTCTAATTTCATTTTGTAAGCATATCCTTTTTCAACAGGAAGTATTTTATCTCTATTACAAAGATTAGTATCTATCATAATTAAGGTAGCTTTATCATCATCACAATCCACAATTTGAGCTGGAATTGTTGATAAGTGTAGTTCTTTTGAACATTCTACTCGGTTATGTCCTGAAATAATTTCATATTTTTCATTAGCTATTTTTCTAACAATAATAGGTACTAAAACTCCGTTTTCTTTAATACTTTCTAATACTTCTTGTTTTTTAGTTTCATCATACATTGAAAAAGGTTGCCTTTTTCTAAAAGCAACCAATTTGCTCAATTCAATATTTATAATATTATTACTATTTTCAACTTTCTTTGTTTCGTTCTTTTCAGGTGTTTTATCTACCACAAACTTTTTTCTTGCATCTTCTATACTCAAAATAATTCCTCCTATTCAAGTTCTATATCAGATTCCATAGAATTAGGTTTTACATATAAGTCTTGGACTTCTTCATAATGTAAATTTTCAAATTCTTTATCTGTTAAAAAGTCTTTACCCTCTAATATATCTTTATTTGTTACAAGTGATCCAATGTTATTAACTAACACTCCTCTTTCGATTTGGTATCCATTGTCAATTTTTGAATCTCTTATATCATAATAGAATAAATTAGGATTTCTTTCTTCAATAGGTGGCTTTTCGTGTAGCCATTGTATTTTTAAACCTTCCATTTTACATCTCCATTTCTTCCTCGTATTCCAAATCTTTATTAAATTGTCCTATCTTATTTACTGCCTCAAAAATATCTGTATTTGAGTCTATTTGTAAATAAGGAATAGTGTTTTTTAAATTATTATAAACCGTAAAAGATCCATTTATAGGATCTAAAATAATTGCATAAAAAGAAACATTTTTTGATTTTAAATCTCTGCTTGTTTCATTCCATACAATTTCATCATCATCTGAAATATTTTCTTTAGAAAAATATATCATTTCTTCTAATTTCTTCAGTATAGTAGGATTTCTAAATATATTATCTTCAGGAAGTTCAGAATAATTATTTACAATATAATTGTATAAATAACTTTCATCAGAAAAGGCTTGTAGCATATTTAAGTTTTTACCTTTTATAAATAATTGTATATTTTTCAAGTTTTACCTCCTAAAAAAGAGTTAGTATAAACTAACCCCTTAACTAATACATTCAATTAACAAATTGATTCCATCTTTAAACCCTTGTTTATAATATTTGTCTAAAGTTGCACTTTCTCTTTTTAACATATCTTCTAAAGTTAAATCTAAATATTTGTCAATTTTATTTCTCAATCTTTGATTATAGATTTTATCAATAAGTTCTCTTAATTTTTCTTCGTTACCATCTTTTTGTATTTCGTAGCTAACCTCTTTTTCTAATTCACTTCTGTTAGCTAGAACTCCTTGCTCTCTATCCCAATAGATTGATTCTAAAAGTGTTTCTTTTGGCATATAATTTTACCTCCTTGTCAATGAATTATATAATGATATAAAATTAAATCCAAAACCCTTTTAGAAAAATTTTTTAAAATTCCATTTCATCTGTTTCTTCCATTGCTGAATCATCAATCTCTTGCTTTTCCTCTTGATTTTCTTCTTTTCTATATTTTTCGACATCATTTGCAAGTTGTGTACATAGTTCTTCTTCTAACCTATCTATTTTCTTTCCTAGCATTTCTTTTGGCATACCAACTTTTTCCTCATTATAATCTGTACTTAAAAATAATGTTTTAAAATTATATATCTTTGTTCGTAATGGATAATTTCCCAATGTATAATAATCTTGCATAATCTTTTTATATGGTATTATACTTTTATGATTTCCTCTTAATTCATTCCCTTCTTGAAGTATTTTTATGATTTCTTTATCTAATCCTTTTTGACCTTCTCTATTATAAATATCTGTTAGCCAAGTATATTTACTAGAATAAAAAGGAGCAGTATCATTACTACTTTTGTGGCTTAGATACACTCCATCTTTTTTTATTGTAATTCTATTTATTAGCTCTCTACTCATTAAAATTCCATCTCCTCTCCATTTTCTATTTGTGCCTCTAATTCTTGAATTTTATTATTTAAAGTTTCAACTTCTCCTTTTAATTTTAAATTTTCTTCTATTAGTAATCCTTTATCTATTGCATTAGTTCTTGGATCTTCAAAGTCATTATTTATAGCCTTTATTTTACCCATACTCAAATATTGACTTTCTCCAACTATAATATGATCTGTTAGTTGAATATTAAATGCTTTTAACATTTTACCTGTAATATTTGTTATATGTTTATCAGGTTTACTTGGCTCTAAATCATTTGAAGGATGATTATGTACTAATATCACTTTTTCACTTGCTGTTATTAAAGCTGTTCTAACAATATATTTACTATCTACATATATTTCATTACATTTACCAACTCCAATTAAACTTATATTTCTAACATTATTTCTTGAATCTAATCCTATAAATAATAAATGCTCTTGAACAGCATCTTTTATTTCTTGTACTTCTTTTAATTTATATACATCATCTGAACTTGCTACTTTCATAATATCTCTTTCTTCTACTGGAGGCTTTTTTTGTATTTCTATTTCTAACCCCATACTTTTAAAACTCCATTTCATCTGTTTCTTCAATTTCTTCTAAGATAATTGTTCTATCTTCTAAATCTTTCTTAATATCTTCAATTTGACTTTCTTCAACAGATTTAAAATCTCCATTTTCGTAATCATCTCCAATAATAAAACAGTTTCCTGCAATATAATCATAGTCAAATTGTAGATTAGGTTTTAAATTTGTAATTTTACCTTCTTCATTACATATAAGAAGTAAATCATCTTTATAAGGCACAACTTCAATTAGTCCTCCAACTAATTTTTGTTTTGCCTCTAAGGTATCTTCAATTTCCATAACAATAGGATCTTTTCCCACTTCTTTATAGACAATTCTCAACTTTTTTTCTTCAGATTCTTCTTCATCGTATCCTAGTTCTTCTTTTATTTCTTCTAAAGAATAATAATGTAAATCAATATCTCCACAAGCTCCATTTTCAAGATAACCATTTTCATATAAACTAACATCATCATCCATACCATATTTTTCGTAGTCAAAACAATCAGTAACATAGTATTTTTCTAATATTTCATCTAAGCCATTCCATATAGCTTTAGACATTCCATATTTTTCTTCGTTAGAAAGATTTTCTGAATTTTCTTCATAAGGATAAAAAGGTATATTATCTTCTTGTAGCATAACATTTATTATTTCTTCTATATCATCTGTACCTTGATATTCAATATAAGCTTCAACAGCCTCCATATTATTTACTTTTTCAGATGCCATTGCTAATAAATTAAGCATATTCAAATTACTATATTCACTAACTTTTATTGGTAAATCAGTTTCATAATCATTTATCATATATTCTTCATAACATACACCATCTTCAGTGAGTGCTTTTTCAACTTCTTCTTGTGTTAATTGAAGTCCCACTTTTTCTCTTAAAAAAGTATCTAATTCTTTTTTAGAAACAGGAAGTTCTAACCATTCGCCAACAAGTTCTCCTTCGTTATATTTTCCTAAGTTTCCAATCCAAACATTAAGCATATATACTCCTTCCTAAAAAAGAGCTAGTAATACTAACTCAATTTTTATATTTTTTGTAAAATATCTTTCATTAGAACTTCATCAACTAAACCATCTATCATTTGCTGATATTTAGCAAGTATAGTTATTTCGTGTGTATTAGGAGCTTCATATTTTTCTTTAATTTGTTTTTCTACTTGCTCTTTCAACTCTAAAATGTACTTTTCTCGCTCAAATATCTTAATTTCAAGTTTTCCTGTAAGCTCTAACTCTTGTTTTCTATATGGATAATTTTTTTCCATATTTGCTAAGATCATTTCTCCATACTTTCCAAAAATCATTTCAATTCCCTTCCTTCCATAATAAATTTTACAATACACCATAGGCTTATACAAAACCTAGAAACAAAAAAGAGATGTTAAGAACTTTCGCTCTTTTGCATCTCTCATACTTGTTTCATTATACTTATTATACTACTTATTTTTGATATTTCAACCTAGTCTTTTTTGTGTACTCTTTTTTGTGTGTACTTTTTTGTCTAGTATTTTTGTTAAACTTTTTTATCCTTTGATTTTAACTTTTCTATCTCCATATTATCTTCTAGTTCATTTAACCTTTCAAATTCATTTATCAATGTATTTATTGGAATATTCAAATCTAGTATAGGTTTTAGCATTTTTTCTAATTCATTTATCTTCTTATCTTTTTCTTTTACTTGATATTCAAGTTGTTTTGTGTATTCATCTATTTTGTCATCATTTATTAAATATGTTTTTTCTTTTTCAAATTTTATTCCATTTACTTCGCAACTTTTATCCCAATTAGGATTTTGATATTGTTTACTTTCTTCATTAAAATTTATTCTATGTTGTAATAATAATGTTCTTAATAAAAACTCTGTATCACGATTCACTTCATCAAATGCAGTTTCTGTAGCAATAAATACTAGGTCTTTATACATATTTCTCAAAACATCTATACTTAAATCTTCTATCGGTTGTTCCATATAATTATTATAATTTTTCTTAAAATCATCCCAAAGCATATTACTTTTCTCCTTCCTTTAATTTTTCTTCATAATATACAAAAATATCATCAATTTTCCTATCTCCAAAACATCTTTTATAATCTTCTTGTTCGTTTTCTTTCCACCATTCAAATTTCTCTTTTATTTTATTTCTTACCTTTGTAGTATCTATGTTAGAATTCTTTTCTATAGCTAACAAAACATTTATACTATCCCAACCACTAATTGAGACATCAAAGTATCTTATTGCTTCATAACCAAATTCATCTTTAGTTTCTTCTATTTTTCTATCATAAGAAATATATAAGTAGTCATCCTTAAATAAATGATTTTCCTTTACATATTCATAATATAAATCTTTTACTCCTGAAGTTTTAACAAAACCTGTCAAATACCATATCGTTTTACTTCTAAATTTAATGTAATCCTTTGGTAGATCTTTCTCTTTAATTTTGGTAGGATGCCATCCTAATGAATATAAATACTCGTTTTTTTCATCAATTGGTCTCCAAGTTTTTCTATCAAATTTTCCTTTTGAATACCAATATGAATTTATCTTTTTCATCTTTATCACCCCTTAAACATATATAAGTCATTATAGTTTGTGTCGGTATCTATTATTGCATAAAACATATCTTTATTACCTCTTTCTGTTTGCCCTGTTTGTATGCAAATTGTCCCATTCAATTCATTTTTCCAAATTCCTGTAACTCTATAAGATTCGTGAATATGACCGTGTAAAGACATATAAGCATTACTTTTTTCTAAGAAATTAGTTATTGCTTTTGAGCCTACTTGTCGTTTATCCATACATACATCTAGTCCTATTCCAAATGGTGGATTATGAAATACATAAATAACCTTTTTTCCTTCTGTTGCTTTAGGTAAATGTTCTAAGACATTTTCCATTTTTTCTATATTATTTCTATATTCTTTCCATTCATCAACAGATAACATATTTCTACATTTTTCGACATATATTATTCTTGATAATTGAAACTGCATTTCTAAATTTTTCTCAATTACGACTCTATCTTTACAGCCAAAAGGATGGTCTAATACTTTAGATAATCCTATAAATGAATTATTTTCAATATCTACCTTTTTATTATCTATATTAAATACATTATCAAATTTGCTACACTCATTTTCAAATATTTCATCTAATTGTTCTAAATCATCATTTCCTAATATACAAATACATTTAATATTATTTTTTTTCAATTCGGTAAAATAATTATCGAAAAATTGCTCTATAAATATTTTTTGTTCATTATATCTATCGCTACAATTTTTAGGTAATAGATCTCCTCCAAATACTAAATATTCTACTTTTTGTTTTATTGTCTCTTCTAATAATTTTTTGTATTTATATTCATCTCCGTGAATATCACTGGCATATATAAATTTCATTATTCTCCTCCCTTCGATCTTTTGTTTTTATACCATTCTCTTATTGCACTACCTAAAGCCACTTTCTCCTTACCATAATTTTCACTTGGAAAATCTGATAAGTTATAAATAATTAGTGCTGTCGGTACACTACACTTTCTTAATTTTGCAAACTCAGTCGGTGTATAAAAAATATTATCATTTAGTTCCATTTTTAACTCCTGTTTTTAAATGTTTAGCATATTCATTGATTCAAAATAAATATATGCCTCTTTAAAACCTAATTTAAAGGATTCTTTTAATTCAATAACATCAAGTTCTCCTTGTAATTCAAGAATCTCCAAAATTGCTTTCTGTTCAGCATTATTTAATTCTACATTCTCTTTTTCTTCTAAGAATTTAATTACATTTGGGTATTTTTCTTTTAAATTACATATCTTCTGATTTAATTTCTTATATTCTTTCTTTTGTAAAACATTCAATACTTTGTGCTTATCAAAATATTCCCAGAAATCATCAGAATATGTGTCAAAAAAACCTTCTTCAAAATTTTCCATTTAATATCCCTCCTATCCTATTTTTGCATTATATAGAATAAAAAAAGACAATCCCAAACCTTTTTATAAAAAAATTAAAAATGTGCCACTTTATACAGCGACACATCTTTATATTATATACAAATTCCTTCATTTTCAAGTATTTAATTATTTTTATTTTAATTTTAATTTATTTCATCTATCACTTCCTCATTTAAAATTTTCTTTAAAAGTTCTAATTTGGTTTCAGCTTTTATTCTTAACTCTTTTTCTCGTTCATACATTTCTTTACTAATAGAATCTCCACCTACTTTTATTTTGTATTGTCCTCCCTCAGTTTTTATATACTCGACTTCTTTATTATATAGTAATTGTAATGCAACATTATAACCTATCTTCCTTCGTTTCATAAACTCACTTAAACTAATCCATTCTTCCATTTAATTCACTTCTTTCTCACTAGGTATCTTATTAACAAAACATCCTATATTTAATTTTTTCATCTTGGATATTTCTTCATCTAACTGTCTTTCAGTAGTAATTCCATATTTTCTTAATTCCTTTACAATGACTTTATTATTTGTAAGAATGTATTTTAAATCAATATCCCTTGTATCTTGTTGTTGTCCTACAAATTCTAAGAACTTGCTTTTAATGATAACATAGTTCCATTTGCCTGTTTTTGATTGAATAGCTGTCCCAAAATCAAACCTTCCCTGTCTTAAACCTGCTCTTATAAATTCAGGATTTTTATTTATTATTTTTCCTGCCTCTATAGGAGTCATTGTTTCAACTTTTTCTATTTACATTCCCCCCTTTACTATAAAAATTTAATGTGTGTCGTTCCGCAAACTAATAACATTATAAAATAATTTAAAAGACAATCCCAAACCCTTTTTATAAAAAATTTACAAAAAAAAATAAAGCTAGTACAATAATGCACTAGCTAACTTGTTTTAATAAAAATTCATATAATTCTTTAGTTGTTTTTAATATTAAATCAGCTCTAACAAAACAAGGTTTCTCATTGTAGTTATTTCCCTTTCCATCGTTAGAATATCTTAGTTTACAACCATCATCATCTATTATATTTAATACCTCTATTAACATATCAAAATCAGTATTACTTATATTTACCTCGTTTTTTAATTCTTTCCATAATTCCTTTAATTTATGTATTTTCTTAATTTTTCCTTGTTTACTATTTAATACTGCTTTAATAGATAGTTCTATTGTATGCCTACACAAAAATAAAAAAGGCATACACATTTGATTTGTTCTAAATACTTTTATTTTTTCATCAGGATTATTTTCACTACGAAAGAACACATATAAACATTCTGCTGAATGTAAATAAGCATCTATTATCTCTCTTTCTGCTGTTTTATTTCTAAGTTCTTCTTTAAAAAAAGGAGAAAGAGAAATACAATCCCATTTATAAACTTCTTCTGTAAGTCCATTAAATTTATATCTTATATATTTATTTTCCATATTGAAAACTCCTGTTACTACAAAGTATTGTAATATTCTTCTAATTCTTTTCTTTCTTTTTGAGTTAAACTATCATATACATTGTCTATTTCTGTATCTGCAATATTGTGTTCATCTAAAAATGCTTTATGTTTTAAATCCCAATATTTTCTTTTTATATTTTTTATATTTATATCTTTAATTGCATCAATTTCTTTAGGATTCATTGCACAATTATATTTTTCTAAAAACTCATCTAAATTCATTTTACTTCAACTCACTTTCAAATTGTTTGTAGTGATATTATACCATATCTTTAATAAAATAGCATTAAGTATTAAGAATATTCTTATTTATCAAATTATTAAAAGTTGCTAGTATTCCTATTTCAAAATAGATGTCATTTATATAAGTTCTAACTGTTGTTTTAGAAACATATAATTCATCTGCAATAATATCTTCAGGGATATTACCAAAAAACTTGTATTCAACAACTTTCAATTTTGTTTTATCACATTTTCTTAACTCCTGAAGAATATTATCAATTAGTTCTTTCCATTCTTTATATTCTTTTATTTTGCTGTCTATACTAATATTCTTTATAACTTGTGATTCTACTTTTCTATTTATTTTATTTTTACTTCTTATTGAAGAATTTATATCTCTGCCTTCAGTAGTATCTTTCTCTAATTCTAGTTCATTTATTAGCCTATCATAAATTGGATATTCATATAATTTTTTTCTAATTATCTTCTTTACTTTTTTTGTAACCATCTTTTCCTCCTAAAATAAAAAATCACAACCTTTTAAGTTGTGTTACATATCTAAATCCATTTCATCTTCTTCAGTATTTTCTGAAGCAAAATTATTATTTTCATATAAACTATCAAAAAATTCTTTAGGATATTCTCTTTGATCATAATTAGCAAAACTTTTCTTTTTAGTAACTTTTTTATCTTGTCTTGATTCTAATTCATCAACTCTTAATATTACCCATCTTTTAATTGTTGCAAAATCGCTTTTATATTCCACTCCTTTTGATCTCTTATATAAAGAAAGTTCTTCTATACATTTATTAGCTTTAGTTTCTCCGTATTCATTAACTAAATCAGTATATTCGTAATTATATAAATACACATTATCTAAAAATTTTTCTTTGCTAACTGTGTGTGTATTTATATTATTATATTTTATATTATTATCTTCTACTTTTTCATCACTACCCTGGTGATTATTTAATACATAGGGGTAGTGATTTTTTGATAGATAGGGTATATCATTTGGATATATCTTTCGCTGAATAATCTCTTGCTGTTCATTTCTAATAATATCTATAACTAAATAATTATATTTTCTTAAATTCGTAATCCATCTTGAAACAGTTTTATGATCTACTCCTAGTTTTTCTCCCAAATACTTATTACTCGCATAACAATATCCTTCTTTATTTGAAAGAGCAGTAATAAGAGCATATAACAATTTTTCATTTGGTTTTAACTCATTATTAAATAAAACTGTTGCAGGAATTACAGCAAAATATCCTATTCTATTTATTTCATTCTGTGTATCCACTTCTCCTATCACTTTCCTTTCCTGCTACTATACAAGCATATAAAATTAAAATTAAACTTAAATTTGCTCCTACAAATAATCCTATTATTAATCCTATCAAAAACATAATTTACACCTCCATATTCAAGCCAAATTTCTTATTTGGGCATTTTTATACACGAACTCAATTAACTTGTCCTTTATTATTTTTTGTTTCTTAAAATTGAATTTAAGAGTTTCCTCAATTTCATCTTTAGACTTATTTTTTAAATATTTTAGATTTATAAAATCGTAGTATTTAGGATATTTTTGCATTAAAAAAGCAAGTACCTTTTTTATCAGTACCTGCCATCTCTTAAATTCTAATATTTTTCTATTTTCTATTATTTTAATTACCTGATTTTCTAAAGTATTGTTACATACCGTTATGCCTTTTCTCCAAGCATTTCCGCTTACATTAACACTACTTATCAAACCATCTTTTATCTCATCAATCATTTCATCTATATTATTATAATTATACAAATAAAATTCTACTTTTTTATACTCTTGTTTTGTCATCTCCCTGTCCTCCTTGAAGTAATTTTTTTAATTCAAGGACAAAGAATTCTGCATCTATCTCATTATAATTATTTTCTTCAAAATCTAAGATTACATCAACAATATATTTATCGTTGTAATCTTCTATGTTTCTTATTATTTTTCCTAAGTCCCTTTTATTATACATTAGCAATATTGTGCTTTTATTATAAAGTTTATCTTGTGCATTAAGTATAGCAATTTCTAATTCTTCTAGCAATTCTTCAAATAATACAGAAGTATTAGTTACTTCTTCTAGTGAAGTTCCAACATCCGTAGCTAATCTAAGCCACTCTATAAAGTAAAAATCTTCAACAAATTCATCGTACTTTTCATTCATTTCTTCTATTTTATTATAAATACATTTTAATCTTGCTATTTTATTTATTTCATTTACTAAATCTAAAATTTTCTCTTTTTCCATAAAAACCTCCAAAAAAACAACTTCAGCGATTGCTGAAGTTATTGATATTTCAATATTAAATTACATTATTTTATACCCTTTATTTACCCTTTATGAAACAAATTTTAATGCTTTTTAACGGTTTTTAATGCTCTTAAATGGATTTTTCAGAGAAATAAAAAATCCTCTGTAACTAGCTTTAACAGAGGTATTTCAATGGTTGCGGGGGATAGACTCGAACTATCGACCTTCGGGTTATGAGCCCGACGAGCTGCCAACTGCTCCACCCCGCGATGTTCTTATATAGTATAACTCTTATTTATACCATTGTCAACCCTTTACAAATTATTTGTAAAAAAATTTGAATTTTATAATTTTATTTTAGATAGGCAGTATTAGAAAATTCTGCCTATCGTTTTTCTCTTTCTATATTATTATATGCTTTTATCAAAAGAATATTCCTATTTTAAACACAAATATTATTTTTTATACTTTCATATTTATTTTCGCCTATTCCACTTACGTTTTTTATATCTTCTATTGTTTTAAAATCTCCATTTTGCTTACGATATTCTATAATTTTGCTTGCAGTGGATGGGCCTATTCCTGTTAATGTTTCTAATTCAGTTTGCGTTGCTGTATTTATATTTATTTTTCCTTCTTTATCTTGCTCCTCCTCTTCCTTAATTACACCATCTCCGCTTCCTTCCATAATATATTCCTCTTCTTCATCTAAAATGCTAGGAATATATATTTTCTGACCATCTTTTAGTACATATGCAAGATTTAGTTTTGATAATTCAGCTTCCAAAGTAGCTCCTCCTGCTGCTTCTATTGCATCTGCTATTCTTGCACCTTCTTCCAATTCTACTATTCCTTCTTCTTCTACATAACCCGTAACATGAACTTTGATTTTATTTGTTTTTTCTTTTACTTCGTTTTGAGAAATTTCTTCTGTTTGTTGTAAATTAACTATTGAATATTCTGTTTCTCCTATTCTCTTATATAGGAATATTCCTATTACAACAAGAATAACAATAATACAAATTCCAATAATAATTTTTTGCATTTTAGTTAATTCTATCATATATACTTCCTCCTTATTTATTAAATTTTTGTTAAAATCAATAAAATACCATTGAAATTCTGTTTTTTTTACGATATCATAGAAAGGATTTTTTTAAGGAGCCAAAAATGAAAACAAAAAAGATTTTATTATTTTTATTAATTATATATTTTTTATGCATAAATATATGTACTGTTCAGGCTGTTGAAAAGCCTAATATTTATTCTCCAGCTTATCTTTTAATGGATGCCAATTCCGGAAAAATTCTTTATGAAAAAAATATGGAAGAAAAAAGATATCCTGCCAGTACCACTAAAATAATGACTGCTATTTTAGCTTTAGAAAATTGTGATTTATCTGAAGAAGCAAAAGTAAGTTATAATGCTGTTTATTCTATTCCAAGTGGATATTCTACTGCTAATTTACAGGTAGGAGAAGTTTTTACAATAGAACAAATGCTATATGCCTTACTTCTTCCTTCTGCAAATGACGCAGCTGTTGTAATAGCAGAACATATTTCAGGATCTGTAGAAGAATTTTCTAATTTAATGAATTCTAAAGCAAAAGAATTAGGTTGTACAAATACGCACTTTGTAAATCCAAATGGCATTCAAAATGAAAATCATTATTCTACTGCTCATGATTTAGCAATAATTGGACGATATGCAATGCAAAATGAAACTTTTAGAAATATGGTAAAAACCACTTCTTATACACTACCAGCTACAGAAAAATATAATAAATTTGATAGAAAATTCGTAAATACAAATGATTTAATTCGTTTTAGTTTAAAAGATACTCCTGGAAATTATTATTATCCTTACGCTACAGGTATTAAAACCGGATTTACTTCAGCTGCTATGAATTGTATTGTGGCTAGTGCAGAAAAAGATGGTGCTGAATTTATAGTTGTTATATTAGGAGCTGGTCAAACAGATTCTGGAGATAGTGAAAGATATTTAGATTGTATTTCTTTGTTCAATTATGGTTTTGATTCTTACACATCAAAAGTATTAAAAAAAGAAAATGAGATATTACAGCAAATTAAAATTTCAGGTGCTACAATGGAAACTAAAAATGTTGATGTTTTAGTTAAAGAAGAAATTAAAGTATTAATTCCAACAAATGAAGATGTAGAGAATATAGAGCCAACTATTACATTTCAAGATAATTTGAAAGCGCCTTTATCTAAAGGAACAACTGTAGGAAAAATCACTTATACTATTGATGGAACAGAATATTCTAGCAGTCTTATTTTAGCTGATAATGTTGAAAAATCTTCATTTCTTGTTATTTTGTTCCGAATTGTTCTTATTATATTTATTTTATATTTAGTAGTAATTATATTAAAATCATTTGATGAAAAAAAGAAATAAAATATTAAGATAAAAATAATATTGAAATAAAATAATTAATAAAAATTATAGAAGCTAATTTAGAAAAAACTCTAAATTAGCTTCTGATTTTTCTATTTATAGTCTTTCCCTATTATAATTGTAAAATCTACATTAGAATTATTTTCTCCAGTTGATATACTTCCTCTTCCTATTGCGTCTTTGATTTTATCTTCTATGGTAGTAGATTTGTTAGTTCTATTAATAATAGTTGTTTTAGAAGTAGTACTTGTATTTCCTGATTTTGTTACTTTATATCCTAGTTCTTCTAATTTTTCTGTTACCTCAGTTAATGCTTTTTTACTTCCAGAACCATTTAAAACTTCTAATTTAATAGTATCATTATTAGACTCTTGGCTTGTTCCTTCTTGAGTATTTGTTGTATTTCCAGAAATAGAATTTCCGTCTTCTTTATTTTCTTCTTCTGTTCCAAATAATCTTTGAACTACCTCTTTTGTTCCTTCTTCATCTGGTGAAAAGAACCAAAGTCCATTAAATTTTTCTGATACACCTGGTATATCTTCACTATATAAATTATCTGTGTTAAATTCTACTGCATAAGGAATATAATCTTTTAATGTGTTAAAATCTAAGTTTGTATTTACATTTGAGTTTACAATATCTATTAATCCATTAATTTTGAAAATATTTTCTACTTTCATTGTTTGTTGTATTGCTGCTTTTATAAATTCTCTTTGTGTTCTCATTCTACCGTAGTCGCCTTCTCCATATGATGCAGGATAAGTTGTTCCATCTTGATTTTTTCTAAATCTTAATAATTGCTCTGTTTTATTTCCATTAATTAATTGATATCCAGGGTCTAAATTAATAAATAAATCTTGTGTATAATCTCTATACCACATTTTTATTGGAACATCAAACCATACTCCTCCAATATAGTCTACTACTTCTGTAATTGCTTTAGAATCAATTGCTACATAATATTTAATATCTAATCCTGTAAGTTCATTAATTTCTTTTAAAGCTTTTTCTGGTGATATCTGATATACAGAATTAATTTTATCATATGTATCTGCGTTTGACTTACTATCACCTATAAAGGTATCTCTTGGAATAGATAATAAAGATGCTTTTTGATTTTTAGGATTATATGAGCAAACCATAATAGAATCTGTAAGTTCCATTTCATCACTTTTTCCTAATACTAAACAATAAAGTGGTGGCAAATTTTTTCTAGTTTCTTCATCATGTCCAACTGCAGTTGCTAAAAATCCAGAAACTCCTCCTCCATTTTTCTTCATTTTATAAGCAAAAACTCCTGCTCCTATTAAACACAAAATAATAATTACAAGAAGCACTATCCTAAAAATTTTCCAGCCTTTTGACTTTTTCTTTTTCTTCTTTTTTGATTGTTTTGTTTCTACTTCTATTTCTATGTTTTCTTCTTTTTTTGGTTTCACCTTTTGGTCACTCCTTATAAAAAATTATAAGATAACTATATTTATTATATAAAAATTGACAAATAAATATAGCATGTTCTGACTGAACATGCTATAAGTATAACAAACTAAATTTAAAATATCAATATATTAATAATAATTTAATAAATTAAAATAACATTTTAACTAAAACATTATTTTCATACATTACATTTCCTATTATAGATTGTTTTATCGGTTTTGTAATGTTGTTTGCATTTACTAATGGAGCTACTACAGAAATTATTCCTAATGCTAAATATACTAAGAATAAACCTTTTAATAATCCAAATAAAACTCCTCCTAATTTATTAAATTGTTTTAAAATTGGTAATTTAGCTATTAAATCTGAAAATACTTTTAATATCACTAAAATAATATTTGCAATTAAAAATAATACTATAAATGTTCCTGCATTAATAATTGTTATAGAAATACTTTGTGCAAATTCTTCTGCTAATGCTTCCTTAGTTTTATCAGCAGCATTTTCTATATTTTTATTAATATATTCTACAATAGCTTCTGTTGTTAAGCTGTTTGCTTCTTCTTCATTTGATGTTTCTTCTATTTGTGCTTTACTGTTTTCTTTAATAGATTGTGCTATTTGTTCATCCCAATTTGTATTTTTTACAATAAAAGTTCCTACTGGTTTATACAATACCAATGCAATTATAATTGCTACAAAAAATGATATTATTTTAAAAGCAACTCCTATTAATCCTTTGCGGTATCCTCCCCAAATACAAAGTCCAATAATAGCTACAATTATAAGATCTACTAAAATATTCATTTTATTTACCTCCTATATTCCAAATACTTCTATTTTATCTCTGTATACAACTCCTGCAATACTATTTCCTATAACAACATCTCTTACTTCTTGAGTTGAAATATATTTTTTGATTAGCCATCCATTTGTGTTTATAAAATGTATTTCTGTTCCAAGGTGAATTGCAACTGTATTGTGATGTGTAAATACTTCTTTTGGAACTCTATCTATTTTATAAACATTTTCTTTTTTATTATTTGTATTAATCATTACAATATTAGCACTTGATTTAAATAGACTTTCTTTTATTTCTTCTACTTTAAGAACATATCCATCTAAATCTATATCCATTACTATTATTTTTTCATCTTGTAATTTAAATAATTCTTCTCTTGTTTGATTTTGCAAATATGAAATTCCTGTATCATACATGCATAATAATGAATTTTTATCTGTATATTTTATATCTAATATTAAGTTATTTTCTTCTGCAGAATATGTATAATACATTGAATTTTCTGGATCTGTTTGTGCTTTTTCTAAATTCATAATTTTAATATTAGATTGAATTAAACTACCTAAAGTATTTACTTCTGCATATGCCAAATATTTATTGTCATTAGAAATAGCAACATCAATTGCTTTTGTTTGGGATAAATATTTAGTTGGAAGATCTTTTCCTTCTTTAGTGTAACTTACAATTACAGTTTTATATGTAGTTCCTGTTAATATTACAGAAACATATCCATTTTTATTTACACTTATTCTTGAAATTTCACCCTCTACATCTTTTTCCCAAACAATATTTTTTTCATCTATTAGATATAACTTTTTTCCATTTTTTTCAGCAATAACTAAAAAACGACCTTCGGAATCATAGATTGGATTACTTACTTGTATTTTTAATTCTCCTTCATTTTTCCCAGAAGAATTATATAATGTAAGAATATTTCTATTTAATACTGTTACATATTTATCATAAGCATAAATACTAGAATTTGACTCTCCATCTATTTCTATTATATTTGCATTATTTTCTTCTATCTTCTTTCTAAAAATATTAATGTCCATAAATTCTCTAAATTGCAAATTTGAAATATAAAGAGCTGAAACAGTTCCTACTAATATTAATATTACTAATATACATGTTACTGTAATTACTTTTTTCTTATTTACTTGTCTATTTTTTTTATTACCTTTTCCTTCACTATAGTAATCAATCATTTAATTACTCCTTTTTTACTACTTCTTCTTTTATATCAATTTTTTAGTTTTTTTTCAATAGAAAACTTCAAATTTTAATATACTTTTTGTTTATATAACGAAGAACAAAATAAAAATAGAATTTGTATAATTCCTAAATATCCAAAAATAGGATATAATACATTAACTAAATTAGAAAATCCTAAATGAGCTACAAACACACTGCTTATACATAAAAAAACATTTTTTAGAAAATATTTTTCATTTTCTTTTTCTCCATCTTTTAAAAAGCTATATCCTGTACATATTGCGGATGTAAAAATAGCAGCAACTATAACAAATCCATAAATATATGGATATATTTTTCCACATAAATTTGCTACGTATATAATAGGTATTTCTATGCTATCAATTAGTATATCTATCTTAGTAAGAGTTACTAAGATACTAAAACTCATAATACCTAATATTATTGTACATACTATTGCTGTTTCAAAAATATGTGATTTCTTTACTATATATTCTTTTAAAGGAATTAAAATAGGTATTAACAATATACTATTATAACTACTATACAATATAGCACTTATAATCCAATTAGTACTGCTTTCAATTTTTAGCATTTTAATTTTGTCTATTATATTTATTTCAAATGTTTTTATTCCTAATATTAAAATAAATACTATTAAAATAGGTACTATAATAACATTAGCATTTATTATTCCTTTAATATCCTTGCAAAAAATAAAAAAAGAAGTTAAAGCTATAATTAAACTTCCTAATATAATAGGAAGCTTAAATTCCTGTTTAAAATATGTACTAAATCCAGATACCATTACATAAAAACTTATTAATATAAAAGATTTAATAATCAAGTTTAGTACAATTATCAACTTGGATTTTCGATTTTTCTTTGTAATATGCACTAAAAAATCTTGATAGCTATTAATTGGATATTTTTGCAATATTATTAATGTTTTTGTAATTATAAGCCCTGTTAAAATTGAAGATAATAAAACAGCTTTTATAGATTCTTCTCCATATCTTCCAAAAAAGCTATATATTTCTTTTCCAGATGCAAAGCCTGCTCCTATCAAGCTTCCTATAATAACAAAAGTAATTTTTGCAACATTTTTCAAAGTAAAGCCCCCTTTTCATTTTTATGAAAAGGGGTGCTAAAATATTCTTTTTATCTCTTTCTTCTTCTAATTTGCCATACAACAATTCCTATTAATACAATCACAGCTGGTACTGTAAAAATAATAATACGAATTATATTATCTTGTTGTTGTGTTGCTGTATAAGTAACTGTACCTGTATTTTTACGAATTGTAATAGCATCTTCTCTTTGATTTAAATATGCAATAGAATTTAAAACTAAATCTTTATTATTATATACCAAAACAGAATTGATATATTGTTCTCCTGATACTATTCTAGAATCACTTGCAAATACTGCATTAGAATATACAATCATAGTAGAATTTGTATTGTCATCTATTTTTTTAATAATTTCTGCTCCTAATGTAAATTCTCCTTGTTCATCTGTATCATTTAATTCATCTGAACCATCTGTTAAATCTGTTCTAAAATAAGATGTAGAACTACTTGTTAAAATAGTATTTATTGTTAATCCTAATTCTTCTTTTTTGTTTTCATCTGGCATATTAATTTTAGTTGCATCCATCATCATTATTCCACCATCAGATTCTAGATTTCTTGTAATACTAGTTGTAGAAATAATATTAGGTTTTATAAATTCAGGATTTTGAAAAGCCATTTTACTACTGTCTGTTTCTTTAATAATACCATTTGCAAAGCTAATACCATACAAATCTAGTACTTTTTGTACATTTGGTAGTTCTTTTCCTGTTAAATTTGGATCATTTAACCATAATATTTTTCCACCTTTATTAATATAATTCATTATTTTTTCTGTTTCTATATCAGAAAAATCTTTACTTGGTGATGCAATTATTAAAACATCACAATCTTCTGGCATTTCTTTTGCAAGTAAGTCTAAAGAATTAATAGTGTTTATATCATTTTCAATATATGCCCCTAATATTAACATTGTTTTTTGACCTGTATAATCTAAAGCATATTCTCCATGATTTGTTAAGAAATATATATTTGGTTTTTCATCAATAGTTGTTTCTAAAATACCATTTGTTAGTTTTTGTTCTGTAACATCAATACTTTCACCGGTATTATAATCAAATGTATAAAAATCTGATGTTGTTAATATTTTTTCTTTGTCTGAAGATTGTATTACTACTGCTTGTGTATCTGTTGTTAATCCATATTTTTCTTGTAAATCTGGTCTACTTGCAGTATCTATTATTTCTACTTTTACCTTATCATTTATTTTTTGATATTGCTTTGATAAATCAACGATGGAATTATCTTCGTTAAATCCAAAGAAATATATTGTAACATCTTTTTTTACATTTTTAACTTGTTCTTTTGATTCATCTGATAAAGAATATAACTTTTGCTCTGTAATATCAATTGAAGTAAGATTTAAACTTCTTACCCACAAATTTAGGGCAATAAAAATAGCAATACAAATAAAAATTAATAATATAGTCATTGCCGTTTTACTTAACCAATTTCTTTTTATTTTTTCAATAAATGTTTTCAATTTTATTTCTCCTTTCTTTTATTTTACTGTTTTTCTTCTTTGCAAAACTATAATTGTTAAAATAATAAATAGCAAAGTAAAGGATATATAAGTAACCAATTCATCTAAGGCAATAACTCCTGATGGAAATTTATCAAACATATTTATAAGAGAAAAAGGTGCTAATGTTTGACTTAAACTAGGTATAAACCATGTTAAAATAAAAAATCCAATTGTAATTACTCCTGCAATAATTTGGTTTTCTGTTAAACTAGAAGCAAACATTCCAAAAGAAATATATGCCATTGCTAATAATAAAAATCCAAACATTGTTACAAGCGCAGTTACTATTTGTGGTTTACCAAAATACATTAATATTCCAAAATACATAAAAGTAAATAATTCTGTTATAAATACAATAATTACAGCTGAAATAAATTTACCAAGTACAATACTTGTAACGCTTCTTGGAGATGTTATAAGTAACTGTTCTGTTCCAGATTTTCTTTCCTCAGCAAACATTCTCATTGTTAAAATAGGAATAACAAATGTTAAGATTGTAGAAGCTGAGTAAAATAAATATTCAAAGTTTGTACTTCTATATTGAATGATATCAATATAAAAGAAAATACTACACATTGCTAAAAATAATCCAATGAATATGTATCCTATTGGTGATAAAAAATAAGATTTTACTTCTTTTTTTACAACTGCCCACATTACTTACCTTCCTCCTTTTTATCTTCTATTTTTTTCTTTTTATTTTTTGAATTTTCTTTAACTTCTTCATTAACTGTTTCTGTTTGACTTATCAATTTCATAAAAGCATCTTCTAATGTAGCTTCTGTTTTCTTTAATTCAAATATTGTTATTCCTGCTTTTGCAAATTCTTCAAAAATATCTTTTCTTATATCTTTATCATTATCACAAGTAATCATATATTGTTTTGTTCCATCTTCTAAGTCTTTTATTAATTTTATTTCTTTGATATTTTCAATAGTCTCTTTCATACTATCTATTTTGTTTTCTTTATCTTCTACTGTAACCAATATAGAATTTGCTTCTTCTACTTTATTTTCTAAATTTTCTGGTGAGTCAATAGCTACTATTTTTCCTTTATTTATTATAATTACTTTTTCACAAATTTGGCTTACTTCTGACAAAATATGAGAACTTAAAATAACTGTATGTTCCTTTCCTAATGATTTTATCATAGTTCTAATTTCTGTAATTTGTTTTGGATCTAATCCTACTGTAGGTTCGTCTAAAATTAATACTTTTGGATTTCCTACCAAACTTCCAGCTAAGCTTACTCTTTGCTTATAACCTCTTGAAAGATTTTTTATTATTTTATTTTGTACATCTTCTAATCCTGTTTTTTTAATAATATCTTCCACATTTTGTTTTCTTTCTTTTCTAGGAATCATTTTTAATTCTGCCATATAGTTTAAAAATTCCCTTGGTGTTAAATCTAAATATAAAGGTGTGCTTTCTGGCATATAACCTATATATTTTTTAGCTTTTTTAGGTTTTTTTAAAACATCCACATTATTTATTAAAATTTCTCCTTCTGTTTGTTCTATAAAACCTGTAATCATATTCATTGTAGTACTTTTTCCGGCTCCATTTGGTCCTAATAAACCTACAATTTGACCTTCACCGATTTCAAAACTAATGTTATCTACAGCAATAAAATTGCCATATTTTTTTGTAACATTCTTTAGTTCAATCAAGTAAATCTCCTCCTTATTTAATTTTGCTATGACAATATTAACATCTCATTTTAATATTTTCAACTAAATCTTGCAGAATTTACACAAAATTCACAAAGTATTATATCCGTAAGATTTTCGACTTTATTTTTATATTTTAAATACACTTATTTTTGTACTATTTTTTTATGATTAGAATACCTATTAAAAAAAGAAAGGTAGGACATTTAAATGGAATATATATATCCTTTTTCAATAGCTTTTTTGTTTATTTTTCTTTCTGAACTTGGAGATAAAACTCAACTTCTAGTATTATCATTTTCAACTAAAACAAGTATAAAAGTCATTTTAACTGGGGTTGCTATTGGCTCATTCTTTAGTCATGGTGTTGCTATTTTATTTGGAAGTAGTCTTGGAAATATTGGTAACGAATTTTTTAAACAAACTTTACAATTAATTACTTATATTTCTTTTATTGTATTTGGTATTTTGAGCTTTCTTCCTTCTAAAGAAGAACCTCAAAAAAATTCTCCTAAAGGTTTTTTATTTAAATTATCACATCAGAAATTAAATTATATAATTATGATTGCCTTTAGTATTGCTATTGGAGAGTTAGGAGATAAAACATTTTTAGCATCTATGGGACTTGGAATACAATATTCATATTCTAAGTTTTTCCTTATTATAGGAGCTGTTTTAGGCATGGTTTTTAGCAATTTTTTAGCAATTATATTAGGAAAACTTCTTTCTAAAAAAATCTCTGCAAAGTCAATGAACTTTTTATCCGGTATTTTGTTCCTAAGTTTTGGAATTTTGGGTATATTATGTTTTTTGTTTGAAGTATTGAGTTTTTAAAAAATTTCCGTTATAATAGTGTAAAAATAAAAAATGAGGTAATTATTATGAACAGTAAACAAAGAGCATATTTAAGAGGACTTGCAAATACAATAGAACCAATTTTTCAAATTGGTAAATCTGGAATTTCTTCTAATTTAATAAAACAATTATCAGATGCATTAGAAGCCAGAGAATTAATTAAAATATCTGTATTAGAAACAGCCCCACTTTCTGTAAAAGATTTAGCAAATGAAGTTGCAAAACAAACTGATTCTATTTTAGTACAGACAGTTGGAAGTAAAATCACATTATATAAAGCTAGAAAAAAAGACTCTAAAATAATACTTCCAAATTAATATAAAAAGAAAACTATTAAAAGCATCATTTGATAGTTTTCTTTTTATATTATTATCAATTTTCAATGTTTTTTCTTTTTTAGTGTTGACATTACTTTGTTTTTATGGTATCATAATTATCGTTGAATATGGACCAGTAGCTCAGCTGGATAGAGCAACGGCCTTCTAAGCCGTGGGTCGGACGTTCGAGTCGTCTCTGGTTCACCAAAACATCTACTTTTTGAGTAGATGTTTTTTTATTGCATTGTAAACTTGATAAGTATTTTTACAAATAAAAAAGAACTAGTAGAGAGACACTAGTTCTTTAGTTCATTCACTTTAACAAAAGAGAAAAGGAGTGAGCTAGACAGTTTAATGACGTCTCATTACTTATCTAGCTCAGAAGGTATATAAACGCCTTTTCTTATTTTTCTATACGATATAAATCTTTTTCTTCTATATTTAGTGCTTTAGCAATACGAATAATAACAGAAAGAGTTGGTTCTTTTTCTTGTTTTTCAATATAATTTAAATGAGATTTTGATATTCCAGTCATTTTAGCTAATTGTTCCAAAGAAATATTTCTTTCTTTACGTATGTCCTTTAATAAAATTTTAACGCGCATCCTTACCACCAAATATAGTATGTTCTATTTTGTATATACCATACATTTTGTTCACTTTGGTGGAATTATTTAAATTTTTTGTCGAAAAATGTAGTATTAATGCACTTTTTAGCTTATGGTTTATATTTTTTCTTTTATTTTAAACTATAGTTATATTTGTATTTAGGTTGTAACTCTTTAATATATAATTGTTTTATTTTTTTACTATTAAAATTTAAAAAGTGTCTTAAAAAATTAATATTTAAGACACTTTTTATTATTTAATTTTCCCAAAAACATTTATATGCCATGTATGCAGTATAGACGTCAAATTTGCTTGTAACTTCATATGGAGCATGCATTGATAATACTGGAACTCCACAATCTATAACATCTATTCCCTTGTTTGCTAAAATATATGCAATAGTTCCTCCGCCTCCGACATCTACTTTTCCTAGTTCAGATATTTTGTATGGAACATTATTTTTTTCAAAAATATTTCTTACTTTTGCAACAAATTCAGCATTTGCATCAGAAGCTCCTGACTTTCCTCTTCCTCCTGTATATTTATTAAGTCCTATTCCTTGTCCTAAATATGCTGCATTATTTTTTTCTGATACATGGGCATAAATAGGGTCTAACCCAGCATCCACATCTGCTGATAACATTTCTGAATTAATAAATACTTTATCCAATAAATTTGGTCTATTTATACCCAATTTATTTAATAATTCTGAAATAAATGTATCAAATACATGTGATTCCATTCCTGTATTTCCTACACTACCGATTTCTTCTTTATCAGATAATATACAAACAGAAGTAATTTTTGGATTTTCTATATTAAATAATGCTGTTAGTGCTGTGTAACTACATACTTTATCATCTTGACCATATCCTGCAATCATACTTCTATCTAGTCCTAGTGTACGTGCTCTAAATGCTGGAACCAACTCTAATTCTGAACTATTAAAATCAGCTTCTGTTATTCCATATTTTTGATTTAGTATTGCTAATATATTTAATTTTATTTTTTCTGAAACTTTACTTTCATCATATGGCATACTACCAATTAATAAATTTAAGTCTTCACCTGAGATAGCTTCTTTTAACTTCTTTTCCATTTGTTCTTGTGCTAAATGTGGTAATAAATCAGTTATAGTAAAAATTGGATCATCTTCCGCTTCTCCTATACTAATATTTATTTTTTCACCATTTGATTTTACAATTACACCATGGATAGCAAGAGGAATAGTTGTCCATTGATATTTTTTAATTCCTCCATAATAGTGAGTTTTAAAATAAGCAAAACCACTATCCTCATATAATGGATTTGGTTTTAAATCCAATCTTGGAGAATCAACATGTGCTCCTATAATTTTCATTCCATTTTCTATAGATTCTGTTCCAATTACAGCTAAATACATGCTTTTTTCTTTATTTATATAATACACTTTATCTCCAGGTTTTAATTCTTCATATGAATAAATATCCTTAAACCCTCTTAACTCCGCTTCTATTTTTGCATTAGCAACAAATTCTCTCTCTGTTTTTGAGCGATTTAAAAAATCCATGTATCCTTCACAATAGTTAAAAATCTCTTTTTTCTTTTCCTCTTCTATTCCTTCCCATCCACTTTTTTCTTTTCTAAATAATTGATTTTTCAAATTTTCTGTATCTTGCATTTTTTACCTCCTTTAATTTATTATATCCATTATCTTTTATTATATTAATTCATCTTTTTAAAATAGTCAATGAAATTATAATTTTTTATTAATAATACTGTATTTTTTGAATATTATATTTTATCTGAAATTTATAAAATTAGTTGTAATTTATATGTCGAATATGGTATAACTAAAGAAGATTATTACTTAATTTAAAGAGGAGAATATACATGAAAAAAGAGACTAATCAAGAAAATTTAGAAACAAATGAGATTGATAACAATAATATTAGCTCTGTTGAAAATAAAACAAATGATTCTAAATTAGATATAATTAAAGAAAATGATAGTAAGCAAGATAGTAATACAGAAAATGTAGTTAATTCAAAAGAAGTAATAGTAAATGAACTTAATTCCAACGAATTTGAGCCAGAACAAAAATATAAAGCCAAAAATACTGAATCTATTAAAAAAATAACTTTTTGTATAAGCTTATCTCTTTGTATTATTTTAGGTATATTTTTATTACTTTCTACAATATTTGCTTTATTAAATATAAATAATAACAAAATTATATCTGGAATATATATTAATGATATTAATGTATCTGGTTTAACTAAAGAAGAGGGAAAAGAAGCTGTTTCTACAGCTATTACAAATAATCTTTCTTTAAATATAAAAATTTATGATGGAGATTATGAAACTTCTTTTTTAGCTGAACAAATAAGTGCAACTTTTGACATTGATAATGCTATTAATTATGCATATAGTATTGGAAGAAGTGGTAATTTTATTCAAAATAATTATACTATTCTTTCTGCTTTACTTGAAACAGTCCATATTGAACCTGTATTAAAGTATGATGAAGAAGCATTAAATTCTATTGTTTCTAGTATTGCTGAAAAATTGCCAAACAAAATGATAGAACCTAGTTATTATATAGAAGATTCTAACTTAATTATTACTAAAGGGCACTCTGGTAATATTGTAGATGAAGAACAATTAAAAATTCTTTTAATAAACACTATAAAAAATACATCATCTACTAATAAAGAAATTAAAATTCCTGTTAACTATGTTGAGTGTAAAGCAATTGATATTGATTCTATATACAAAGAAGTAAAAAAGGACCCTAAGGATGCATACTATACAAATGATCCATTTGTTGTATATCCTCATGTAAACGGTGTTGATTTTGCAATTTCTTTAAAAGAAGCTAAAAAGTTATTACAAGAAGAAAAAGAAGAATATGTAATTCCTTTAAAATCAATTACCCCTTCTGTAACAACTAATCAAATTGGAACAGAAGCATTTCCCGATTTACTTTCATCATTTAAAACAAGTTACTATGAAAGTAATGTAAATCGTACTACCAATTTAAAACTGTCAGCTGGAAAAATAAACGGTACTGTTCTACTTCCTGGTGAAGTATTTTCTTATAATCAAGTAGTTGGAAAAAGAACTATTGAAGCTGGTTATAAAGATGCTGCTGTCTTTCAAGGAGGAAAAGTAGTAGATGGTCTTGGTGGTGGAATTTGTCAAATTTCTTCTACCCTTTATGATGCAGTTGTACTTGCAAACCTAGAAATTGTAGAAAGAACAAATCATGGCTTTGTAACTTCTTATTTAAAATCTGGTCGTGATGCTACTGTTGTTTATGGAGCAATTGATTTTAAATTTAAAAACAATAGAAAATATCCTATTAAAATTGTTTCTTCTGTATCAAATGGAATTGCAGAATTTAAAATTTTTGGAAAAAAAGAAGAAGTTGAATATGATGTAGAAATTGTAACAAAAACTATTTCATCTATTCCATTTAAAGTAAGATACGTAAATGATCCTACTTTGCCTGTAGGAAAAACAAAGGTTTTACAAGGTGGTTCTAATGGATGTAAAGTAGAAGCTTATAAGGTATTAAAACTAAATGGTCAAACTGTTTCTACTACACTACTTTCCCGTGATACATATAATGCAATGGAAAAAATAATTGCTAAAGGAACTAAAAAATAAAGTTTATTATTATATTTATTATATTTTATAAAATCAAAAGAAAGAAGGAATAATTATGTATGATGAACAAAAGAAATTAGAAGAATTAAACGGTTTTAAAGATTTACGTATAGTTGATAATTTTTATCAAACATCTAGCTTTTTCCCAATGCCAACAACAGAAATTGGAACATTAAATGAGTCTGGTAAAACTAATTTAGGTTCTTATTCTCTTTGCTTTCCTTACTATATTGCTGGTAAAGATTACTATGCAATGATTCTTTGTTGCCGAAATAGTTCTAATACTGCAAAAAATATTTTAAGAACAAAAAATGCACTATTAACTTTATTCAAGACAAAAGAAAGTATTTTAAAGAAGCTGTTAGATTAGGCTATCCTGGTGAAACTACAGAAGAGAAAATGAAAGATTGTATTTTTACTTTAGTAGATGGAAAAAGTGCAAGAGAAAATCCAAACGAGGCTTACCCTAAGATAGTAAAAGAAGCATTTCAAGTTTTTGAATGTACATGGATGAATCAATTAGATGGAGCTGAAAACGATACTGTACAAGAGGAATATTTACCTCCTTATCATGATTTTAATGGTATAACAAGTCAATATGGTGCACACTTTATTTTAAAAATAGATCATATTTTAATTAAGCAAAAATATTATGATTCTATTCTTAATGGTGTATCTGCAAGTGCTTTTCCAAGTGTTCCTGTAGACTATGGATATAGAGATAATAAAAATTTTTGGTATACACGATTTAAAAGACCAATTGCAGAACCAATACCAGCTAGTAAAGGTATTAGCTTAGATACAGTAAAATATGCTGCATCTCGTATTGATACAGAAGTAAAATTTACAGATGAAGCTTGTCAAAAATTAATAAAAGTTCCAAGAGTATTTTTAAATACAGTATTAAAGGGTTGCGTTTCTTGGGCAAAAGAAAATAATGTTACATTAATTACAGAAAAAGAAATGGAAATTATACAAGATAAACGTAATAAAGAAAAAAAGTATGGATAAAATAAATATGGATATTAAAAATAATTTGGACTACATAGCACATTAATAAAAGCAAACAAAAAAGCTATAAAATAAAGTTATACTTTTCATAGTATAACTTTATTTTATATTTTTTTATAATTATTGCTGGTCGAGGTGAAGAAAAAATAAAATATCTATTTCTTATATCCAAACCTCTCCATTCTCTCTTCTTCTCTAGTAGATAATTCTTTTAGCCATTCAGCTAAACCATTACTATCATTATTTCGTAAAAATTCGAAATACTTTACCCTATCCTCTTTTGCTATTACAACAGGTGGCAAGTCATTTTTTAGTAATTCATAATTTATAAGCAATCTACCTGTTCTTCCATTTCCATCTTCAAAAGGATGTATTTTTTCAAAATCAATATGATATTTTGCAATTTTAGTAAATATATCTTGTTCATCATGATTATAGTTATGTATATAATACATTATTAAATTTGGTACTTTTTCAGGCTCTGGTGGAATATGTTCACTACCTTTAATAAATATTTGTGCAGTTCTGTAACCTTCAGTATCTTTAATATCTCTATTTATCGTTTCATTTAATTTTTTAATAAATCTCTCATCAAATTCTTCATTATTTTGTAAATTTTTAAAAACTAATTCTAATGCTTTTTTATGATTTATAGCCTCATATATTTCCCTTGGCTCTTTTCCTTCAATTTTAAAGCTATTGTCGTTGTATAGAATAGCATATGTTTCAGCATAAGTAAGTGTACTTCCTTCAATAGCATTTGAATGATAAGTACTTCTTGTAATTAAATCTTCTAAATAACTTTTATTATTTAAAATAAATTCTAAAATTGACATGAATTTCTCCTATAATATAAAATAAAAGAACTGTCTTAAGCAACAGTCCTTTTTTATGGTCGAGGCGACTACCTCGAAAAAACACATATCTATTGCAATTACTGCATTTTCTTAATCAAACATAATTCTTGAAATTTGACCTTGAAATTTTCTAGTAATTTTTTATCTATTCAATTAACTTCAATTTTGCTTACATCTCACTTATTCCATCTGTTACATAATTTATATATTTTTCTTTCTCTTTTCTTTGATAAAAGTTAAAAACTTTTCCATATTCATTAATGGTTGTCTGAATATCATGATGTCCCATTAATGTTTGAAGTACAGGTAGAGAAATTCCTGCTTCGATACATCTTGTTGCAAAAGTATGTCTTAACCTGTGTGAACTAAATTCTTTCCAATAACTTAGTCCAATTTCTTTTGCAACTCTTTTTAAATAACTATTTACACTACTTTCTAAAATAAGTGAGCCGTTTTCTTGACAGAATAATAATTTTTCTTTGTTATTTTCATTAGCTTCTGCATTTGCAATAGCCTCTATAACATTATTTTTGAAAACATCATTAATCTGAACAAGTCTAGCACCGTCTTTTGTTTGAGATAAGGCAGAATCATGTATGTATGGTTTATGATTTTCATCATGTGTTAGTATTTTACTAACAGAAATGGTATTACTATGAATATCAACATCTGAAGTATTTAATGCTAATGTTTCTCCTAACCTCATTCCAGTGTACAATTCAATCAAGACAAGATTTCTATATGGATGAGTATCGGTAATTAGATATTGTTTAAATCTTTTTTCTTCATCAAATGTCATTGGATTAACTTGTTTTGTAGCAATTTTACTTTGAGTTTTCTCAATTTTATTAAATCCTCTAAAAAAGTTCTTTTTAATATAATCATTTTCTTCAGCATAATCATAGATTCTTACTAACATTCCATAATCTTTTTTTATTATAGAATTTGACTTATCTCTTTCATCTTCCAAGAAACTTTCAATACTTTCTTTTTTTACTTTCTCAATAGGAATATTGGAAAACTCATATGAATTTATTCTTTTCAATGTACTCATATTTGTTCTATATGCATTTGTTCCAATTTTGCCTCTGGATTTTTTTATTTCTTCCATTTGGCAACCTAAGCTATATATTGTTACCATTGTTTTTTGAACAATATTTTTAGGTAATCCATTTCTTTTTACATCATCTTTAAATTGATAAAGCTTATATAGTGCCTCGTCTTCAGTCTTTCCAGTAAAAGTTTTTTTAATTTCTTTTCCTGTTTGTGGACTTCTACCTAAATTTAATATTGCTTTTGAACATGAAGAAATATAGAAAATATCACATTCTGTAGCATTTGCACAATTTTTACATATAGAGCATTTTGAAAGTTTTTTTCTATTGCTACAAATTGACCTATCTTTACAATTCTTACAAGTTGGACAGATAGGTAAAGAATTTACTTTCTTTTTTGTTTTTATTGTGTATGTTCCAACTGTAATTCCTTTTGAGTGTTGCATTTAGTACCTCCTTATTCTAGGAAGAACTACCCTGCTTTACTCTTGTACCATAAAATCTATGGTTATCGTGTATTTTAGGGTGTTCCTGTAAATAGTTACCTTATATATTAATTGCATTAGAATAAATCTTCTTCCTTTTGGTTTAAGACTTGCTTTTTACTTAAATATTGTTCTAAACAATCTGCTTTTACCCAAAAGGCTCTACCAATTTTTATGCTTGGAAAATCGGCTGAATTAAATAATTCTAAACATTTTGAATTACCTAAATGTAGTAATTTTCTAACATCTTCTGGTGAATACATAACTATATTATCAAGTTTTTCCATACTTACACCTCCTAACTTAAAGTTTATTTTTGCAGATTTGCATGATATTTAAGTTAAATTAGTGTAATATGTTCACCCTTTAAGTCGTAATTTAACATAACATCCATACAAAGTCAATGTCCTTTTTTGAATTTTTTGAAATTTCATTCTCTATATATTAACAGCGATTGAAAATCAAAAAAGGTTATGGGCATTTTTAAAAAATTTAATTCCTATATATAACAGCACAAAAAAGTGTAAAAAGTGGACATCAATTTTAAAAAATTTTATTTCCTATATTAAATAGGACTTAAAACACTAAAAACCGGGACAAATATTTTTTAAAATTTATTTCTATATAGAACAGCACTAAAAAATAAAAAAAGGATACAATGATTTTAAAAAAGTTTTTATTTTTTGTAATAAAGGGAATTATTTTAATGCTATTAATGATTTTAATTTTTATTTAAAGGAACATATGATGACTTTTTAAATAAAATAAAGGAACAAATTCTGTACTTTATGAGGTACAATAAAATTTCAAAAAAATTAAAATTGTGTCCTAGCAAGCACTGAATTTGTTCACACGAAATTCTACTTGATGGGATAAAATCCCAAAACCCTTTAATAGAAAAAATTATTTTTGATTTTTTTTCCTAAACTGTTGATCTTTTAAGAAAAATATTATATAATTTTCTTAAAAGATCTTTACAAGAATTAAAAAATATAGTAAAATAATTAGGCAATGAAAGGAAAAATATATGGAAAAAACAGTTTGCGAATTATTTGCAGGAGTTGGTGGTTTCAGAGTACGGTTTAGAAAAGTCTGATTCAAATTGGGACACTGTATGGGCAAATCAATGGGAACCAGGAAAAAAAGCTCAACATGCATTTGATTGTTATATAAATCATTTTGGAAAAGAAGATAAATATGTTAATGAAGACATATCGATTATAGATAAAAACTCTATACCAAACCATAATTTACTTGTAGGAGGATTTCCTTGTCAAGATTATTCTGTAGCACATACAGGAGCTAAAGGAATTGAAGGAAAAAAAGGGGTACTTTGGTGGCAAATAAGAGATACGTTAGAAGCAAAAAAACCTAAATTTGTCTTATTAGAAAATGTAGATAGATTATTAAAATCTCCTGCTAATCAAAGAGGAAGAGATTTTGGCGTAATATTAGCTTGTTTTAATGATTTAGGATATGACGTTGAATGGCGAGTAATTAATGCTGCAGATTATGGATTTACGCAAAGAAGAAGAAGAACTTTTATATTTGCGTACAAAAATGATACAAATTATTACAAATCAATACAAAATAAATCATCAGAAAGTATTATTTTAGAAAATGGATTTTTTGTTAAAGAATTTCCTATATATACAAATATTGATGCACAAGAAATCGATTTCGAGTATAAAGATTTAATTGATGTTTCTGATAATTTTAAAATGAATTTTAAAAATTCTGGAGTAATGAAAAATGGAAAAATATATACAACGGAAGTTACCCCTATAGCAATTAATCCTAATCCATTGAGTAAAATTATTGAATATAATGGAGTCGATAGCAAATACAATTTAGGTGATAATATTGATAAATGGAAATATTTAAAAGGAGCTAAAGATATTTTAAGAAAAGCTGGAACACCTTATGAATATCATTTTAGAGAAGGAGCTATTGCATTTCCTGACAGTTTAGATAAACCAGCAAGAACTATGCTTACAAGTGAAGGAAGTTTAAATAGAAGCACTCATGTTATAGAAGATCCCAAAAGTAAATGCTATAGAATATTAACTCCCATTGAAACAGAAAGAATTAATGGTTTTCCAGACAATTGGACCAATACAGGTATGCCTGAAAAATTTAGATATTTTTGTATGGGTAATGCATTAGTAGTAGGATTAATTGAAAGAATGGGAAATAGTTTAAATAAAATATTTGAAAGCGAAGACTAATCTTCGCTTTCTTCAATTTGTTTCTTTATATAACTAGCATTTAACCAAAAACACTTTTTAATAGATTGTTTTCCATCTAAAGTAGGATAAGTATCATTTCTATTTTGAGCATGTGGCCTTACATGTAATATAGGACTTTCAGATATCTTTGGTAAATTATCGTATTCATTATTTCTGATTTTTTCAACTGTATTTTCCCAAACTCTCTTTATTTCTGAATTTAAATCTTTTTCTGGTACATTCCAAAACATAGCTTTCTTAAAAATCAATGTATCATCATCAATATATTGATATATCATAAATAAATATTTAGTTGTTGAAAACGTTTCATAAAGTTCAGAATCTAGCCAATTTTCTTTAACAATTTCAGTATATTTAAATGTTGGAAAAGACATTGATTCTTTTGGCATACCATCAGGCCTTAATCTAATAGCTTTAATCTTTATATTAGCTTTTTCGAATTCTTCAATTTTTTCATTTACAACATCTAACATACATTTAGCAAGTAGATATGTAAAAGATTTATTTGTTACTTGATATGGAATATTAAATTTAAGTTTTAAAAATTCTATGTCTTGATTATAATAAACTTTTAATTTATTAATAATATATTGCTCTAAAGTTTGCTCTTTCAATATACTTGCATCTTTTATAACAGATTCATATTCTTCTGTTTTATTCACAATATAATGGTTTAAAATATAAGACATATAAGAACTTTTTAAGCAGAAGGCCCTTTGCATCGCTTTTACATCACTATATGGTTGCTCTCTTAATGAATTCGCATTTGCTCCTTTAGTACATGCACCTAAATAGTTTGTATCGCTTTCTGAAATTTCTTCAGCTTTTCCTGCTTTTATTTTATCAATAATAATTTTATAGTCTTTTTTTATGATTTCCAAATCTTCTGCAGGAAATTTAAATAATTTAATATAATTTATTAAATAGTCCAATCTTTCTTTATTTGGCTCATATAAATAATATATTAAAAGCATTAATTCGCATTTTTCATATACATGACTTTTTAGAAAATCAGCTTCCGTATAGTCTTTCATATAATTAATAATTGTAAGTACAAGTCTTTCTTTTGCTCGTAAATCACCATTAGCTTTTATTGTATATGGGGTAACTTTTAGTTCAACTCCTGCTTCATTAAAGTCAGCTTCTGATTTACTATTTATATCATAGAAAAAGAAATGTTTTTCTATTAATTGCCCCAAAGAACCTTTTGATCTGGGATTATTGTAATATTCAAATAGTAGTGCTCTATCTTCATTAGTAATATTCGGGTCATTTAATAATACATCTTTAAATGTTTTTTCTTTTAGTGTTAAAGCATAAGTTTCAATGGAGTCACTTGATGTTTTGTCATAAGGAAGTTTATTCATATAATCACCTCATAGTAATTATATAAAAATATTCTAATTTTTACAATACAAAAAAATTTATTTGACAAATTTTCTCACATGTGATAAAATATTTTTGCGGAGGTGAGAAATTATGGGCGAATTTGGAAAATTTATAAAAGACAAAAGAATAGAAAAAAGACTTACACTTATTACAGCTGCTAATTTACTAGGAATATCATTTTCATATTTATCAGATATTGAAAATGGGAAAAAATTACCACCGAACTCATTAAATGACGAACATAAAGAACTAATGAAAAAATTTAAAGATTGTTTAGAATTGAATGATGAAGAATACGAACATTTAGTAAAATTAGCTGATAAAGAGTTGATAGATAGAGGACATTTGGCTAATGAAATAAATCAATATATGATTGAAAACCCTATCGCAACAATTGCTCTTAGAAAAGCCACCAAAAAAAATCTTTCAGAGGATGCTTGGAAAAAAATCATAGAGGAAATGGATAAAAAATAATGTTAAAAAAATACCCAATTAATAAAAAAGATAATCTATTTTATTTGAAAAAATTAGATATTGAAAATGAAACCGAAAATTTATTATTAAAATATTGTAATGAATGTTTAAAAATACCAATGTCAACACCTATAGAAAATTTGATTTATGATTTAGGTGTAAATTTAGATTATGCTAATTTATCAAAAGACCATTCTTGTTATGGTGCATTTATATTTAATAAAGGAATTATTAATACCTTTGATGATTCTGGAAAAATATTGGCAGAAAAATATGAAGATAAGACTATCATAATAGATAAAAGAATATATGAATTACAACAAGGAATAACATTTTTTACATTAGGACACGAACTCCGGACACTATTATTTACAATATATTTTAAAACATGTTGATGAAAATCAAGTATCAATATTTGATATACTATCACAAGATGATAAAGCAAAATATTTTTTTGATACAGAAAAAGAATTAAGTGCAAATCTTAATCAAGAAAATGAGTTCTATCAATTTTCTTTTTCTGAATGGCAAGCTAACTATTTTGCTTCTTGTATCTTAATGCCTAAAAAGACATTAGATATAATATTAAGTAAGGAAATAAAAGGTTTTAAAAAGTTACAATTTTATTCTACTTTGAAAAATCTAAATAAATACGAGTATGAAAAAGTCATAAATAATGTAAAATCAATTTTTAATGTTTCAAAGCCCGCATTAGAAAATAGGCTGAAATCACTAGAATATATTTAATTAAGGAGGTGATCTACAATATGCTCAGGAACAAAAAAAGCATTGAGAATTGCTGGGAACAATTTTCAATGCTCTGTGAAAAAAAGATATGCAAAATGCATATCAAATTAAATGTTATAAATATTTTAGCATATCTTTTCTCACTAGTCAATAATAAACAGACAAAAAAAGAAAGAGAGGAATGCTAAATGGCAAAAGAATTAAAAAGTTTGTTAAATCTTAACTACTTGGATTTAACAAATAAAACTCATAAAGTAGGAAAATATGATTTACCTAGTGTAAAATGTCCAGCAATATACGATATAGATTATATTGCATTATATAAAGAGTTAAGGAATTATCAAAAAACTCCAAAGACAGTGATATCTTTTTATCAATTTGATAAAGAATTTGATGGTATCAATGGGCTAAGTAATGCAATTTGGTATAATGATAAAAGAAGATTGGAGTTTTTTAAAAGAAGATTTAGTAATTGTAGATACTTTATTGCTCCTGATTATTCGCAATGCGGAGATATAGAAAATGCTGAAAATATTCACAGAATTTTTAGAGCAAGAGTAATTTCTCTATGGTTAACTCTTAATTTAGGAGCAATAGTAATTCCTAATATTACATATTCAAATAAAAAATCATTTGAATACATGCTAGATGGATTAGAAGAATGTCAAACTGTGGCTTTTAGTACTAAAGGCATTATGAAAAAAAGTTCTGAAAAAGATTTACTAATAGCAGCAATAGCAAAAACAGTTGATACCTTAAATTTAAAATCTATAATTGTCTATACTGTTTCCATAGATAAAGAGACAGTACTTAAACTTTTTGCTTATGCAATAAATAGAAATATAGAAATTATTATTCCGGATAATTTACTGCAAAAACGTAATATTGAAAGGAGTGATAACTTATATGGGAAAATATAGTCACACAGGTCTAGCATATGGAACACAGGGATCTCCTCAAATTACAATAGATGAAAATATTTATAGTATGAAAATTACAGAAATTTCTAATCAGCTACAGTTAAATCTAGAACAATCTGTAAAATCTTCTTCGAGGACATTTGCTACTAAAAAACATCAACACAAAAATATTATGGATAAAATAATATTTTTAATTCTTAGCATGGGATATGAAGAAATTATTATTGGAAATACAATAATGTATATAAAAGATAATATTATTTTGAAAATTTCGTATATCAAAGAGTATGAATATTATATACTAGAAAAAACTGATACTGTTACGAATGCTCAGAATAATATATTTGAATTATTAGCATCAATTTCAAATGAAATTGAGCCCAATATAATGCTTAAAACAATAAAAAATATTTTGACTAAATTACAATAGAACTAAAGAGTAAGTATAATTTTATACTTGCTCTTTAGTTCTATTATTGTTTTAAGCATTCCAAAATCAACTGCACCCCATCACAAAACCCATTCCTATAATACTTCTCATTCCAATAACCCAAATAATCCAGAAAATTATTATCCAATTTGTTAAGCTGTTTTTGAATATAAAATCTATTCTGCTTAGGCACACTCTTTAAAATATTTTCCGAAATCTCATCAAAATAAACCCAATGTTTTCTATCCTCATCACAAGATAAAGAAGAAATTTCATCTTCTCTATACAAAAACCAATCTTTCAAAATATCTTCATTTACTTCTCTAAAACTATTCATAACAATAATTCCTCCTAAAATTAAACATAAATTAATTCATTAAGCACTATTTCTTCTGCTACATTTTTAATATTATTCATTAATCTAACCCATTCCATTTGGTTATGTTGTTTTAATTCTTCATTTACATTTTCTTTTTTAGCAAGTTCACTTATTATAGTCTTTTCTCGTTTATTTGCTTCTTTATCTATACTTGCTAAATGAATAGGTAATGTTAAATCTAGCATTAATTCCGTATAAAATCCTCTTTTATAATTTTTCAAATAATTTAATCTTAAATATCCATATTTTCCAATGTTGTAATTTGTAAATGCATCTTTTGGCAAAATTAAATTTGGAATATTATAATCATTTACTTTACGATAAGTAATCTCTTTCATCTTTAACCTCCTAATTTTCAATAAGATTAGCATACAATTTTGACCAATCCATATCTGAATAATCTCTGCCCTGATAATTTGAATTACTTTTACTATTTGGTTTAAATATATTATTCTTATTTCCATCTGATTTTCTAACCTCGTGAGAACTAGAAACTAAACTTCTTGAAATCTGATTTTCAGACTTCACATTTATAAAATCTTCATTTATTTCTGAAATAGTTTTCCCTACATAAATTTTATTTGGTCTATTTTTACCTTCTCTTTTTTCTTTAATTAAATTAGCGTTATTTAGTTCTTTAAATGCTGAACTAACAGCATATTTTCCAACATGTAATTTTTTCTCTAAATCGATTCTCGTAAAAATTACAAATACATTTTTTTCATCATCATAATAATTAAATTTTTTTGAAATATTATTTTTAATATTACTATAAGACATTGATAACCTATCACATAAAAGTGTATATAATAAAATAGCAGTAGGGCTTAAATCTTTATATAATTCATTATCACAGAGTTCTTTATTTACACGATAAAACTCAACTTTTTTATAGTCTTCACTCATTTTATGGGGTACAAAAGTTAGCAAAGTAGTTTCTCCTTTCCCAGACAGGATAAGGGATTGCTATTTTTGAAATTTTCTTGAAATTTTTTTAAGATAAAAAATAATTCTTGAAATTTATTTTTGAAATTTTTTGGGTATTTTCAAGAATTTTATAGAATTTGATAAAATTAAAGACACATGCTGTAATCCTACAGACATGTGTCTTTTCACACTTTTAGATTTTTTAGAATTTTCTGAAATTCTTTAAAAAATCCTTTAAATTGGTCGAGGTGACAGGGATCGAACCTGCGACCTCATGGTCCCAAACCACGCGCGCTACCAACTGCGCTACACCTCGATATTTATTATTCACAGTACCTATATAATATAGCATATATTTTTATAATTTGCAAGTTTTTTTAACAATTTTTTTATTTTCTCGGGAATTTGACACTTTTGAAATATAAAAATCGTTGTAAGCATTATGAATGC
>CAUWGC010000003.1:0-109800 GCA_963558405.1 uncultured Clostridia bacterium
AACTGCGGACAACTTGATTAAAAGTCAAGTGCTCTACCACCTGAGCTAATGGCCCGTGAATGTTACCATAACCGTAACTGCTTAATTATTTTACTATATTTTTTTTAGATTGTCAACTAGTTTTTGAAAAAAATGTGATAATTTTATGAAAAATCTGAAAAATTATATTTAAAATAAATTTTTCAGATTTCACTATTCTTATAATTCTAACTATTTTTTGATTTTATTCTAATTTATTTATAGTTTTTAAGTGCCAAAACATAAATTGAAACTTTTTTATGCATTTAATTCTTTTATAAGTTCTTCAACATCTATTCCATGAACATCACATGCTTCTTCTAATGTTTCTTCTCTAGAAGCTGGACATCCTAAACAGTGCATACCAGCATTTAATAATATTTCTGCTTTTTCTGGATATTTTTCTAAAAGTTCTCCTATTTTCATTGTTTTTTCTATCATTATTATAACCTCCCTGTTAAAATCAAAATTTATTTAAACACTATCCATATTTTAGCATATTTTTTATAAAAAGTATAGACAAAATTTTTATTTTGTAGTAATATGGTAAATAATGGAAGTGAGGTGAATTTTATTTCTTCCTTAATAATTTTATTTTTTATAGTACTTATTTTTAATATTTTTATCATTCTTTATTCAATTTATACTTTATTTTCTATTTTTATTTTTCAAACAAAACAAGGTTCCAAATTAAAATTCAAAAAATTCTAAATTAGGAGGTCTTTTTGCAAAAACATATTTTATTCTTATTTATTTTTTCCCTATTTCTTTGTATTATTGGCTATTTTATATTTTATCCTATATTTTATTCTAATAATATTATTATTCCTTTTGCTATACATCCATTTAATATTGTTTCAGAATATCCTGATACTTGGAAGTTTTTAAAATTTCTTTTTATATTCTCTTACATCATTTCATCTATAATAATTTCTAATTTAATTTGTCTAATTTTTATAAAACAACCTAATAAAATAACAAAAAGTGCTAACATCTGTAATGATTCTGGACTTAAATTATATTTAGGAAAAAATTTAGATAATTTCCCCGTTTATATAACGGAAAACTCTTTATTTCAGAATATTCTTATAACAGGAACAATAGGTACAGGAAAAACAAGCAGTAGTATGTATCCTTTTACAGAACAACTTATTAGTTATCAAGCTTTAGATTCATCTTTAAAATTAGGAATGCTTATTTTAGATGTAAAGGGAAATTATGCCTCTAAAGTTAAAGAATATTGTAAAAAATATAATAGACAATCAGACTTATGTATTATTTGTTTAGGAAAAAAAATTAAATATAATCCTTTGGATAAACCCAAGCTTAAGCCATCTGTTCTTGCTAATCGTCTACGTACAATTCTAACCCTTTTTTCTCCTAATAGTACAGAGGATTATTGGTTAGATAAAGTAGAAGAAATATTAACAGAAGCAATTAAATTTTGTAGATTATATAATGACAATTACGTTACTTTTGAAGAATTACACAAATTGATTACTTCTAAACAATTTTACAATGAAAAAGTTTCTATATTAAAAAATATGTTTTTATCTAATATACTTTCCCCATCTCAAGAATTTGATTTATTATCTTCTATTCAATTTTTTGAAAAAGAATTTTTTTCATTAGATACTAGAACACTTTCTATTTTAAAATCAGAAGTTACCCGTATTACTAGTGTTTTTGTTTCAGATTATGATATTTCATCTACTTTTTGCCCTAAAAAAGAAGATATTTCATTTAACGGATTTAAAGATATTTTAGAAAATGGAAAAATTGTTACTTTACAAATGAATATAGCAGAATATAGAAACTTGTCTAAAATTATAGCTACTTATTTAAAATTAGATTTTCAAACTGAAGTACTACTTCGATTAAAGAAAGTTGCAGTACCTTCTCGTTATTGTGCTTTTATTTGTGACGAATATCATGAATATGTTACAAATACAGATGGATTATTTTTTTCTCAAAGTAGAGAAGCTAAGTGTATAAATATTGTAGCTACTCAAAGTTATACTTCTCTTCTTAATACTTTACATGATAAATCCTCTGTTGAAGTAATTTTGCAAAGTTTTACAAATAAATTATGGTTTCGTAATGATGATTTATATACAATTGAATCTTGTCAAAAGCAAATTGGTAAAGAAGAAAAAATAATGATTTCTAAAAATATTTCTGAAAATGCTCAAGAAACAAGTTTAAATTACTTAACTTTATCTTTAGACTCTAAAAAGTCTAATATTTCGGAAGGTATTACTAAATATACACAACTTGACTTTTGTTATGATTTTAAATTTTTAACACAAGAATTAGAAACTTTTTCTTGTCTTGCATTTTTATCTGATGGAAATAAAATTATTCCACCTCAAAAAATAAAATTAATTCCATATTTTAAAAAGGAGGATAAGTATGAAAATTTTTAAATCTAAGAAAACATTACTATTTATTTGTATATTATTTTTTATACTTTTAAATTTATTTTGTAATTACAGTTATGCTGTAACTCCTAAAATTGTTAAAACTGCTGAAAAAGCTTTTGAAAGTATAGAAAAGTGGTTACTTACAATTTCTACTCCTGCTGCAGCCGTAGCTGTTGTTACTGGTCTTTTTATTCAAAAATTTAGTTTTGGAGATGAAGAACGTATTAGAACAGGCAAAAAATTAGTTAAAAGCTCTTTATTTTGTTACGCTTTTGTTCTTGCAACTGATCTTATTTTAGCAGCTATTAAAGCTTTAGTAAAATAGGATGTGATGTTTTTGAATTCAAATATAAATATTACAGAAATTATTTTAAAAACAATTAATAGTCTTTTAGAAAGTTTATTTTCTTCTATAGATAATAACGTTTATAACATATTAGATGATATTATTTTTCTTGATTCTGATTTCCTTAAAGATAAAACTTTTGAATCTATTTTTGGAACATCTGTAAGTAATGGTATTTTATACATTGTAAATGCATTCTTATTTGGATTTGTCCTATACTATCTATTTCGTCTTTTGTTATCACACTTTACTTATTTGCCTATTGAAAATCCACATCAATTTATTTTTAAGCTCTTAATGGTCAGTATTTGTATAAATTCATCATTTTTTATATGTGAACAATTATTAACTTTTACTTCATTATTTTCTTCATCAATAAGGGAATTAGGAGAATTACTATTTCATAAAAATATATGTTTTTCGCAATTAGTTAAAGAATTAAACTCTACAATTTATATTGAAAATTCAAGTTTTAATATATTTTCTTTTGATGGGATTATAAAAAGCTTTATATCCATTAGTTTATTAAATTTAGTTTTTTCTTATTCTTTTCGTTATATTTTATTAAAAATTTTACTATTATTTTCTCCTTTTGCTATTGCAACACTACTAAACAATTCTACTTCTTGGTTCTTTAAGACTTGGTTTCGTTCTATCCTCTCATTACTTTGTATACAAATTTTAGTTGCTATGGCTCTTCTTATAGTTCTTTCAACTTCTTATGAAAATAATAATATTATATCTAAATTTATATATATTGGATCTTTATATGTTTTAATTCGTGCAAATTCAATAATAAAAGAATTATTAGGTGGTTTATCCACAACTATTTCCCAATCTGTGAATAACTTTGGTGCTTTTTTAAAAAAATAATATTTATAAGGAGATTTTATGAAATTTATTTTTCCTAAAAATTATACAACTCGTTTTAAATTATTTGGTTTTATGGATTACACCACTGCTATCTTAAATGTTATCTGGATTATTTTTTTATTTTGTATTTTAGATTTTTTACCCTTTTCTTTTAAAATTAACCTATTTTTAATTATTCTTTTTTCTTTTCCTATTATTTTACTTAGTATATTTGGTTTTGCAGATGAAAATATTGTTTGCGTCATATCTTACATTATTTCTTTTTATAGAAAAAGAAATATCTATTTATATAAATAATATTATAAATATTTGAAATTCTACAAAAAGTTGCATATTTTTACTTATTATTTACATATTATGATATTTTTCTCCTTTTTCTTGATTGTAAATACAATAATAAAATGATATAATCGTTACAATATTTAAATGAGATAAGGAGAATAAATAAGATGAAATTAGAAAAAAATGATCCTACTTTACTATTTTCAAATACAGAACTACCAGACGTATTCTTTACTGAATATTTATCAGCTGCAAGTGGTGATGCAGTTAAAGTATATCTTTATTTACTTTTCCTTTCAAAATATAACAAAGAAATTAAATTAAACGATATTTCAAAATCATTATGCATTCCATTAAAAACCGTTCAAGATTCTATTAAATATTGGGAAGATTTAGGTGTATTTACCAAAAAAAACATGGGATATATAGTTAATAATATACAAGAATTAGAACTTCATAAACTATATTCACCTAGAATTACTGCTTCTCCAGAAGAAATTGAAAAAACTACTAAAAATAAATATCGTGCTAAAGCAATAGAAAATATTAATAATCAATTTTTCCAAGGTGTAATGTCCCCTTCTTGGTATAGTGATATAGATTTATGGTTTAAAAAATATGGTTTTGATGAACAAGTAATGATTGCCTTATTTCAATATTGTTTTAATCGTTCTGCACTACATAGAAACTATATTCAAACAGTTGCAGATGCTTGGGCAAAAAACAATATTAAAAATTTTAATGACTTAGATTTGTATTACGAAAAACAAGAAAAATTAAATATTATTAAAAAATCAATATCAAAAAAATTAGGATATACTAGAGCTTTAACTCAATATGAAGAAGCTTACATAGAAAAGTGGACTGTTGATTATGGTTATAATTTAGAAATTATTGAAATTGCTCTAAAAAGAACTACTTCTAAAGCAAACCCTAATTTTGATTATTTAGATAAACTTATATCAGATTGGCATGATAGAGGATACACAACCCCTACAGAAATTCAAAATTTCATTTCTGAAATGAAACAAAAAAATAAAAATATTAAAGAGTTAGAAAAGAAAACAGGATATCAAAATTATGAACAAAGAAAATATGATAACTTAGAAAATCTTTATGCTAATCTTTCTAACCAATCTTAAAAGGAGAAATAATGGAAAAAACAGAATTAAAATCGATTTTAAAAGAATATGAAGAAAAACGATTTAAAAAAGAGTTAGATTTACAAAGAAAAAAACAAAATATATACACTAAATGTCCTAGACTTCAAGAAATAGAATCTACTTTAAATACTCTTGCTATTTCTACAATAAAATCAATAGCTACATCTGACAAAAATACCCATGCAGAAAAAGTCCAGACTCTATCACAAAAAATAGAACTTTTAAAACAGGAAAAAAAAGAACTTCTAACTTCCTTAAATTTATCTGAAGAAGATTTTAAGATTCATTTCGACTGTCCTATTTGTAAAGATACAGGTTATACGGTAGAAAGTAACGGAACAGTTATGTGTTCATGTTTAGTGCAAAAATTATTAAATACACAATATAATAAGTCTAATATTACTAATATACAAAAAGAAAATTTTGATAATTTTAATTTTAACTATTATTCTGATGAATCAAATCCTGATAAATATTCTGCACCTATTTCGCCTAGAGAAAATATTAAAATTATTAAAGATATTTGTGAAAAATTTATCAAAAACTTTGACAATCCTAATGAAAAAAATTTATTATTTATTGGTAATACAGGTCTTGGAAAAACATTCCTATCAAACTGTATTGCAAAAGAAATAATCTCTAAAAATAAGACTGTTCTTTATCAAACTGCTCCTGTTATGTTTGACTCAATTTTGGATGATAAATTTGGTAAAACAAAAAACAATATTATGAATAGTATTTTAGATGCAAACCTTTTAATTATTGATGACCTAGGAACAGAATATAGAAATGACTTAAAATTTGCTGACCTATATGAAATTATAAATACCAGGTTACTAAACCAAGAAAATAAAATAACTAAAACAATTATATCTACTAACTTAAATTTAACAACACTTTTTAAAACCTATGATGAAAGAATTATTTCTAGATTAGTTGAAAAATATAACATTTGTAGATTCTTTGGAGAAGATATACGTTTTAAGAAAAAATAATCTTTAAAAAAGAAAAGTGGTCATAAACCACTTTTCTTTTTTACTCTTCTATATTTTCTGGTCCAATTATTTCTATACTTACTACTTTTCCTCCATCATTTGTTCTCATTAATGTAACACCTTGTGTTACTCTTCCTAATACACTAATATCTTTTACATTTAATCTAATTATAGTTCCTGTATCTGTAATAAGCATTACATCATCATCTTCATTTGCAATTCTAATACCTACTATATTACCTGTTTTTGGTGTTACTTTATATGTTGTAACTCCTTTTCCACCTCTTATTTGTACTCTATATTCTTCTAAATCTGTTCTCTTTCCAAATCCGTTTTCAGTTATAGCAAGTAATGTTGCATTACTTCCAGAAATAATAGATTCCATTCCTATAACAGCATCATCTTTATCTAGTCTTATTCCTATAACTCCTTGTGCTACTCTTCCTATTGGTCTAACATCTTTTTCGCTAAATGTAATACTCATTCCTTTTTGAGTAACTAATACCACATTGTCTTGTCCATCTGTTAGTCTTACTCCTATAAGTTCATCATCTTCTTTTAAAGTAATTGCTTGTAAACCTGATTTTCTACTAGTATCATATTCTTGTAATGATGTTTTCTTAATAAGACCATTTTTAGTTGACATTAATAAATATTTTCCATCAGCAAAAGCTCCTATTGGAATAACTGCAGATACTTTTTCTCCATTATCTAGACTTAATAAATTTACAATAGCTGTTCCTTTAGCAGTTCTTCCTGCTTCTGGTATTTCATATCCTTTTAGTCTATATAGTTTTCCCTTATTAGTAAAGAATAGTATTGTATCATGTGTAGAAGCTGTAAATATTTGTTTTACAAAATCATCTTCTCTTGTAGAAATACCTGTAATTCCTTTTCCGCCTCTTCTTTGGCTCTTATATGTATCTATAGGCATTCTTTTTATATATCCAAAGTGAGTTAATGCAACTACACATTGTTCTTCTTTTATAAGGTCTTCTTCATCAAATTCACCATCTGCTGCCATTATTTTTGTTTTTCTTTCATCACCATATTTATTTTTTATTTCTGTTAATTCTTCTTTAATTATTTCAAATACTAATCTTTCACTAGATAATATTTCTTTTAAATGAGCTATTAATTTCATTAATTCGTTATATTCTTCTTCTATTTTTTCTCTTTGCAAACCAGATAATGTTTTTAATCTCATGTCCAAAATTGCTTGTGCTTGAATATCACTAAGTCCAAAACGTTCCATTAATCTTTCTTTAGGATCATCATATGAAGAACGAATAATTGCAATAACTTCATCAATATTGTCTAAAGCTATTTTTAAACCTTCTAAAATATGTGCTCTAGCTTCTGCTTTATCTAATTCAAACTTTGTTCTTCTTAATATTACATCTTTTCTATGATCTATATAATAATCTAAACATTGACGTAAAGTTAAAATTTTAGGTTCTCCATTTACTAAAGCAAGTAATATAGCTCCAAAAGTTGTTTGCATTTGAGTATATTTATAAAGTCTATTTAATACAACTTGTGCATTTGCATCTCTTTTTAATTCAATTACAATACGTACTTTGTGCTCTCTATCTGATTCATCTCTTAATTCGGAAATACCTTCTATTTTTTTCTCTTTAACATAGTCAGCAATTGTCTCTATTAGTTTTGCTTTATTAACTTGATATGGTAAAGATCTTACAATAATTCTTTGTTTGTTTCCAGACATTTCTTCAATTTCTGCTTCTGCTCTTACAGTTATTTTTCCTCTACCAGTTGTATATGCCTCTTTAATTCCTTCTCTTCCAAGGATTACTCCTTCTGTTGGGAAATCTGGTCCTTTTATAATTCCCATTAATTCTTCATCTGTTACTTGGTCTTCATCTATTATTTTTATTATTCCATTAATTACTTCTGTTAAATTATGAGGTGGAATATTAGTTGCCATACCTACGGCAATACCTGAAGAACCATTTACTAATAGTGCTGGTATTTTAGCTGGTAAAACAGTTGGTTCTTGCAATCTGTCATCAAAGTTTGGCATAAATTGAACTGTATTTTTTTCTATATCTTCTAGCATTGATACTGAAAGCTTAGACATTCTAGCTTCTGTATAACGGTAAGCAGCAGCACCATCACCATCAATAGATCCAAAATTTCCATGTCCATCTATTAAAGGATATCTTAATGAGAAATCTTGAGCCATTCTAACCATTGCATCATAAACAGAACTATCTCCATGTGGATGATATCTACCTAAAACGTCTCCTACTGTAGTAGCTGATTTTCTATATGGTTTATCTGGTGTTAATCCATCTTCGTACATTGTATATAGTATTCTTCTGTGTACTGGTTTTAAACCATCCCTAACATCTGGTAAAGCACGAGAAACAATAACACTCATTGCATAATCAATATACGAATTTTTCATCTCGTTTTCAATGTCTTTTTCAATAATTTTTCCTTCTTGCATTTCCATATTTTTTACCTCTTTTTCGTAATATTTTCTCTCTATGTATTATACTAAACCGTTTTAAATTATGCAAGGAAAAAACGTTATTTTCTTAAGCTTATACTAACATTTTGGCTAGTTCTATTTTTGTATCTGATAAATCAAAATTGTTGTTATTATTTTCTAATAATTTTTGTATGTTTTGTATTTGATATGCTTCTTTTAATATATTTTCTATTGGCATAACTTCTTTTAGAATTGTATCCACCTTTTTAGATATTTTTTTCATATTACTAATATCTTTTTCTTTATAATAGTCTTTCCATTTATTTATTTGATTTTTTAGTTCTTCTACATATACCATTTGTTTATCAAATTCATGATTTATATTATCCTTTATTTTTTCTATAATAGCATTTTTTCCCTCTTTTACAATCTTAGAAGCACTATTACTTATTTTATCATTTTGCACTAATTGTTTTATTACTTCATCTATAATTTTTGAAAAAGAATTTATAGTCTTTTCTTCTTTAAAAAAGTCTCTTAATTGTATTATTTTATTAATAATATCTATTTCTCCGTTATCACTTTTGTTTATTTCTTTTGTTCTTTTTAATGCTTCTTTACTAATTTCATCTTTTTCTTTATTGGCATCCATAGATAATATTTTATCTTTTATATTAGTTACAGGTTTCTCTAATAAATCTGGTACAAAATTAGATATTGCAAAATCTAACCCTGCATCTACAATTTTTCCTATTGTTGTGTCTAAAAAAGCTTTTTGTTCATTATCTTTTGTGTTTTCTAAATTTATTTCTTTATTTAATTCTATTTTATCCATTTGTTTTCCTTTCTTAGATAAGTATTTAAGGAACAAACTACATAGAACGAAAAAAATATATATAAAATAAATTATTTGTAGATTTGAATATTTTTAAGGAGTTTTTTTATTATTTTCTATGCAATAGAATGAAATTTTTTAGAGAAAATTATATACTTTCTATGTAGTTTGTTCCTTAAATACTTATCTATATTTTTTTACGCTTCTTTTATTTTTTTCTTTAGGATTTTTAATATATTTTCTTTATCTTGTGTATCTATTTTTAAAATTTTTTTGCTTATTTTTATATATGGTTCTTTTATTTTATTTTTTATTAATTTGTTACTAAGATTGGAATTAATAAATAAATTATATTTTTTGTTATATTTTATTTTTCCTAGTATAAAAAAATCCGAAAAAATATTTCTCAAAATTCCTTCTTCTATCGAAAAAGTATTTACTTTATTAAATAAAATATAAATTTTATTCTTATCTATTTTCCATTTTTCTAAGTATATGTCTAATAACCTTTTTGATTTTTTTATTTCTATAATATTAGTGTCTGTTACAAAAATATTATTATCACTACATTCCATTATCGCTTTATTTATATCAAAAAAACATTCACATGAAGTATCTATTATTATCATTTCATATTCCTTTTGTAAATTTATTAAGATTTCTTGTATTTTTGAATTCATTTTACTTTTATCTTTTTCAAATATAATATCTATCCCGCTAATCAAATCTATTTTTTTATTAATATGAATTGCAAAACTTTTTATCTTTTTTATAAAATCATTAGAACATGAAATTGGAATAATATTATTTTTCAATTTTTGTTCTATTTTTTTAGGATATTTTTTTACACCATAAATTGTATGTAAAGAATTATTTAAAAAGTCAAAATCTAAAACTAAAATTTTTGAATATTCTTTTTTAAAACTGTTTGCTAAATTAACTGTAACAACACTTTTTCCAACTCCAGAAGGTCCTATAACTCCTAATATATGTTTATTTGTTTCTTTATTTTTCTGTTTTTTATTTAATAACTTTCTTTTTATATCTTTAATAAAACTTACAGTTTTCTTTGATTCTTTTTTTAGTAATAATTCTTTTAGAGCTTGTATTTCTTTTTTTAATTCTATTTGCGAATTTTCTTCTATATCTTCTAGTTCTTTTTTTAAATTATATAAATATGATTTATCTTTTAAATAATAATATGAAATAAAATTTTCTTTTGCATATTTTTGCAACTCTTCATATTTTTTTTCTACTAAAATTATTATTTTAATATTTTTACTTTTATTTTTTATTTCTTTAATTATTGGAATTATATTTTTAATTTCTATAATTTTATCTTCTAAAATAACAATATCTATTTTTGTATCTTTTTCTAGAAATTCCAAAATTCCTTCTGGATATAAAATATTATTTATTATTACATTTTCTTGCAATGAATTTTCTAATTTTTTTCTAAGTTCTTCATCTATTGCTGTTATTATTTTTTTCATTATTATCATCTCCTTCAATCAATTCCTTTTCTTTATTACTGCATTCAATTTTAGCTAAAATGTGGTCATTTCCCACAAACATTAAACATTCTCCTTTTTTTAATTTTCGTATCTCTATTTGTTCATTTTGTGAAATTCCTATTTGTTTATTTAATATATTTATATTATCTTCTTCTAGTGAAAAAAAAGTTTTAATACTTGTATTATTTAAAATACTTCTTCCATATGCTCCATCTTGAAAGCTAAACAAGTCTAATAAATCTTGAGTAATGGAAACTGCGCTTCCGTTATATTTTCTTATAGTTTTAAATATAGTTAATATAAAACTAGCAACCTCTTCTGATGCTACAACACCTATCATTTTCCATATTTCATCTAAGTAAATTGATTTTTTATTTTTTTTATCACATTTAATTTTATCCCAAAAAACATTTGAAAATAAATACATTCCATATGTAAGATATTTTTCTCCTAAAGATGAAATATCAGCTACAATTAAAGGATTATCTAAAGAAATATTAGTATGATGGTTAAAAAAACTAAGAGAACCTTTTACAAGTGGAAATAATTTAGTTGAAAATTTTTTAGTCTTTGAATCTTTTTTTAATAAATAGTACAAATCTCCTAAAATTGGCATTTTATTTGCTTCTTTAAAAATAATTTTTTCTTCTCCATATATATTAACTTTTTCAAATAAAGTTTTATCTTCTAATGTAATTCCTTTTTCCTTATAACATTCAATTATTTTTTCTTCTAAAATTGCTTTTTCCTCTTCTTTTAGTTTTCCAAAAACCAATTCAAAAAAACCTATTAATTTTTGAATTTTAGTTGCTAAATAACCTTGTCCTTCTTCATTTGACCCTTCTCTTATTTCTAATATATTAATATATGTACTAGAACCTGGACCGTATTTTTATAACTACTCCATTTAAATTATTACATAAAGTACTATATTCATTTTCTGGATCTATCACATATTGTTCTATTCCCATCAAACGATATCTTAAAATACATAATTTTATATAAAAAGATTTTCCGGCACCACTTGTTCCAAAAATACACATATTTGCATTTTTATATTTATTTACATCATATTTATCAATAAATATTAAAGAGTTATTATACAAATTTGTACCTATAAATATTCCATTTTTATCTAGAACAGATGATGAAATAAATGGATATGTAGCAGTAAGTCCACTTGTTAATATATTTCTTTTAGATACATTTTTAATTTCCATTTTATTTTGAAATAGTGGTAATGTTGCTAAAAAAACTGATTCTTGCCTAAAATATGCTCTTTTTACTTGTATTCCTTTAGCTTGTAAAATTCCTTCTATTTTATTTATTTGATATTCTAATTCTTTTTTATTATCTGTATAAATTGTTATGTAAAAAGATAAAAAATATAGCTCTTCGTTATTTAACTGTAATTCTTTTCTAATATACTGTGCATCATTGTATGTTAGCGCAACTATTTCTTTGTCCTGTACATTGTTTGATTTATCTTTTAAATCAACACTATTATTTCCAATATAATATGTTAAATCTCTAATTGATTTATATTTATCTTGCTTTTCATAGTACATTGAAAAAATAATATTACTATTAATTTCTATAATTTCTTCTAAAATTAAATTATCATATTCATGATAGTAGTTAGTAACAATAAATGAAAAATAATATATATCATCTATTTTCAAATATTTTGGATTTGTAGTATCTATATAAGATGGACTTATTTTATCCTTATCTTCATAAATCCCCTCTTGAAAATTTTCTACAATATTTTTTTCCTTTTTTCTTTTTTTAAATATCTTCTTCACCTTCTTCTATTTTGTAATCTATTGGTTTTAAAAAAGATATTAAAATATCTATAACTTCTTTTTTGTCTTCTATTACTTTAACAAAATTTCCACATCTTGATAATAATTCTTTTGTTTTATAATAATTTTCTGTTAATTCTTGGATTATTTTATTTTCTGAAATATAATTTTTAAGGTTTGAATTTTGAATAATAAGATAAAAATTTTTATGACATAATTTATGCTTTTGATAAAAATTTTGAATATAATTTTGATAATCTTTAATATAATTTAAAATAATTGGATTTGTTTCTTTGGAATAAATTTTAGAAATAAATTGAAAAATATTTGGTCTTATGTTTTGAATAATAAGCTGAAGATTAAAATTACATGTTTTTAAAAAAATACGATAAGAATTTAAAATTGCCTCTTTTTCTAAATTTGATTTTAATTGGTAATTAATTGGATATATTTTTAGTATTTTTACATAGGTTGTACTATTTATTTTTATAACTCCATTGTTTAGAATTTTTTCAAAAGGCAACCATTCTTGCACAGAATATTGGTTTTCCTTTTTCACTTTTTCTCCTTTCCCTTTAATTTATATTTTCATTTTACACATTTTGGAAATTTTTGTCAAGAGTTTTTAAATATAATCGTATGACAATATTCGACATATAGCATAAATAAAGCATTTTAAAAATTTTGTTATATTTCGTCAATTGCAATAAAAAATATTTCTTCAACATCATTATATATTTCTTCTATTTGTTCTATTGGAAGAGTTTTTCCTTCCTCTCCTTTACCTAATTCTATTGTAAAACCTGGCTTTTTATAATTTTTTACATACCAATCTTTATATCCTGCAAAAGATGACAAATATTCTGGCTGAGTATACTTATATCCACTTACTAATTCAAATAAATGAGCCAATTTTTTTGCTTTAGCATTTTCTTTTGCATTTCCGTAAATTTCTTTACCTTGAGAATGTAAAGAAATTGTTAAATCAAAGGAATGCATTTTAGTAAATTCATACATTGCTATAGTTTCTTTTTCGGATAATGGATTTGGTCCTACATAATCTCTTGGTGAAGGTTTTATAATTCCTTTCTTTTCTTTATTTTTTTTTGCTATATCCCAACCTTCTGGGTAGTTTAAGTTTAAATCCACACCTCTTATATTTGCTTTCCATCTTTTAAAAAATTCTTCTTCTTTATTTTCCCATAATTTGCAATATTCAATTTCGTTTAATACTTTATTTTCTTTTAAAACCAAATTTACTCCATCTGGATTTACCATTGGTACAATGTATAAACTTGTTTTTTTCCAAATATCTACAATATCATATGTTTTATACTTTTTCTCATTTTTATATAAATACAAATATTTTTCCACAAACATCATTAATACTAATGATGTTATCCATTCATTTGCATGATGTGATGCATTAATCATTACTTTGTATGGTCCTTTTCCCAATTTAAAAAAAGGTATATCTTCTCCTAACAAACTTTTTCCTATGCTACCTACTATTAATTCTGGATACTCATATTTTAAAAAAGAAATATCATTTTTTAAAATACTTGACGTATAATTTTTATTTGTTTTTATTATTCTTTTTTCCAAAAAATCAACCTCCTTTTTTTATTTTATTAAACTAAATTTATAATATGAAACTAATTTTAGAAAAAATTTCCAAAAAAAAATAGTATATTTTAAAAAAAATGATTCATACTATTATCATAAGATTAATATTAGTTGAACGAAGAATTATCTTAGATCAATATGGTTTAATTTAATTCGAGCAAAGATTTATTAAAGTTTATTTATTTTTATAGATTTTAATAGGTCGGAGTTATGAGTATATTATTCGTTGAAATGCTATATCTCCTGTTTCTTTTATGGGTTACCCTTAATCTTCTTTTTATATGGTTATAATATGGGTAATATATTTTAGTTAAGATTAGTTTTATATCTGATTCTGGTATTTTTTAAAAGTTCTTCCTCTATTTTTTTAATACTAGAAAATGGTTGTTATTAGTCCTTTTAGGATGAATACAGTTATTGGTGGTGTATTACTAGTCGAGCGAATGATTAATATGTTTGGTATATAGCTTATTTAAATAGTAATATTTATTAGGTTAAACTATTAGGCATATTAGTTTGAGTTAGATTAATATTAGTTTTATAAGATAATAGCGTGAATAAAATTACTTATTCACGCTATTATTATTAAATATCAAGATTTTTTACATATTTTGCATTTGCTTCTATAAATTGACGTCTTGGTTCTATATCATCACCCATTAAAACAGTAAAAATTTCATCTGCTTTTATTGCATCTTCCATTGTTACTTTTATTAAAATTCTAGATTCTGGGTTCATTGTAGTTTCCCATAATTGTTCTGGATTCATTTCTCCAAGACCTTTATATCTTTGTATACCAGTATTTTCTCTTCCAACTTCTTTTAGTGCTTCATCTAATTCTTCATCACTATAACAGTAAATATCTTTTATTCCCTTTTTTGATATTTTATATAGTGGTGGTTGCGCTAAATAAACATTTCCATTTTCAATTAATGGTCTCATATAACGGAAAAAGAATGTTAATAATAAAGTTCTAATATGTGCACCATCTACATCGGCATCAGCCATTATTATTACCTTGCCATATCTTATTTTACTAATATCAAAATCTGCACCAATTCCAGCTCCTACAGCTAAAATAACTGGTTGTAATTTTTCGTTGTTATAAATTTTATCTGCTCTTGATTTTTCTACATTTAACATTTTTCCCCAAAGAGGTAGTATTGCTTGAAAACGTCTATCTCTACCTTGCTTTGCACTTCCTCCAGCAGAGTCTCCCTCTACTATATAGACTTCACATTTTTGAGCATCTTTTTCACTACAATCTGCTAATTTTCCAGGTAAAGTAGTAGTTTCTAAAGCATTTTTTCTTCTAACCAATTCTCTTGCTTTTCTAGCAGCTTCCCTAGCACGTGAAGCACTTATACATTTTTCTAAAATAGTTTTAGCAATACTTGGATTTTCTTCTAAAAATGTAGATAAAGCTTCTGAAACTAAGCTTTGTACAATTCCAGTTACATTACTATTTCCTAATTTTGTTTTTGTCTGTCCTTCAAATTGAGGTTCTTTTACTTTTACCGAAATAACTGCCGTTATTCCTTCTCTTATATCTTCACCTTGTAAATTTGAATCTTTTTCTTTTAATATATTATGACTTCTAGCATAATCATTAAAAACTTTTGTTAATGCTCTTTTAAATCCCTCTAAATGAGTTCCACCTTCTATTGTATTTATATTGTTTACAAAGGTATAAATATTTTCATTATATGCAGATGTATATTGGATAGCAATTTCTGTTGGTACTTCTCCATCTTTTTTCTCTATATAAATAGGAGTTGGATATAGTTTTTCTTTATTTTTGTTAAGAAATTCTACAAAAGATTTTAAACCACCTTCAAAATAAAATTCACCTTTTTTTACATCTTCTTCTTCCCTTAAATCTTCAATTGTAATTTTAAGACCTTTGGTTAAGAAGGCCATTTCTCTTAATCTTTCTTCTAGTGTTTGATATTCATAATTTGTTGTTTCAAAAATAGTACTATCTGCTAAAAAACGTACCATTGTTCCTGTTTTATCAGAATCACCTATTTTTTTTAATTTTTCAACAGTTTTTCCTCTTTCAAAGCGCATTTGATAAATTCCGCCATCTCTTTGAATAGTTACTTCTACCCACTCTGAAAGCGCATTTACTACAGATGCGCCTACACCATGTAATCCTCCAGAAACCTTATATCCGCTGTCTCCACCAAATTTTCCTCCAGCATGTAAAACAGTATATACTGTTTCTGCTGTAGATATTTTAGTTTTTGGATGTATTTCTACTGGAATTCCTCTTCCATTATCTTTTACACATATAATATTTCCTGGTTCTATAGTTACATTTATTTCTGTACAATATCCAGCTAGTGCTTCGTCCACACTATTATCTACAATTTCATATACTAAATGGTGTAAACCTCTTACGGAAACACTACCTATATACATTCCAGGTCTTTTACGAACGGCTTCTAATCCTTCTAAAACTTGAATTTGTTCAGCACCATATTTATGTTCATATTTTTCCACGATAAAACCTCCTAATGTTTTTACGAAAGATTTCTTTAATTGTTCTTCCCTATCATATTATCTCTTAAATTAAATAAAGTCAAGCACATTTTATAACAATCTCTTTGATAAAGATACAGAAGAAATACTTGAAAAATATCCTTTTACTCCGATATCTTCAACTAAAATAAAAGATTTTTTTTCTGTTTCATCTACAAAAAATATAGAATTTTTTTCTTCTAAATTTTTTATTAAATTTTGAAATTCTTTATTATCCTTTATAGAATTAACATCAAAAATGCCAAGTATTGATTTTTCATTTATAATTAGTTCTTTTCCAATATGTAAAAACATAACATATCTCCTTATTCATTTATCTTTGCATTTTCTACTTTAAAAAACTTACTATTTAAATTTTTTAATTCCATTGGATCTGTACAAGTAATTAGTACTTGCGTTTTTTGCATTATTTTTACAAGTCTATTTCTTCTTTTTTCATCTAATTCTGACATAAAATCATCTAATAATAAAATTGGTTCTTCACCTATTTCTTCTTCAATAATTTTTAGTTCTGTTAATTTTAAAGAAAGAATTACTGTTCTATTTTGCCCTTGAGATCCATATATATTTACTTGTTTTCCATTAATAAAAATTAAAAAGTCATCTCTGTGAATTCCTTTTGTTGTATATCCTTTTATTATATCTAATTTTCTACTTTGATTTAATTTTTCTAACCATTCTTCTTTAGTTATAGCCTCTGTTATATATGAAATTTCAAAATTTTCTTTTTCATCAGTTATTTCTTGATGAATTTTATTAATTTTAGATTTTATTTTTTCCATAAATTCTAATCTATATTTTACTATTTTTTCTGCATATTCAGCTAATTTTTCATCCCATATATCTAATAAATTTTCATCTTTTTTTTCTAATTTTATTTGTTTTAAATAATTATTTCTTTGTTCCAATGTTTTTAAATATAAATTTAAACAATATATATAGTTAGGACGTAATTGACTTATCATCATATCCAAAAAACGTCTTCTTTTATTAGGTCCTTCTTTTAAAATTTCTAAATCATCTGGTGAAAAAAGAACAACATTTATTTTTCCTAATAAATCACTAAGTTTTTTTATTTTTACACCATTAAAAAAAATTGATTTTTTATTTTCTAATATAATTTTTATATTTCCATCTCTATCTTTTTTTTGAAAACTTATTTCTATTTCAGAAAATTTATCTTCTAAATTTATTAATTCTTGTTCTTTATTTGTTCTAAAAGACTTTCCCATTCCGCATAGAAAAACAGATTCTATTATATTTGTTTTTCCTTGTCCATTATCTCCATAAAAAATATTTATATTTTTGTTTAAGTCTATTTCTAAATTTTTATAATTTCTAAAATTTAAAAGTTTAATATGCGTAATATACATTTTTTTATTATACTTTCCACATAAAGAGTCTTAATTGTGGATAACTTATGTGGAAATCCTTCCTTTTTTTGAAACTAATCCTTCATTCTTATTGGAAGAACCATATAAATATAGTCTCCACCTTCTTCTACTGGTCTTATTATACATGGAGAAATGTTACTACCAAAATCTACAAATACTTCTTCATCATCAATTGCTTTAAAGCTATCTAAGAAATATCTTGGATTAAATCCAGCTTCTAAATTTTTTCCTTCTGTTGTAACATACATTTCTTCTTTTGCATCTCCAGTTTGATTTGTACAAGAAATTGTAACTTTTCCTATTTCTACACATACCTTTACAGGATATTTTTTTTCTTTTTCTATAGATGAAGAAGAAATTAAACTAATTCTTTCAAAACAATCTTGCATTGAATTTTTATTTACTCTTATTCTTGTTTCCCAAGATGATGGAATTACATTTGAATAATTTAAAAATTCTCCATCTAAAACTCTTGTTACTATTTTACAATTATCCATTTCAAATAAAGCTTGATTTTTAGAAATTCCAATTTTTATTTTATCAAAAGAATCTAATATTATTTTATTTACTTCATTTAAAGTTCTTCCTGGAATAACTGCACTAAAATCATTTACTTTGTTTGATAAATATGTACTTTTCCATGCTAAACGAAAACCATCAACAGCAACTACATTTAATTTATTTTCTTTTACTTCAAATAAACATCCTGTAAATATAGGTCTATTTTCTTCACTACTTACTGCAAAAATAGTTTTTCTAATCATATTTTTTAAAGTATTTTGTTCTATTTCTATAGAATTTTCAATTGCTATTTTAGGTAATTCTGGAAACTCATCAGGATTCATTGTTGCTAATTTATATAAAGAACCTTCACATTCTATTTCTAATAAATTTTTTTCATTTAATGTAATACTAATATCTGTATTTGGTAATTTTCTAATAATTTCACTAAACATTATTGCATTTACAACTGTAGAACCTTGTTCTATTACATTACTTTCCATTATATATTCAATACCAATTTCTAAATCATATGTTGTTAATTTTATTTCATTTTCATTTGTTTGAATTAATATACCTTCTAATATAGGCATTGTTGTTTTAGAAGCTACTCCTTTCACTACGGAATTAATAGCTTTAAGGATTTTATCCTTGTCACAAATGATTTTCATTTTTAATCTAACATCCTTTCTTTTTATAATAAAATAATATTATTAGAAGTAATAGTATTAGGTCTTGTGGATAATGTGGAAAACTATGTGCATACATTTATTTCCGTATATGTTGAACATGTTGATAATCTAGTGGAAAATTATTATTTTTATCCACAAAGCAAATATTACAAAGTGATAATATTAGTTATTAACAATCTATTTACACATTATTAACAGTTACCCTGTGTATATCTAATCCCGCTCTTCCGTAAGAAGAATTACAGGTCTTTGTATCAAACGGTTATTTTTACAAACATAAATTTTAAAAAATCAAGCAAAGCTTTTTGGGAAAATAGTTTCCAATTATTTTCCACTTAAGATGATACTTTTCACACTATCCACAATTAACTTTGTATTTGTGTTTTCTTTTAATTCATTTTCTATTTTATTGCATGCATGCATTACTGTTGTATGATCTCTTTTTCCAAAATCCTCACCTATTTTAGGAAAAGAAAGTCCAGCAACTTCACGGCATAAATACATTGCTATTTGTCTTGGATAAGTGATATCATTAGATCTTTTTGCTCCTTTTAAATCTTTTTTATTAATATTAAAATATTTTGCAACAACTTCTTGAATGTATTCAGAAGAAATTACTTTATCTTTTTTAGAAATTATATCATTAATAGCTCTTTCGGTCATTTCCATTGTAATAGGACTATGAGCTAATGAAGAATGAGCAATTAATTTGTTTAAAACTCCTTCTAATTCTCTAATGTTTGATTCTACTTTTGTTGCAATATTTGATAATATATCATCATCGACTATAATATTTTCAGATTGAGCTTTTTTTCTTAAAATTGCAAGACGTGTTTCATAATCTGGATTTGAGATATCCGCAATTAATCCCCATTCAAATCTAGATATTAAACGATCTTCTAATAAATTTATTTCTTTTGGTGGATGGTCACTAGAAATAATGACTTGTTTTCCACTTTCATGTAAACTATTAAATGTATGGAAAAATTCTTCCTGTACTCTTTCTTTACCTGCAATAAATTGTATATCATCAATTAATAAAACATCCACATTTCTGTATTTATTTCTAAATTGTTCATTTTTAAAATCTTTAATAGAGTTTATTAATTGATTTGTAAACTTTTCAGAAGTTACATATAATACTTTAGCAGAATGATTTCTTCTTAAAATTTCATTTCCTATGGCATGCATTAAGTGTGTTTTTCCTAATCCAACACCACCATATAAGAAAAGTGGATTATAGGCAGTTCCAGGTGCTTCGGCAACTGCAAGAGCTGCTGCATGAGCAAAACGATTATTATTTCCAACAACAAATGTATCAAATGTATATTTAGGATTTAAAGTAGTGTTGGAATAACCAGGGTCTTCTGGTTGTTCTACTATTTTAGAAGGAAAATCTTCTAAGAGCTCTTCCCTATCTTCTAAAGAAGAATTTTTATCATTGCTTTCTTTACTTAAAATAACTACATTGCAATCTCTATTAGTTATAAATTTAAAAGTATTAACTAGTAAATCATGATATCTAGATTCGATAGTATTTTTCTTAAAATCTGTTGCTGTAACAAGTACAATGTTTTCATTATCTGCACTTTGAATCTCCAATTCTTTTAGCCAAGTATCATAAGAAATACTTGTTGTTTCGTTTTTTAAAAGTTCCTTTGCTTTTGTGAGAAGTTCAATAAGCTCTGTTTGCATTTTATTACTCCTTCCAAATAATCGTTTCCCAAACAAAATAAAAATAAAATTATCCACAACTGTTTTTTTTGTCTAAAATTGATGAAATACAATTGTAAAGATTAAGAAATATTTTATTAATATTATTAAATTTGAGAATTCAAAAAAGTCTTTATTCCCTACTATTTTCTTATAATATCAGAAAATGTATAAAGAAGTCAATATATGTTACAAAAAAAGTTTTTTTGCTATGTGAATAATGTGGATAACATAGTGGAAAAAACAATAAAATAACAAACTTATCAACAACTTGTGGAAAAATTGTTGATAAGTTTGTTGAATTTAAAAATATAAGAAAAGACTTGACATACAACTATTTTTTGAGGTATAATTAACACTGCTTATTAAAGGGATTAACCCAAATATGGTTTAGATAAATTTAGGAGGTGCAAAATGAAAAGAACATTCCAACCAAAAAACAGACAAGAGAAAAAAGAACACGGATTTAGAAAAAGAATGGAAACAAAATCAGGAAGAAATGTATTAAAAGCAAGACGTGCTAAAGGAAGAAAAAAATTAACAGCTTAATTTACGGTAAAGCGAGGCCAGAAAATGGCCTTTTTTGCGATTAAAGGTAAGAAAATGAGTAAAATAGAAACTTTAAAAAAAAATTATGAATTTAAAAATGTTTTATCCACAGGAAAATGTTTTTATGGAAAGCAAATAGTAATTTTTATAAAAAAAAATAATAAAAACAAAAATATAATAGGAGTTGCAATATCAACCAAAATAGGAAAGGCAACTAAAAGAAATTATTTAAAAAGGCTTATTAGAGAAAATTACAGAAAAATTGAAGAAAATCTTGAAAAAGGATATTCAATTGTTTTTCTTTGGAATAAAAAAGTAGATATAAAAGAAGCAGATTATAATTGTATAAGTAAAGATATGGATAACATTTTTAAAAAAGCAAAAATAATGAAAAAGGGAGAATAGTGAAAAAATTTTTTATTTTTTTAATTAATAAATATCAAAAACATATTTCTCCATTTTTAAACCATTTAGGAATTGCGTGTAAGTATTATCCGACTTGTTCAGAATATACAAAACAGGCAATTGAAAAATATGGAATATTAAAAGGTATATTTTTAGGAATTAAAAGAATATTAAAATGTAATCCTTTTTCTAAAGGAGGATATGATCCTTTAAAATAATTAAAACAAGGGAGAAAAAATATGTCATTTTTAGCGAATTTATTTGGTTATATACTAAACTTTTTATATAATTTAGTAAATAACTATGGTCTTGCTATTATTTTATTTTGTATTGCTTTAAAGTTAATTACATTACCAATATCTATTAAACAACAAAAAACAATGAAAAAATCTGCTAAGATTCAAGAACAAATGCAAGAGATACAGGCAAAATATAAAAACGATCAAGTAAAAATGAATCAAGAAATGATAGAAGTATATAAAAGAGAAAAAATGAGTCCATTTAGTGGATGCTTAAGTTCAATTATACAAATCATTATATTTTTAGCAGTATTTTATTTAGTAAAAAGTCCATTAACTTTTATGAAAAAAGTTGACCCACAAATTATAAATGATTATCAAACACAAATATCCCAAGAAAATGGTGGAAAAACAAATGCTTATCCAGAAATCCAAATTATAGAGCAAAAGGGAGCACAAGATGAAAAAGTTTATATAAATATGGACTTTTTAGGAATAGATTTAAGCAAGATACCAACTCAAAGTTTAAATGATTTTAGAGTTTATATAATTCCAGCACTTTATGTAGCATCTTCTTTTATTTCTATTAGATTAACTACATCAATGAGAAATAAAAACAAGAAAAAAGAAGAGGAATATGATAAAAAAGATTCTGAAGATGAAGTAAATCAATTAGAGGCAATGCAACAGATGAACAAAACAATGTCTTGGTTTATGCCAATAATGTCTATTTCAATTGCAATAGTAGCACCACTAGGACTTGCTTTATATTGGTTTATAAATAATGTTATGATGATTATAGAAAGACTAATATTAAATTTTATAGAGTCTAAAAAGGGGGAGCAAGATGACTAAAACTATTATATCAGAAGGAAAGACATCTACAGAGGCAATAGAAAAAGGCTTAAAAAAATTAAATGTTACAAAAAATATGGTTGAAATAAAAATACTAGAAACAGAAAAGAAAAAAAGTTTTTTTAGTATTTTGGATCCTAGAGTTGTAAAAGTAGAATTGACATTAAAAGAAAATTTTGAAGATACAGAAAAACATTTCAAGAATAATGAAAAAATAGAAAAAGAACATATAAAAAGAAATACTGAAAAACGAAAATTGTCTAGGGAAGAAATAGATTTAGCTAAATCAAATATTACTAAATTCCTTACAAAATTTAGTCAATATTTAGAAGAAAATCAAATTATTTTTGATATAGGTGAAGAAGAATCACACATAACTGTTAAGTTAGAAGGAAAAAATATTAGCTTTTTAATAGGATATCGTGGAGAAGTGTTAAATGCATTTCAATCTATATTATCTGGAATTGCTAATCAAAATATAGAAAGCAAAGTAAATGTAATATTAGATATAGAAGGATACAGAAAAAAAAGAAAAATAACTTTAGAAAGATTAGCAGAAAAATTAGCAAAGACTGTTATTAAAACAGGAAAATCTATTACATTAGAACCAATGAGTGCTTATGAAAGAAAAATAATACATACACATCTTCAAGAAAATCACAAAGTTAAAACATACAGTATAGGTGAAGAACCAAATCGTAAAGTTATAATTGAATTAAAAAAATAAAAATCGGAAGTCAAAGTTCGGATTTTAGTAAAGAATATTATTTCTTATTTACTAGATTTCAAACTTTGACTTTTTTAAAAGGAGGAAAAAGATGGATACTATTGTTGCAATAGCAACTGCTCCAGGAATTGGAGGAATTGGAATTGTTAGAATGAGTGGAAAAGATTGTTTTTCTATTTTAGAAAAAATATTTGTTCCTAAAAAAAAGGAAAATATAGATAAAATAAAAGGATATACAATAAAATATGGACAAATTATATCTTCAGAAGATGGAAGAATTATAGATGAAGTGTTGGTTTCTTATTTTAAAGAACCAAAAAGTTATACAACAGAAAATATGTGTGAAATTAATTCGCATGGAGGAAGTATAGTAATTAAAAAAATATTAGAAGAATGTTTAAAAAATGGAGCAATTCTTGCAGAACCAGGAGAATTTACTAAAAGAGCTTTTTTAAATGGAAGAATTGATTTATCTCAAGCAGAGTCTGTAATAGATATAATTCATGCAAAATCAGAAAGCGAATTAAATGCAAATATAAAACAGTTAGAAGGATATTTATCAGAAGAAATAAAAGATATACGTAAGGAATTAATAGATATTATGGTTGATATTGAGGCATCAATTGATTATCCAGAATATGATATAGAAGAAGTAACAAATAATAAGGCTTTAGACACATTAAATAATAGTTTCAAAAAATTAAAAAAACTAGAAGATAGTTTTAAAAGTGGAAAAATATTAAAAGAAGGAATAAAAACTGTTATTATAGGAAGACCAAACGCTGGTAAGTCATCTTTATTAAATACAATATTAAAAGAGGATAGGGCAATAGTAACAGATATAGAGGGTACAACAAGGGATAGTATAGAAGAAAAAGTTACAATTAAAGGAATACCTCTTAATATAGTTGATACAGCAGGAATACGTAAAGCCAAAGATAAAGTAGAAAAAATAGGAATAGAAAAATCTAAAAAATTAGCTAAAGAAGCTGATTTATTAATTGCTATTTTTGATAGTACAAAAGAATTATCAGAAGAAGATTTAGAAATATTAGAGCTAATTAAACAAAAAACAGCTATTATTTTATTAAACAAAACAGATTTAGGAATCAATATATTAAGAGATGATATAAATATAAAAGAATCTGGCAAAAAAATAATTGAAATTTCTGCAATAAAAAGAAACGGAATTGAAGAATTGTACGAAGAAATAGAAAAGCTATTTAATTTAGAAGAAATTAATTTACAAGATGAAACTATAATTACTAATATAAGACATAAAGAATTAATAAAGAAAGCTCAAAATAATATACTAAAAGCAAAAGAAACAATTGAATTAAAAATGCCAATTGATATAATATCAATTTATATAAAAAATGCTTTAGAAAATTTGGGTGAAATTATAGGAGAAAATGTATCAGAAAATATAATAAAAGAAATATTTGCTAAATTCTGTTTAGGAAAATAGTTAAAAACGATTTAAAGGGCAAAATTACAGATTTATAATCAAAAGATATAAAATGGTATCGACTCTGAAATTAAAACGGGAAATAAAGGCAAATATTAGTGAAGAAATTTAATTAAAAATTACAAAAAATAAATATTGTAATATAAATCAAAAATTAACAAAAAATGAAGTAAAAACATAAAAATAAAAAACATACATATAGACAAAACAAAAAGTATAATCACTGAAAATAAAATAAAATATATTTTTATATTGTCTATAAAGTATATGAAACATTCTTTCTTGTTTCACATTTGGACTGGCTTTAAGAGAAATGTTTCACGGAATTTAATAAAATACAAACTAGAAAAGAGGAATAAAAATGAGTTATTTTGCAGGAGAATATGATATTGCAGTAGTAGGAGCAGGACATGCAGGTTGTGAAGCAGCATTAGCTTCAGCAAGATTAGGAATGAAAACATTAGTATTTTCAATAAGTTTAGAAACGGTAGCAAATATGCCATGTAATCCAAACATAGGAGGAACATCAAAAGGACATCTTGTTCGTGAAATAGATGCTTTGGGAGGTGAAATGGGAAAAAATATAGATAAAACATTTATACAATCAAGAATGTTAAATACTTCAAAAGGTCCAGCAGTATATTCATTAAGGGCACAAGCTGATAGAAAAAAATATCAACAAGAAATGAAACATACTTTAGAAAAACAGGAAAATTTACATTTAAAACAAGCTGAAATTGTAGATTTGACAGTGGAAGATGGAAAAGTAGTTTCAATAGAAACAAATTTAGGCGCTATATATAAAGTAAAAGCTGTTATATTAGCAACAGGAACCTATTTAAGGGGAAAAATATACATTGGTGAAAAATCTTATGAAAGTGGACCAGATGGAGTGTTTCCAGCAAATAAATTAGCAGATAAACTAAAGGAATTAGGAATAGAAATATTACGATTTAAAACAGGAACTCCAGCAAGAGTTAATAAAAATAGTATAGATTTTTCAAAAATGGAAATACAAAAAGGAGATGAGGAAATAGTACCGTTTTCTTTTGAAAATTCTCCTAAACAAATAGAACAAGTACCATGTTATTTAACATATACAAATGAAAAAACTCATGAAATAATAAGAAAAAATTTACACAGATCACCATTATATGCAGGAAAAATAGAAGGAACAGGACCAAGATATTGTCCATCAATAGAAGACAAAGTTGTTAGATTTGCGGATAAGGAAAGACATCAAATATTTATAGAACCAATGGGGTTAGATACAGATGAAATGTATGTACAAGGTATGAGTTCATCTCTTCCAGAAGATGTACAAATAGATATGTACCGCACAATACCAGGGTTAGAAAATGTTGAATTTACAAGACCTGCATATGCTATAGAGTATGATTGTGTTGAACCATCAGAGTTAAAACCATCTTTAGAAACAAAAAAGATAGAGGGATTGTTTCTTGCGGGACAAATTAATGGAACTTCTGGATATGAAGAAGCAGCAGGACAAGGAATTATGGCAGGAATTAATGCAACAAGAAAGATTCAAGGAAAAGAACCAATAATTTTAACTAGATCAGATGGATATATAGGTGTTTTAATAGATGATATTGTTACAAAAAGTACAAATGAACCATACAGAATGATGACATCTAGAGCAGAATATAGACTATTATTAAGACAAGATAATGCAGATTTAAGATTAACTCCAATAGGGCATGAAATAGGGCTTATTTCAGATGAAAGATATCAGAAATTTTTAAAAAAGAAAGAAAATATAGAAAAAGAAGTAGAAAGAATATCAAATACAATTATACGCCCAACAAAAGAAGTAAATGAATTTCTAAAAGGAAATAATTCGTCTGAAATAGCTACAGGAGTAAGATTATCAGAATTATTAAAAAGAACAGAATTAAATTATGAAATATTAGCAAAAATAGATAAAAACCGTCCGGAATTAGAAAAATTAGAAAAAGAAGAAGTGGAAATACAGATAAAATATGAAGGTTATATAGCTATGCAGATTTCACAAGTAGAAAAATTTAAAAAAATGGAGCAAAAGAAATTATCAGAAGATATTGATTATGAAACATTAAAAGGTTTAAGTTTAGAAGCAAGGCAAAAATTAAATAAATATAAACCTACATCTGTAGGAATGGCATCTAGAATTTCAGGTGTTTCACCTGCAGATATATCTGTACTTTTAATATATTTAGAAACAAAAAATAGAAAATAAAAGGAGAAAACCATGGAAAAATCAGAGTTTTTACATAAAATAAATAAAAAAATGGAAAAATTAGATATATGCTTAAATGAAAAACAATTAGAACAATTTTTTATGTACAAAGATTTATTAATAACTTGGAATGAAAAAATGAATTTAACAGCAATAAAAGATGAAGATGAAATAATAACAAAGCATTTTATAGACTCTTTAACTATTGCAAATAAAATAGGTAAAGAAGATAAAGTGATTGATATAGGTACTGGTGCAGGATTTCCTGGCATACCACTTAAAATATTTAAAGAAGATATTAGTATTACTTTATTAGATTCTCTAAATAAAAGAATATCTTTTTTACAAGAAGTAATAAATAAGCTAGTGTTAAAGGATATATATGCAATTCATGGTAGAGCAGAAGAAATAGCAAGAAATGAAAAATATAGAGAAAAGTATGATGTAGCTACTTCTAGAGCTGTTGCACCTATTCATACATTATTAGAATATATGCTTCCATATGTTAAAGTGGGAGGTAAATGCATTTGTATGAAAGGACCTAATTTAGAAGAAGAAAATAAAGATTTAGAAAATTGTTTATCAATATTAGGAGGAAAAATAGAAAAAATAGAAGAAATTGTTTTACCTGAAACAGATATAAGAAGAAATATTATGATTATTAATAAAATAAAAAGTACACCAAAAAAATACCCTAGAAATCCAGGTATACCAACAAAGAAGCCATTATAAAGGAGTAATTTTTACAAAATAATATAAAAAAAGATAAATAAAATTTTCTAAAACTTAAGAAAATACATTGACATATTTGATATAAAATTATATCATTAATATGTCATTTTTTATTGTATAGAAAAATCAAAAGTTTTTGCTATACAACTATTAGAAGGAGGTAATGTTTTTGGGTAAAATAGTGTCCATAGCAAATCAAAAAGGTGGAGTACGGAAAAACAACAACAACAGTTAATTTAGGTACTATTCTCGCCAAAAAAGGAAAAAAAGTATTAATGTTAGATGCAGATCCACAGGGAAATGCAACAAGTGGAGTAGGAGTTGATAAAGAAGCAGAATTTTCTGTTTATGATGTTTTAGTTACAGATGTAGATATAGAAAAAACTATACAAAATACTAGTATTCGTAACTTACATATTTGTCCTTCTAATATAAATTTAGCAGGAGCAGAAGTAGAATTAGTATCCATGATGTCAAGAGAACAAAGATTAAAGGAAAAATTAGATTTAATAAAAGATAAATATGATTATATTTTAATTGATTGTCCTCCATCATTAGGTCTAGTTACATTAAATGCTTTTACAGCTTCAGATAGTGTTTTAATACCTGTACAATGTGAATATTATGCATTAGAAGGATTAGGACAACTATTAAATACAGTAGGACTTGTAAAAAAACATCTAAATAAAGATATAGAAATTGAAGGTGCATTGCTTACAATGTATGACATAAGGACAAACTTATCAAATCAAGTTGTAAAGGAAATAAAAAAATATTTTGATAATAAAGTATATAAGACAGTAATTCCAAGAAACGTAAAACTTAGTGAGGCTCCTAGTTATGGAATGCCTATTACAATTTATGATGCAAAATCTAAAGGTGCAAAAGCATACGAAAAATTTGCAAAAGAATTTATAAAAGCAAACGAAGATAGTCAAAAAGCCAAACATATGAAATAAAAGAAAGGATGAATTATATGTCTAAGAAAACAGGATTAGGAAAAGGTTTAGATGCTTTATTTTCTTCTAATGTAATAGAAGAAGTAAAACAAGAGGAGATAAAAGAGGGAGAAATAGTTAAAAATTTAAAAATAATAGATATAGAACCAAACAAAAGCCAAGCAAGAAAAAAATTTGATACAGAAAGTTTAGAGGAATTATCAGAATCTATAAAAAGGTATGGTGTTATACAGCCTATAGTAGTTACTAAAAAAGATAAATACTATGAAATAATAGCAGGTGAAAGAAGATGGAGAGCATCTAAATTAGCAGGATTAACAGAAATACCAGCTATTATAAAAGATAATGATGAGAGAAAAAATCAAGAAATATCATTAATAGAAAATATTCAAAGAGAAGATTTAAATCCAATTGAAAAAGCAAAAGGATTTCGTGTACTAATGGAAGATTATGGACTAACTCAACAGCAATTAGCAGATACTTTAGGAATAAGTAGAAGTACACTAGCAAATACAGTAAGATTATTAAATTTATCACCAAAAGTAATGGAATTAGTAATGGAAGGAAAGTTAACAGAAGGACATTGTAGAGCATTACTTGTTATAGAAGATCCAGAAAAACAATATGATATGGCTATTAGAATGATAGAAAGAGGAGATAGTGTAAGACAACTTGAAAATAGAGTAGGACTTGGATCAAAAGCAACAAAGAAAAATCAAAAATATGAAGCAATATATAGAGATATAGAAGATTCTTTTCAAAGTTTCTTTGGTACAAAAGTAAAATTAAATGCTGGAAAGAAAAAAGGAAAAATAATTATTGAGTATAATTCTAACGAAGACTTAGAGAGATTACTAGAAATTATAAAATAAGAAGGGAGAAAAGATGGAATTTCTAAAATCACAAACAATGCTAATTATTTTATTAGGCTTTAATATTATTCTTTTAATACTTTATATTTTAAATCAAATAAAATTAAATAAAATAAAGAATGAATATTTAAAATTTGTAAAAAAATTGGGAAATGGCAATAATGTAGAAGAAATATTAAGAGCATATATATCAAAAGTAGAAGAAGTAGATAAACAAAATAAAGAGATATATGAGTATTGTCATCAATTAGATAATGATATAACAAAATGTATACAAAAAATAGGAATTGTAAGATATAATGCTTTTTCAGATACAGGAAGTGACCTAAGTTTTGCTTTAGCGTTGTTAGATGAAAGAAATACAGGTATAGTATTAAACGGAATATATTCAAGAGAAATGTCAAATATATATGCTAAACCTGTAAATGATGGAACATCTAAATATACTCTTTCAGAAGAAGAAAAACAAGCTATAGAAAAGGCTATATATTCGCAAAATATATATAAAATGAAAGAATAAATAAAAATTGTAATTAATGTATTATTTCATAATAATATTGATTAATACTAATATAAAAAACTAAGTATATGTAATATATAGAAAATATAACAAATTAGTATTGACAATGTTCTTAAAAAATGTTAATATATATACTGTTCACAGATAGTGAGCAGTGCACTTGGAGAGGTGGTCGAGTTGGTTTATGGCACCAGTCTTGAAAATTGGCGTAGGTTTGTAGCCTACCGTGGGTTCGAATCCCACCCTCTCCGCCATTTTTTTTATTGCAAAAAAATATAAGGAGGCTTACCCAAGTGGTTGAAGGGGACAGTTTGCTAAACTGTTAGGGTTCGTAAGGGCCGCGAGGGTTCAAATCCCTCAGCTTCCGCCAAAAAGATATAAAGAAATGTTCTTTATATCTTTTTTTTACTATAAATATAACTTTTATTAAATATAATTGTATAATAAATGTAATTAATTACATTTAGGAGAGAAAAATGGAACAAGATAAAATCTTATATAAAGAATTTTTGGATGGTAATGAAAAATCATTTAATAAATTAATAAAAAAGCATAAAACTAATATGATATATTTTATAACAAGATATGTAAAGGATATAGAAGTTGCTGAAGACATATTTCAAGACGTAATGATATATATTTTAAATAATAAAGAAAAATATAATTTTAAATATTCATTAAAAACATATTTGTATACTATTGCTAAATCAAGAGCAATTAATTATTTAAAAAAAGAAAATAAAAATATTGAAATAAAAGATGATTATAATGATTTTAATAATATAGAAGAATTAGTATGTTCAAATGAAAATGTAGAAAAAATATATAAAGCAATTCAAGAAATGCCAGTAGAATATCAATTAGTAATACATTTAACCAAAATAGAAAAATTATCATATAAAGATACAGCAAGAATTATGGAAAAAACAGAAAGTCAAATAAAAACATTAGCACATAATAGTAAGAAAAAATTAAAAAAAATATTAATAGAAAAAAAGGTGATTGAAATGAAAAATAATAAAGTATTTAGATTAATATCTGCAATTATTATTATAAGTATTTTAACTGCTGGAGTGGTATATGCAAGTTATACTATTTATGAAAAAGTATGGAAAAATCCAGAAAAATATAATTATGAAGAGGAAAAAATTGTTACCGAAGAAGATAAGAAAAAAAGTATATCAAAAGAAGAAGCAATTGAAATTGCAAAAGATATTACGAATAAATTAGAAAAAACGTTTGGAAACGTAGTAAGTGCAGAAATTAATAAAATATTATATATTAAAATAAATAATTAATTAAAAAGAAAATAATTTAAAATTAATAAAAATTAACACAATAGTAATAATTAATTAAACAAATAAAGCAAATAAATAAAAATAATAAATAAAATAATAAATAAAATAATAAATAAAAATAATAAATAAAATAATAAATAAAAATAATAAATAAAATAATAAATAAAAATAACAGATAAAAATAATAGATAAAATTAATAAATAAAAAAATAATAATATATAATTAATAGTAAATATAATAATTATAAAAATAGATAAATTAAAGAATAATAAAAAAGAGCAATAATGAAATATGAATACAAATATAGATGAAAAAATGTGTAAAAATACTAAAATATTATGTAAAGGGTAGATTACCTATATTATAGCTAATATGACAAACAAAATATACAATTAATATGTGTAGAAATGTATAAATATCGACAAGAAGTAAATAAAAAATTTGAATAAAAAAGATAAAAAATGGCGAAAAAAGTAGGATAAAATATTGGGGAATCAAGGCTTATAAGGATTTTATATATCAAGACACATAGGGTTACATAAATATAAAAAACAGATAATTTGAATGAATAAAATGTGGAATGAAAAGAGGTATAAAATAATAGTGTGAGATAATAAAAATATATTATTTGAAAAGAAGACAAGTTTAATATAGTATAAAAATGTAATAGGTTACAGTTAATATTAATATAATAATATGTAAAAAATAGAAAAAATATAAATTAAATATAAATTAAATATAAATTAAATTAAGTATAAAATAATGTATTAAACATAAAAAAAAATATGCTAATAAAAAAAGATAGTAAAATATAAAAGAATAAATAATATAATAAAATACAAATAAATATAATTAATTAAAATAAAATATAGATATAAAATAAAATATAGATATATAAATAAATAAAAAATTCAAATTAAATTTAAAAGATAAATTTAAAAATTAATAAAAACATATTGTAATAAATAATTAAATAAATAAAAATATATAAATATAATAAAAAAATAAATTTATGAATTATAATTAATATTAAATAAAAGTAAAAAATAAAATGAATTATAATTAATCTAAAAAATACCATAAATTATATATTATAATTTATAGTAAAATATAATTATGTATAAATAATAAACAACAGACATTAAATATTAATACAAATATATATGTAAAATGTTAAAAGATTGAAAAAAATGTGTAGAAACATCAAAATATTATGTAAATGACATTAAGTACGTATTATAGCTAATATGACAAATAAAATATATAAGTAATGTGTATAGAAATGTATAAATATCGACAACAAGTAAATAAAAAATTCGAATAAAAAAGATAGAAAAAGACGAAAAAAGAAGGATAAAATATTGGGGAATTAACGTTTATAGGAATTTTATATATCAAGGCATAAAAGGTTACATAAACAACAAAGTGTACATAATTGAATGAATCAAACTATGAAAGGAAAAGATGTAAAAAGTAGTAGTATAAGATAACAAAAATACACAACTTGTAAAATAGACAAGTTATACACGGTATAAAAATACAATATAACGCATCTAAGATATTAATGTAATGATATGTAAAAAATAGAATATAACTATAAATTAAAGATAAAATAAATTAAGTAAAATAATATATTAAATATAAAATTAAAATATGATAAATTAAAATATAATAAAATATAAAAAGATAAATAATAAAATAATGTGGCAATAAATAAAATTATAAAATTAATTAAAATAATAAATTAATAAAAATAAATATAATAATAAAATAAATTATAAGTATTATTAAATAAAATAACAAATAAAATTAATAATAATGTGAAGAATAAATTATTGATTTTATTTAAATATTATAATAGAAATATATAAAAAATAAAAACACCAAACATAAATATTTATATTTGGTGTTTTTTATTTTTTATACTGTTATTTTATTATTATTATTTTCAAATGAATTTTCTTTTAAAATAGTTTGTTTTTCAAATTCTTGTTTTTTTAAATTATCTTTTGCAACTGTCATAAGAAGTTTTATTCTATTTGTTTGATTTGTTTCGCTAGCACCTGGATCATAATCAATCGGAGATATGTTAGCTTCTGGGTACATACTTCTTATTGTTTTTATAACTCCTTTACCTACAACGTGATTTGGTAAACAAGCAAATGGCTGTACACAAGCTATGTTAGGAATACCATGTTCAATATATTCAATCATTTCTGCGGTTAAAAACCAGCCTTCACCCGTTTGATTTCCTATAGATAAAACATCTTTTACTTTGCTTTCTAAATGCCAAATATCACAAGGAGGTAAATAGTTCTTTTTTGAATTAGCTAAAGCAATTTTAGTATCTTTTTCTAATATATCAATTAATTTAATAGCTAAGCGGAAAATTTTTGATTTTGCTTTATCAGTTTTTATTAAAGTATTAAATGTAATTTTATGTGTTGCCATAAATTTAACAAATCCCATAAAATCTGGAAGAATAACTTCGGCACCTTCTTCTTCTAATTTATTAGCTATAAAGTTATTTCCAAAAGGATGATATTTAATTAATACTTCTCCTACAATTCCAATTTTTGGTTTTTGAACAGTTGTATCTAATTCTATTTTTTCAAAATCATCTACAATATCATATATACTTTTTTTAAATTCTTTTATAGTAGATTTTTGTATTAAATTTTTACATTTTTCTAACCATTGCTCAAATAATTTTTCAGTTTCACCTTTATTAATTTCATAAGCTCTATTTTTGGTAAGCATTTTTTGTAATAAATCTGCATATATAACACACTTTAATAATTTTTCCATTAATGGTACGGTTAATTTAAAACCAGGCATTTTTTCCATACCTACAACATTAAACGAAATAACGGGTACTTGAGGAAAACCAGCATCTTTTAATGCTTTACGTATAAATCCAATATAATTTGTAGCACGGCAACCTCCACCAGTTTGTGACATAATAAGTGCAGTTTTATTAGGGTCATATTTTCCAGATTCTAGTGCTTCAATCATTTGTCCTGTAACTAAAATTGATGGGTAACATGCATCATTATTAACATATTTTAATCCTGTTTCTACAGTATTTTCAGTACATTCTCTTAAAAGTTCAATATTATATCCGCAAGATTTTACTGCTGTTTCTAGTAATTCAAAATGAATAGGAGCCATTTGAGGCATTAATATTGTATATTCTTTTTTCATTTCTTTGGTAAAAACTTTTTTATTTGCCCCGTAATCTCCAAGAGAAGTAAGGTTCTCTTTTTTCTCTTTTATTCGCTTGTTCATACTAGCAAGTAGAGAGCGTATACGAATACGAACAGCACCAAGATTATTTATTTCATCTATTTTTATTAATGTATACATTTTGTTATAGCTTGTTAAAATTTCTTCTACTTGGTCTGTAGTTACAGCATCTACACCACAGCCAAAAGAATTTAATTGAACTAATTCTAAGTTATCATGTTTTCCTACAAAATCTGCTGCAGCATAAAGTCTGGCATGGAATACCCACTGATCAACTACTCTTATTGGTCTTTTAGCTTCTGCATTTCCAGCAACACAATCCTCTGTTAAAACACATAAGCCTAAAGAAGTTATAAGAGTATCAATACCATGATTTACTTCTGGATCTAAATGATATGGTCTTCCTGCTAAAACAATACCCTTTAAATTATTTTTTTCGATATATTCTACCGTTTCCATTCCTTTTTGATGTATTTCTTTTTTACAATTCTGATATTCTTCTTCAGCTTTTTTTGCAGCTTCAAGTAATTCTTTTTTAGTAAAGTTATATTCTTTAAAATCTTCTAAATCTAATATAGTTTCTGTTAAGTGTTTTGCGTCAAAAGGTAAGAATGGATTAATAAATTTAATTTTATTTCCTTTTAATTCTTCAACATTATTTTTTAATACTTCAGAATATGAAATAACAATAGGACAGTTATATTTATTATCAGCTTTTTCATATTCTTTTCTAGAATATGGCATACATGGATAAAAAATAGTTTTTACTCCTTGTTCAATTAAGCTAATAATGTGCCCATGAGATAATTTAGCAGGGAAGCAAACAGATTCAGAAGGCATAGATTCTATACCTTTTTCATAAGTTTTTCTTGTACTTTTTTCTGAAAGAATTACACGAAAACCTAAAGATGTAAAAAATGTAAACCAAAAAGGATAGTCTTCATACATATTAAGAACTCGTGGAATACCAATAGTTCCTCTTTTGGCAACTTCTTCTGTTAAAGGTGTATAATTAAAAATTCTTTCATATTTATATTTTACAAGGTTAGGTAGTTCTGAGTTTCCTGTTACAATACCAGCACCTTTTTCACATCTGTTTCCTGATATATGTTTATTACCATTGTTAAAACTATTAATTGTTAGTAAACAATGATTTTCACATCCATTACAACGAATATGAGAAGTATTAATAGTTAGTTTATCTAAATCATCTTGTTTAAAAATGGTAGAAGTATATTCCATATCTTTATTTGCTTCATATTGCTCTTTAGAAAGTAAGGCAACACCGTAAGCTCCCATTAAACCTGCTATATCTGGACGTATTACATTTTTTCCAACTATCAATTCAAATGCACGAAGGACAGCATCATTATAGAATGTACCACCTTGAACAACAATGTGATCTCCTAAAGTTTTAACATCTCTTACTTTCATTACTTTTTGAATTGCATTTTTTATAACAGAATAAGATAAACCTGCAGATATATCACCAACAGAGTATCCTTCTTTTTGAGCTTGTTTAATTCTAGAATTCATAAAAACTGTACAACGAGAACCTAAATCAACAGGTCTTCTTGCATCTAAAGCTTCTTTTACAAATTCTTCTATAGATAGACCTAAACTTTTAGCAAATGTTTCTATAAAAGAACCACAACCAGAAGAGCATGCTTCATTTAACATTATATTGTCAATACTACCATTTTTTATTTTTATATATTTCATATCTTGACCGCCAATATCAACAATACTGGTACATTCAGGTAAAAATTCTTTGGCAGCAGTATAATGAGCTATTGTTTCAATTTCATTTAAGTCTACATTTAAAGCTGTTTGTATTAATTTTTCACCATAACCTGTAACACCACTATATCTAATAATAGCTTCTTTTGGTAATTCTGAATATAGTTTTTTTAATGCTTTTACAACACTATTTAAAGGACTACCTTCATTACTTCCATAAAGTGAATATAATAATGCTCCTTCTTTATCTATAACAACTAATTTTGTAGTTGTAGAACCTGCGTCTATTCCGATAAAACAATCACCTTTATAATCTTTTAAATTACCTTTTTTTACAGTATCTTTTAAATGTCTTTTTTTAAAAGCGTCATATTCTTCTGGAATATGAAATAAAGGTTTTAAAGGATTAGTTGTAGTATCTTGTGAAACACGTAATACACCAATTTTAGCTTCTAATTTTGCATTAGACACTAAAGTTGATGAAACTGAATCTAGTGCTGCTCCTTTTGCTACTAATAAATGAGCTTCCTCTGGAATAATTATTTGTTCATCAGTTAATTTTAGTGTTTCAACAAAACGATTTCTAAGTTCTGATAAATAATTTAGAGGACCACCTAAAAAAGCTACATTTCCACGAATAGGTCTTCCACAAGCAAGACCGCTAATAGTTTGATTTACTACAGCTTGAAAAATAGAAATAGCAATATCTTCTTTTGCTGCACCTTCATTTAATAGTGGTTGTATATCTGTTTTAGCAAAAACTCCACAACGAGAAGCAATAGGATAAATGGTTTTATAATTTTTAGCTAGTTCATTTAAACCTTCAGTATCTGTATGTAATAAAGAAGCCATTTGATCAATAAATGCACCAGTACCTCCCGCACAAGTACCATTCATACGTTGTTCTATAGATTTATCAAAATAAATTATTTTTGCATCTTCTCCACCTAATTCAATAACAACATCAGTTTGTGGGATATATTTTTCTACTGCTCTTTTACAAGAGACAACCTCTTGAATAAATGGAAGTCCTAAAAAATTAGCAGCAGACATAGCACCAGAACCTGTAAGTGCTATAGTAAAATTAGTATTTGGGTAATTAGTATTTAATTCTTCTAATACATTGCAAACAGTATTCTTAGTATCAGAAAAATGTCTTCTATAGTCCCTGTATATGGTTTCTAGAGAGTCATTCATTACTACAATTTTGACTGTAGTAGAACCAACATCTAGTCCAACATGTAATATATTATTATTCATAAAATTCTCCTCCCAATAGAAGTAAAATGTATACTTCTAACAGTATAATTGTATATGCAAATACCCTATTTGTCAATGTTTAAAAATACCATTGTTTGGATAAAAAAGTACATTTTTTGTAAAAAAATACGATTTTAGTAAAGGTAATAAGATAAAAGGAACTATTGCAACTTTTATCATTATATAGTATTATAAATACGGTGATAAAATGAGATTAACAAAAGCAAATAAAAAGAAATTAATAACATCAATTGTAACAATAGGCATATTATTAGTAGCAGTTGTATCAGGGACAATAAATAAAGAAGAGTTATTAGAAATATTAGGGATAGAGCAAGCAAGTACTAATATAATTAATGAAAATACTACAATAAATGAGACTAATTGTGTAGTTGAAAGAGTTGTAGATGGAGATACTTTTGAAATTATGCTTAATGGAAATAAGGAAAAAGTAAGGTTAATAGGTGTTGATACTCCAGAAAGTGTACATCCAGATAAGAATAAAAATAGTGAAGAAGGAAAAACAGCATCTAAATATACTAAAGAATTAATAGAAAATAAAAATGTTAAATTAGAATTTGATGTACAGCAAAGAGATAAGTATGGTAGATTGCTTGCATATGTTTATCTTGAAGATGGAACAATGTTAAATAAAAAGTTATTAGAAGATGGGTATGCAAAAATAGCTACTTATCCTCCAAATGTAAAATATGTAGAAGAGTTTAAACAAATAGAAAGTAAAGCAAGAGAACAAGAAAAAGGTCTATGGCAAAAATAGACCTTTTTTAAATATATAAAACATAATGAATTATAAACCAATATTGGCATAAGCTACCAAGCATAATGAATATATGAAATATTTCATGAAATCCAAAATAAGGATTTTTTAATTTGGGCCACTTTAAACCATATAAAATTGCACCAATTGTATAAAAAATACCACCTGCTAATAACCACCATAAAGAACCTAAAGCATTTAATTTATAAAATATAGTAATCATAGGATAAATAGCAATAATTACAGTCCAACCCATTGCTAAATAGATTCCTGTTGTAAGCCATCTTGGAGCTTCTAACCAAAAAATTGTAAGAAAAAGTCCAAATATAGCAAGTCCCCAAACTACACCAAAAATACTCCATCCCCATCCACCTCTTAGAGGTCCTAAGCAAACAGGAGTATAAGTTGCTGCAATTAGAATATAAATCATTATATGGTCTAATTTTCTAAGAACTGTTGTTGCTTTTTTACCTACATTGCAAAGATGGTAAATACTACTTGCTGTGTATAAAAGAATAAGACCTACACCAAAAATTGTAAATGAAACAATATCCCAAGCTCCTTCTCCATACATTGCAGAATAAATAATAAGAAAAACAAGTCCTACTATGGAAGCTATTGCTCCTATTAAATGAGAAAAACCACTAACTGGATCTTTTATTTTTTTCATAAATCTCCTTCCATTTTATAAAAATATATTTTACAGTCTATACTTTAAAAAAATATTTGTCAATTGTTTTTACAAAATTTTCCTTTTAAATATATAAATAAAATAATTATGTTCTAAAAAGGACTAGTTATACATAGGATAAACTATAAAGAAAAGGGAGGAAAGAATATGAAAAATAAAAAATTAAAAGTAATGTTGATGTTATTATTAATTATAATTGCTGTAGGAATTGCTGTTTATTTTATTTGGGAAAGTAGAACTTCAAAAGAAGTAATAACAGAATATACACCACAAGAAGAAATAACCCAAGAGGATATGAGACAAACTTTTGTATCATTATATTTTAAAGATAAACAGACAGGACAGTTAAAAACAGAATCTAGAGTTATAGATGCAAAAAAACTATTAAAAGAACCTTATAAAGAATTAGTAACAATGTTAATAGAAGGACCAAAAGATGAAGCATTAGAAGCAGTTATTCCTAAAAATACAAAAATTAATAGTGTAGAATTAAAAAATGGAGTAGTAGAGCTAGACTTATCAAAAGATTTTATTAAAGATGTTAAAGGAAAAGAAAATGAAGAAATTATAATATATTCAATTGTTAATACTTTAACCGAATTAACAGAGGTAAATGCAGTAAAAATAAAAATAGAAGGAAAAGAAGGAGAAGAGTTTGAAGATAAAGAAGTAAACTTTGAAAAAAATTTTGTAAGAAATGTTAAAGATTAATAGGTTAAAAATTGAGATGATTTGCATCATCTCAATTTTTTGTATAAACGAATACATTCTATCATTTTTCCAGTTGTATATAAAAAATGTTCTACTTCTTGTAAAGAACATAAAGTATTATTTTTAAAATCACAAAAGTTTACTTTGTTTTTACAATTAGAAGGAACACATGTATTGTTATAATTATTTATACATTTATTTTGACAACCATATGATGGAGTTATTCTGCTTTGAAAAATTCTTGGCATAAAATCACCTATTCCATTTTTTGTTTTTTTACTATATAATATGTAAAAAAAGGAAAAGTGAGATAGAAAATGGAAAGAATAGATGACTTACAATGTAAAGGATATAAAATAATACAAGATACAGAAGGTTTTTGTTTTGGAATGGATAGTGTTTTACTTTCTGACTTTGCTAAAGAAATAAAAAAGAAAAGTAAAGTTATAGATCTTGGAACAGGTAATGGAATATTAGGAATACTTTTATGTGCCAAAACAGAATTAGAAAAAATAATAGGAATAGAAATTCAAAAAGAATCATTTGAACTTGCAAATAAAAATATTATTTATAATAATTTAGAAAAAAGATTTGAAGTAATCAATGTAGATGTAAAAGAAATTAGCAAAGTATTAGAAAGAGGAATATTTGATGTTGTAGTATCAAATCCACCATACAAAAAGGAAAATAGCGGATTAAAAAATGAAGAAAAAAGAAAAACAATTGCAAGACATGAAATAATGGGCTCTTTAGACGATTTTTTAAAAGCTACATCATATTTACTAAAAGATAAAGGGGTATTATATTTAGTACATAGACCAAATCGTTTAGTAGATATATGTTCTACTTTAAGAAAAAATCACTTAGAACCTAAAAGGATGAAATTTGTATATCCTAAAATAGATAAAGAACCAAATTTAATTTTAATAAAAGCAGTAAAGAATGCTAAACCAGAATTAAGAATAGAAAAGCCATTAATTGTTTATAAAGAAAATGGAGAATATACTGACGAAATAATGAAAATATATAATAAAGGAGACTGATAAAAAATGAGTGGAAAATTGTATTTAGTAGCAACTCCAATAGGAAATTTAGAAGATATCACATTAAGAGCAATTAGAATTTTACAAGAAGTAGATATTATTGCGGCAGAAGATACAAGACATACATTAAAATTATTAAATCATTTAAATATTAGTAAAACATTAATTAGTTATCATCGACACAATGAAGATATTAAAACAGAATTATTAATTCAAAAACTAAATGAAGGAAATAATATTGCAGTAGTATCAGATGCTGGAACACCAATAATATCAGATCCTGGAGGAGAAATTGTAAAAGAATGTATAGAAAATCAAATTGAAGTTATTCCTATTCCAGGACCATGTGCATTTATTACTGGGGTAATTGCATCAGGATTAAATAGTAAAGAATTTACTTTTATAGGATTTTTACCATTAAATAAAAAAACAAGAAAAGAAAAATTAAAAGAAATTAAAGATAGTAGTTATACAGTTATTTTATATGAAGCACCACATAAATTACAAACAACATTAAAAGATTTAGAAGATATTTTGGAAAATAGAAAAATTGTAGTTGCAAAAGAATTAACTAAAATACATGAAACATATTATAGAGGAACAGTAAAGCAAGTAATAGAAATGATTAAAGAACCTAAAGGCGAATATGTTATTATGATTGATGCAAAAGAAAAAAATATAAAAGAAGATATAACACTATTATCAGTAGAAGAACAATATAAAATTTATGAAAGTCAAGGTATGGATAAAAAAGAAATTATTAAACAGATTGCAAAAAATAAGCAAGTACCAAAAAATGAGATTTATCAAAAATTTATATAATAACATAAAGCTATACATTTTTTTAATGTATAGCTTTATGTTATTATTTTATTCTTCACTTAAAGAAGAAATGATTTTAGAACATTTTGTGCAAACCAACTTATCTTTATATTGAATTAGATTTTTTGAGTTACCACAAAAAATGCAATTTGGTTCATATTTTTTCAAAATTATAGAAGAGCCATCTACATAAATTTCTATAGGATCTTTTTCAGAAATATTAAATTTATTTCTAAGTTCAATTGGAATTACTATACGACCTAATTCATCTACTCTTCTAACAATTCCTGTTGATTTCATAAAAAAACCTCCTCGTTAAGTCAAACAACATAATTCGACAAAATCTACAATTAAATAATAACACAGATTTTATTGAGAGGTCAACAAAAAAGAGTAAAAAACTTTTTTCCTATTTTTTCCTAACAGTAAAATAAAATTAAAAAAGCATTGATACTATAGAGGTTTGAGAGTATCTTTTTTTAAGAATTAAATTTTTAGAAAATCTAAAAGAATTAGACAAAATTCGACAAATATAAAAAAAGTAATATAAAAATATAAAAAAGAATATTATTAAAAAGAAATAAAATAAAAGGAAAAAAAGAATATGTTAAATAAGATTTGGCCATTTTTTATAATAATTGCATTTATTTATGGAATTTTTTCGGGAAGAGTAGAGGAGATAAATAGTTCTATTTTTGCATCTGCATCTAGTGCAGTGGAATTGACACTTACTTTTTTAGGTACTATTTGTTTATGGAATGGAATTATGGAAATAGCAAGTAATACATCTTTGATAGAAAGATTAACAAGATTTTTAAGACCAATAATGAAATTATTATTTCCAGATATAAATAAAGAAAGTCCGGTTTATAAAGAAATTTCGATGAATATTATTGCTAATATGCTGGGTTTAGGGAATGCAGCAACACCATTAGGGTTAAAAGCTATGAATTCTCTTCAGAAAGAAAATGCAGATAAAGAAACTTTAAGTAATTCTATGGCAATGTTTATAGTTTTAAATACCGCATCATTACAATTAATACCTACTACAGTAATAGCAATTCGTACTTCGTTAAATTCTGGAAATCCTACAGCAATTATTTTCCCAGTTTGGATTTCCACATTAGTTGCATTGTCTGCAGGAATTATATCAAGTAAAATTGCTATAAAATATTTTTAAAGAAAGGAATAATATAATGAAAATAGTAAATTATATTTCAGCATCAGCAATTCCTATGGTAATACTTATTATTATATTTTACGGTGTAAAAGAAAAGAAAAAAGTATTTGATATATTTTTAAAAGGGGCTAAAGATGGTATAGAAATGGTTATAAAAATGTTTCCAACCTTATTAGGATTATTTATAGCTGTTGGAGCATTAAGGAGTTCTGGAGTAATAGAACTAATAACAAATATAATTAGCCCAATTATTAGTATTCTTAAAATTCCAGCAGAAATTATGCCTCTAGCTATGTTAAGACCTATTTCTGGAAGTGCATCTATGGCAGTGGCAACGGATATTCTAAGTAAATATGGAGTTGATAGTAGTATAGGAATGATAGCATCTACTATTATGGGTTCAACAGAAACTACTTTATATACAATTGCAATTTATACAAGCTGTGTAGGAATAAAAAAAATACGATTTGTACTAGTTACTGCACTTATTGCAGATATTGTTGGAATGCTTACTTCTGTAATAATTTGGAATATTTTGTCGTAAACTTTTAATTGACATTTATTGTAAAAAGTAGTAATATAAAAAAGAAGATAAAACTACAAAGGAGTAGACATGTTAAATCTTATTTATTTTATTCTAATATTTTTTATAATTCGTAAATTTATTCAAAAAATTTTCAAAAAACAAATCCTCAAAAAAATTAACAAATAATCATTTTAATAATGTTACAAAAATCAAAATTAGTTTTTATTTTTGTAGAGGAAATTTTATTCTTATTTCAAATTGAATAGACCCCCATTCCTTTTTTATGAAATAATATTCGTAAGGCTCCCTAATTTTTACGGATCTTTTCCTCTACAGACCCCTATACAAAAAAGAAGAAAATATCCACCTATTTTTAATAGTAAGTTATTTTCTTCTTTTAATCTTATTTATGATAAATTTCGTTATTAGCTATCTTAAAAGCACGATAAATTTGTTCTAACAATATAACACGCATTAATTGGTGAGGAAAAGTCATTTTAGAAAAACAAATTGATTCGTTTGATTTTAAAATGACATCATTTGATAATCCCAAACTTCCACCTATTATAAATGTTATATGACTATTATATAAAGAAATATCCTCTATTTTTTTAGAAAATTCTTCTGATGAATATGATTTTCCTTTTAAATCTAAGGCAATAACATAACTATCTTTTTTAATTTGTTTTATAATAGAAAAACCTTCTTTTTCTTTTATTTCTTGTTCTAATTTAAAGTTTGGTTTATCTGGATTTTTTTCATCTGGAACTTCTATTATGGTAATTTTAGCATATTTAGAAAGACGTTTAGTGTATTCTAAAATGGAATCTTTCCAATAACTTTCTTTTAATTTACCGTACACATATAATATCAATAGAAATCATAAAAATCTCCTAAAAATTATATTTTTAATTATGTGATATCAACAATTTTACTAGGGTTAAACCTACTTGCAACACTTAAAGAAAAAGAGTTTTCATCGTAATTATTATTAATTAATTCTTGAGTTACTGTTTGATATGCAAGTTCAGGGAAATTATTTTCTTTACTTAAATGACCAAGCATTACTTCTTTTAATCCATATTTTAATAAATAAGATATTGTTTTTCCAGCCATAATATTAGATAGATGTCCATTAGGACCAGCTATTCTTTCTTTTAATAAATAAGGATAAGAACAAAGTTTTAAAATTTGAGGATCATAATTAGATTCTAATAGTAAAAAAGAACTATTTTCTAATTTTGAAATAATATCTTTTGTCATATGTCCCAAATCAGTTGCAATACTAAGTTTAGAAGAATTATTAAAAATATTAAAACCACAAGGATTAGCAGCATCATGAGGAATAGAAAAAGGTAATATTTCTAAATCTCCAATATTAAATTTTTCAGAAACATTAAAGTGTTTTTGATTTTTTTCTTCAATTTTATCTTTTTGCTTTGGCATAGCATCCCATGTTTCGTTATTTGCAAAAACGGGAATATTATATTTTTTTGATATTGTTCCTAAACTTTTTACATGATCAGAATGTTCATGAGTTACCAAAATTCCATCTAAATCTGAAATATTAACAGAAATAGAAGAAAGTGCATTTTCTATTTTTTTTGCACTCTCTCCAGCATCAATCAAAATTTTAGAACAATCACTTTGTACATATAAACTATTTCCAGTACTTCCACTATATAAACTACAAAACTTTAGCATTTTTTCATCCTCTGATATTAAATTCTTCTGTATAATAAATTTTATTCGGTTACACGGTCAATTTTGGCACCTAATAATCTAAATTTTTCTTCAATATTTTCATAACCACGGTCTATGTGATCTAAGTTATATACTTCTGTTGTTCCATTAGCAATTATACCTGCAATAATTAAAGCTGCACCAGCACGTAAATCTGTTGCAAAAACAGGAGAACCTGATAAAGACTTTACACCTTCAAAAAAGGCTGTTTTTCCTTGGGCAGTAATTTTAGCTCCCATTTTAATTAATTCATAAGTATATTGAAAACGTGATTCCCATATGCTTTCATTAATTGTACTAGTACCTTCTGCAATAGATAAAGCAACACCTATTTGAGGTTGTAAATCTGTTGGAAAACCAGGATAAGGTAAAGTTTTTACAGTAACCTTATTAGGACGTTTTGTACACCATACACGAATGTTATCACCATCTTCTTCAACATTTGCTCCCATTTCTAAAACTTTAGCAGTAACAGATTCTAAGTGTTTTGTTATACAATTATGAATTGTAATATCACCTCTAGAAGCTACTGCTGCAAGCATAAAAGTTCCTGCTTCTATTTGATCTGGAACTACACTATAAGTAGCATTACCAGATAATTTAGAAACACCATGGATTTTAATCATATCTGTTCCAGCACCTCTAATATCAGCTCCCATAGTATTTAAAAAGTTAGCAACATCAACTATATGAGGTTCTTTTGCTGCATTATCAATAGTAGTTGTTCCTTCAGCTAATACACTAGCAAGCATTACATTAATAGTAGCTCCGACAGAAACAATGTCCATATAAATAGAAGTTCCTGTTAATTTTTTTGCAGATGCTGTAATTTTACCTTGTCCAACATCTACCTTAGCACCAAGTGCTTCAAATCCTTTTATATGTTGGTCTATTGGTCTTGCTCCTAAATTACATCCACCAGGAAGACCAACTATAGCTTCTTTACATCTTCCTAGTAAAGAACCAATTAAGTAATAAGATGCTCTAAATTTGCTAGTTATATCTAAAGGAGCTTGTGCATGGCAAATGTTTCTTGTATCAACTGTAATTTCATGTTTATTATTCCAAGTAATTTTTGCACCTAAACTTTCTAGAATTTCACAATATAGTCTTACATCACTAATGTCAGGTAAGTTTTCTATTGTACATATTCCATCAATTAATAGTGTTGCAGGAAGAATAGCAACAGCAGCATTTTTTGCTCCACTTATTACAACATCTCCTTTTAATTTTGTTCCACCATTTATTACTAATTTATCCAAAATTGTTACCCCCAAAATAATTTTTTTGATAAAAAATAGAATGTATATACATTCTATCTCAAAATATATCATAAAAAGGTATAATTTACAACAGTTTTTTTAAATATCAATTAACTATGTAAATAATTAGATACTTAATTCTTCATTATTAAATATCTAATTATTTATATAAATTAAAATATTATTGCTTAGCTGTAAAAATATTATTGTTTTGGAAAAATTCAATTAAACGAAATTTAAACTTTATTTCATTATTCTCAGTATCTGAAATTAAGTTGTATTCTTCAGTTGATAAATTTTCTTTAATAATTTCTTTAGATTCATCCGGAACAATACCAGATGTTACATCTACAAAACATAAAGGAGGAAACATTACACACCACCAATTTTGACCAAGTGAATCTCCAATTTCTACTCGCATAGCATCATAGTTTCCAGAAGGAAGGGATATATCACCATATTGTTTTGTAGGAAATGGAAAATTACCTATTCTAATATTTACATCATAAGAAAAACCATTTTGTGATATTACGTCTTTGGCAATTTTATAAAAATCTTCTTCATGTTCTTTGGCAATAGATATTACTTCTTCTTTAGAAGTAACATTTTTAGAAATTGTATTCATATATTCTATAAGTGCATCTCTTACTTTATATTTTAAATTTTGATCTTCTTTAGAATCACTGTTTGCAAGTACATGTAATCTAAAAACACTATCTTCTATATTAGAAGATACAGCATTAACATAAGAATAAGCAGATATAAAAACATATAATGTAAGTAAAAACAGTAATATAAAAGATGCTTTTATATATTTAATTTTTATTATTTTTTTTAAAATATTCATAACTTACCTCCTAAAGAAATTTTACGTTTTTAAATATGTAAAATTTTTAACTAAATTGTAAATAAATTTCTGTAATAAAAGTATTAACCAAATAAAAAAATATATACATTATATCTTAAAAAAAACTAAATATTACAAAAATGACTTTATTTGTTATGTATAAAAATGAAATATAATGTAGAAAAATATAAATTTTAATAAAAAAACAAAATTTTATGAAAAAATTATTACAAAAATATTTAAAACATAAAACAACAAAAAAATACTATAAAAAAACATAAATACCAGTATTTTACAGTATAAAACTTTTGTAAGTATTGCAAAATGTCGAAAAGTTTTAATAAAAAAATATTAAATTTTGTTGACATTTATATTACACGATGGTAAAATCTTCCATGTAAACAAAAGAAAGTTTAGGGGGATAAAAAAATGAGTAATCAGGAAACATTTGAAAAGATTTGTAGTTTTTATGTAAGTGACTGGCATATGGTAACAATGCTATTACCTTATATTAGTAAACAAATCGAAAACAATATAAATGTAGAAACGATGCTCCAAAAAGATGTAGATAAAAATGTAACAGAATTAATATCAAGATTAAACATACATAACGAAAAAGAAATAACAAAAATAAATTGGAAACAAAATGAAATAATAAAATATAAAGAAACAGAAAAATATTTAGATAAAGCTATAAGTAAATCTAAAGAAATTATTATTTTGGTAAATGGAACTAACGAATATATAAACACAGTAAATACAAATATTTATAATTATATACATAAAAATATTCGTAAATTAACATCAAAAGGTAACAAAATAAAAATTATAAACTGCTACGAGGTAATGCAATTTAATTATAATATTAATACAATTTTAGATTCACATGATAAAGTATTAAACACTTCAGGAGAAAAAGAGATAGAAGAAGTTTTTGAAGGATATCAAAGAAAATATACAGAACAAATAGAAAATGTAAATTAAAGTACGCTACAACTTGACATAATATGTAAATAAAGATATAATTAAAGAACACGTTGTAATACTATTAATACAATAAGTGTTTTATTGTACTAATATACCCATTATTAAACAGTTAAACAAAGGAGGATATTATGCATATTATATTAGCATTATTAAACGGTCTGTACTTTGTGGCAATCCCATTGGGATTAGCCATTGCAATAGCAATTAATTGGTATTACATTTGTAATGGTGTACAAACAATACGGAACAAAATATTAAACCTTGCAATAGTTCTTATTTTAGTACTTGCAGATGGTTTATATATTGCAGATATGTGGGGAGATATTCTTCAACAACAATTAATAAAAGATGTAGATAAAACTACATTAAACTTAATTGGTGTAGCAATTGTTCTGGTTATTGAATTTGCAATATTTTGTACAATTAAGGTGTATAAGCAAATTAACAAAAGTAAAAATAGAGAGAGTTAAAAAGCATAACTAAAAAATAACTGTTTAATAAATGGGGAAAAAAAGGAATAAAATCTGTAATTAACGGATTTTATTCCTTTTAAAATTGCCTTTTATAATAAAAAAGATGATAAAAATCTAAAGTGTTAGTATAAAAATATAAAATAAAAACAGTGATTGACTAAACCATTTTTTTGATATAAGATATACTAACAAATAATACTTTTATTGGGATATAAAATAATTTTAGGAGGAAGGATAAAATGGATGAAAAATATAAGTTAGCAGTAGAAAAGCTAAAGGAATTTCATCAAGAACAAGTATTGTCAAAATACAATACAATGTCTAATGAGGACAAAGAAAAATTATTAGAACAAATTTTAAAAATTGACTGGAATCAAATGTCAAACCTTTATGAAATGGCTAAAAAAGATGTTCCAGTAGAAGAAGCAAAAGTTGAGCCAATTTCTTATGTGGATAAAGAAAAATTAACAAAAGAAGAAAAAGAAGAATATTTAAAAATAGGTATAGAAGAAATAAAAAAAGGAAAATTAGCTGTTGTTACAATGGCTGGTGGACAAGGAACAAGACTTGGTCATAAAGGTCCAAAAGGTACTTATGATTTAGGACTTGCTTCTCACAAATCTATTTTTGAAATTTTATGTGATACATTAAAAAAGGCAAAAGAAGATTATGGTGTAGTAATTCCATGGTATTTAATGACAAGTAAAGAAAATAATACTGATACAATAAACTTTTTTGAAAAAAACAACTATTTTGGATATCCAAAAGAAAGTGTACATTTCTTTATGCAAGGTGAACTTCCAATGATTTTAGAAAATGGAAATATTGTTCAAAAAGAAGATGGAACAATTAAAGAAGCAGCAGATGGACATGGTGGAGTTTTTGAATCTATGACACGTAATGGTGTTGTAAAAGAAATGAAAAATAATAATATAGAATGGGTATTTATTGGTGGAGTAGATAATGTATTGGTAAAAATGGTTGATCCAATATTAATAGGTCTAGCAACAAAGCAAAAATCATTAGCTGCAGGTAAAAGTGTTGTAAAAGCAAATCCAAGCGAAAGAGTTGGAGTATTTTGCAAAAAAAACGGTAAACCAAGTGTTATAGAATATACAGAAATTTCAAAAGAAATGGCAGAAGCCATAGATAAAAATGGAGAGCTTTTATATGGTGAATCACATATACTATGTAACATGTTTAATATTAAAATATTAGAAGAATTAGGAAAAAATAAACTACCTTATCATAAAGCTTATAAAAAATCTGATTATTTGGATGAAAAAGGAAACTTTATAGTTGCTGAAAAACCAAATGCATATAAATTTGAAACATTTTTATTTGATGCTTTTTCAAAAATAGATAATATGTCTATTTTAAGAGTAAAAAGGGAAGAAGAATTTGCTCCTGTTAAAAATGCAGAAGGAACAGATAGCCCAGAAACTGCAAGAGCACTTTATAAAGCTTTTTATGGAATAAAAGAATAAGGAGATAAAAAAATGGGATATAAAGAAGAATACATTAAATGGTGTGAAGATTCTTTGTTTGATGAAGAGACTAAAGAAGAACTAAAAAACATAAAAAACGAAGAAGAAATAAAAGATAGATTTTATAAATCATTAGAGTTTGGTACTGCTGGACTAAGAGGTGTTATAGGAGCAGGAACTAATAGAATGAATAAATACACTGTAGGAAAAGCAACACAAGGATTAGCTAATTTTATAAAAAAGGAAAAAGCAGAAGGAAGAGGTGTTGCAATAGCTTATGATTCTAGACATATGTCAAAAGAATTTAGCGAGGTAACAGCATTATGCTTAAATGCAAATGGAATTAAAACATATGTATTTGAATCTTTAAGACCTGTTCCAGAATTATCTTTTGCAGTAAGAAAATTAAATGCAATAGCAGGAATTGTTATTACAGCAAGCCATAATCCACCAGAATATAATGGATATAAAGTATACTGGGAAGATGGAGCGCAAATAGTTAGTCCAAAAGATAAACAAATTATTGATGAAGTAAATGCTGTAGAAGATTATAAAGATATAAAAACAATTTCAAAAGAAGAAGCAACAAAAAAAGAATTATATAATGTAATTGGAAAAGAAATTGATGATGCATATATGGATGAATTAAAAAAATTAGTTTTAAATCCAGATGCAATAAATAGTCAAAAAGATATTAAAATTGTATATACTCCACTTCATGGAACTGGTAGAATGCCAGTACAAAGAATTTTAAAAGAACTAGGTTTTACAAATGTTTCTATAGTAAAAGAACAAGAAGAACCTAATGGTGATTTTCCAACTGTAAAATTACCAAATCCAGAAGATAAAGCTGCTTTTGCTATGGCACTAGACCTTGCTAAAAAAGAAAATGCAGATATTGTTTTAGCAACAGATCCAGATGCAGATAGATTAGGTGTTTATGCAAAAGACAGTAAAACAGGAGAATATATGTCTTTTACAGGTAATATGTCTGGTCTATTAATTGCAGAATATATTTTATCTCAAAAGAAAGAAAAAGGAATTTTACCTAAAAATGCTGTTTTAATAAAAACTATAGTTTCTTCTAACTTAGCTGATGCTATTGTAAAAGAATATGGAATTAATTTAATTGAAGTATTAACAGGATTTAAATATATTGGTGAACAAATTAAATTACTAGAACAAAGCCATAAATATACATATCAATTTGGGTATGAGGAAAGTTATGGATGTTTAATTGGAACATATGCAAGAGATAAAGATGCTATATCAGCAGTAGCAATGCTTTGCGAAGCAGCAGCATATTACAAAGAAAAAGGATTAACATTATGGGATCAAATGATTAATATTTACGAAAAATATGGATATTATAAAGAAGGTTTATTTTCGATTACTTTAAAAGGTGCAGATGGTGCAGAGAAAATAAAACAGATGATGGAAAAATTAAGAACAAGTAAAATAGAACATTTAGGAGAAAATAAAGTAATAAGCAAAAAAGACTATCAAACACAAGAAGGAATTATTTATAGTACAGAGGAAAAAATAAAGCTAAAACTCCCAAAATCAAATGTATTATATTATGACTTAGAGAATAATGGATGGGTAGCTGTAAGACCTTCTGGAACAGAACCAAAAATAAAATTTTACACAGGTGTAAAAGGAAATTCTTTGGAAGATGCAGAAGAAAAATTAAATAAACTTACAGATGCAATAAAAAAATTAGTAGAATAATATAAAAGATACCATGTATAATATTTATATTCATGGTATCTTTTTTGATATATAATAAATTAAAGCTATTTTTTTGAAAGACGTTTAATAATAGCAAGAGCTAATTTTTGGTCTTCTAGTGAAAGCTTATCTACTTCTTCAAAAATAATTTCACTTAATCCGTTTGAATTATCTGAAAAAAAATCTGCTAATAAAAGCGTATGTGTTATAGATATTGCTTTACATATATCTATAATAGTAGAAACCTAGCGTTATAAGCTCCATTTTCTAATTTTGATAAATATTCTATTGTTAAATTAGTTTTTTCAGCAATAGATTCTTGAGTAAGTCCAGCCACTTTTCTATATTTTTTTAAATTTTTACCTACTACTTTATTAATCATTTTAATTTTTGCTGGTTCTTTCTTCTTTCTGCGCATATTACGACCTCCTAACAAAATACTACATATAAGTATAACAGTGTTAAATAAGAATTATAATGAACTAAAAGCCAGTGAAGTAAAATTGATAAATATAGTATTTCCAATATATTTAAGGATATTCGCAGAAAAAATATTAAACAAAAGAACAAATTTTGGATAAAAAATGAAATAGTCAAAAAAACAAAAAATGCATAAAAAAAGAACAAATAATTTTTGTTCTCTTTTATTATTTATTTTTTTCCCAACCTTTTATATTACTTCTTTTTATAGCACCGTATAAATTTGCTCTAATAGTAGGAATTTTTAAGCTAAAATCTTTTAATAATTCTTTCATATCTTCTCTTTTAGATATTCCATCCATAGGACAAGTTTTGGGCATTACTTCAATTTGATTTTTACGGATACATTTTTTTATTTCTTTTTCTGGTGCATATATAAGTGGTCTAATAAGTGTAATTTTAGAACGATCCATATAGCTTACAGGAGCAAAAGTAGAAATACTACCAGTATAAAGTAAATTTAATAAAAAAGTTTCTAAAACATCATCTTCATTATGTCCAAGTGCTATTTTATTGCATCCAAGTTCAATAGCTGTACTATTTAAAATGCCTCTTCTTAGATTAGCACATAAAGAACAAGGATTTTTTTCTTTTCTAATATCAAAAACAATTTCTTTAATATGACTTTCTTTTTCTACATATTCTACACCAATTTTTTCACAAGTATTTTTTAAAAAAGTACTATCAAAAAAAGGAAAGCCAGGGTTTACGCTAACTGCAACTATAGAAAAAGAATTTGGATAAAAACGTTGTAATTCCTTTAGTCCCATAAGCATTGTGATTGAGTCTTTGCCACCAGATAAACCAACAGCAATTTTGTCTCCTTCTTCAATCATATTATAATCATCAATTGCTTTTCTCATATAACTTAAAATTTTTTGTATTTGCATATGTAACACCTCTTTTGATTTTTATATTATACAGGCAAATGATAAAAATAGCAAGATATGTAAAGTATAAGAAGTTTTTGGAAATTGTATAGGTTAGAGGTGGGCAGATAAGTAAGATAAATTTTCAAAAAATATATAAAAATTTATCTTACTTATCGGGTTTTAAATTATAGTAAAAAAATAGAAGTTGAGACATTGGCATATTTTACCATATAAATTTTATATGATATTGCAAAATTTTACAATAAATGATATAATAAAAATAACTTTAAAATCAAATGAGAAGGGTGTGATTTATATGAAAAATAAATTAATTAAATGTTTAATTATTATATTTATTATTATTATAATTATATTTCTAGCAAATTTAATAAGAAAAATATATTTAATTGAGAAATATGATGATGAGAATGATAAATATCAAGCAAGTACAAATTTCTATCAAAGATATACTGAAGAGGATAGGATAACCGAGATATGGAGAAAAGGTGATGTTGCTTTGTTAAAAATGAAAGGAAAAGATGTAGAGAATATTTTATATTGGAGTAATGAACAATCTTGGATAATTTCTAATTCTTTAAATGGAGTAACAAAAACAGCAGTAAAATATGATGAGATGGCAATACAAATTCCCACAATATCAAATTCATATTTTAACACAGAAGGTTTAATGGATTCAATTAAATTGGCCTTCAAATCAAAAATAACAACTGAAAATATAGAAAATGAAGAATGTTATAAATTTACATTAGATGATACTGAAGAATATGTAAATGTTTCTAATTTTAAGTTATTAAAAATTAAGGACGGTAATATGGTACGTGATAAAATTTATTATGAACTAGATACTGTAGAAGATAGTGAAATTGAATTTCCAAATTTAGAAGGATATAAGATTATAGATAAGTAATAAAAAATGTAAAAGAAAACTTTTAAAAATTAAACTAAAAGTTTTCTTTTTATTGTGATATATTGATAAATTTATAAATTGAAAAAAAGTTAAATGCAATGATAAGCAACATCACTGGAAAACCGTTTGACAAAAATATAAAATAATGTTATTCTAATAATAGTTTAAGCATAAAGTCTGACAGACTAGATAGCACAGGTATGTGTGTAGGGACACATATCTTTTTATGCTCTAAAAAATCCTTATACTATACATACATGTTAAGAACATCATTATAGGAATATCATTATAAAAAATATTATTTGACAAATAATATAAATATAGAGTATAATAAGTATAGAAAATGAGAACCACAGAGTGGTTGCCTAATAAAATGTTAAAATAAACCATTTCACTTCGGCAAAGCAGAATGGTTTATTTTTTTATTTGCTCAAAATTACTACTAATGCAATAATCAAGGCAATAGCTATGACAGTAACTACTACTAATCCAAAGAAAAGTAGATATATTATTTGTAATAATAATATTTCCATAGCACCACCTCGCTTTCTCACAGATTAACTGTGTAATATGTAAGGTGGCAACACACTCTGCTTATCTCACTTTCTATGTTAATAATATATAATGTTTTTTATAATAAATCAAGTAAAAATAGTCAATTTGTAAAAAAATAACATTTAGAAGAAATATTACTTAACAATTTAAACTATTTACAAAACATCAATTTTTTGATATATTAATAAAGCAAATGTATCTATAGCTCAACAGGATAGAGCACCCGCCTCCTAAGCGGGCGATGGTGGTTCGAGTCCACCTAGGTACACCATTTTTTTATATAAGGAAAGTTTAATGGAAGAGAAATATATGGAGCTTGCTTTAAAAGAAGCAAAAAAAGCATATAATAAGTTAGAAATACCAGTTGGTGCTGTTATTGTTAAAGATGGAGAAGTTATTGCAAAAGCTCATAATTTAAAAGAATCACATCAAGATGTTACTTCACATGCTGAAATTTTAGCAATTAGAAAGGCACAAAAAAAATTAAAAAACTGGAGATTAATTGATTGTGAAATGTATATTACATTAGAGCCATGTCCTATGTGTGCAGGAACAATTATACAATCACGTATAAAAAAAATTTATATAGGAACAATGGATGAAAAAACTGGTGCATGTGGTTCTGTTTTAAATTTATTAGAATATCCTTTTAATCATAGAGTAGATGTTCAAAAGGGAGTTTTAAAAGAAAAATGTGAAAATATATTAAAACAGTTTTTTAAAGAGTTAAGAGAAATAAAAAATAAAAAGTAGGGGGATAACAGTGAAGATAGAAGAATCCAGAAAAAACACAATTAAATTCTGTGTTTTTATTTCTATTATTATTTTATTAGTTATTATTTCAATTTTAACAGTATTAAAATATCAAGTAGAAGGTGAAAAAAATTTACCATTTATAGTTAGTAAAATAACAGTAATTAGTACTGCAGAAGGAATAAAAAAAGAAAGTACAGAAAATAAATGGAATTTTGATTTAGTACAGAACAATGATATATATATACAAATAGAAAAAAATGAAGAATATAAAAAACAAGACTTTATACAAAAAATTATATTAGATGAATTTGAAATAGAACAAAATCCTAAGTTGGGAAGTATAAGAAAATATATGCCAAATAGCTTGGAAGGAAGAACATTTTTACATAAAGATGAGTTTTTAGTAGATACAAAATTAGAATACAAAGGTGCAAGTAAAGATAGTATGAAAGATTTACAAATAGGTAATCAAGGTGGTACTATTGGTATTAGATACGAAAATGGAAATCTTGCAGAGTATGTGTCTAATGAAGAAGAGGAAATTGTTCATGATGGAAAAATACTTGCTAAGGCTAATATTAATTTAGAAGATATTACTTGCAAAGTATCTTTTGATTTAACTATGAAATTATCAGATACATCGTATAAAACACGTATTACTGTAGACTTACCTTGTGGAGACATAATAAATAAAGGAACAGAAACAAAAATAATAGAAGGAAAAGAAAATTTAATTTTTAAAAGAGTTAATATAGGAGATTAAATATGAAAAAACATGCATATCTTGTTATAGCTCATAATAATTTTTATATTTTAGAAACGTTAATACATATGCTAGATGATAAAAGAAATGATATCTATTTGCATATAGATAAAAAAACAAAAAATTTTGATTTTGACAAATTTAAAAAAATACCAAAAGAATCAAATATATATTTTATCAAAAGGCAAAGTGTAAATTGGGGAGGTTTCTCACAAATTAAATGCGAATTAGCGTTACTAAAAGAGGCAACCAAAAATAAATATGAATATTATCACCTTTTATCTGGTGTAGATTTACCAATTAAAACACAAAATCAAATTCATAAAAGGATAGAACAAGATAACGGAAAACTTTTTATAAATTATTCAGTGGATGAAGAAATAATACAAAATAATATTTTAGAAAGAGTAAATTTGTATCACTTTTTTCAAGAATTTGTAAGAAGAAAACAAAAAATAGTTTCAATTATTGCTAGAGCATTAGAAAAAGTAAGTTTAAATTTACAAAAAAGATTAAAAATAAATAGATTAAAGAAAAGAAATATAGAAATTAAATATGGAGCAAATTGGATTAGCATTCCACATGTATTTGCAGAATATGTTTTATCTAAAGAAAAAGAAATTTATTCTATTTTTAAATATTCTAGCTGTGCTGATGAACTTTTTATACAAACATTAGCATATAATTCAGAGTTTAAAAAAGATATTTACGATTTAAACAATGGAGGAAATTATAACTCATGTTTAAGATCTATTGATTGGAAAAGAGGAAATCCATATGTATATAGAACAGAAGATTTTGATGAACTAATAAATTCTAACTTTTTATTTGCAAGAAAGTTTGATGAAAAAATAGATATAGAAATAATAAATAAAATAAAAGAATATGTTGAAAAACAAAAAGAGAAAAAAGTATAAATTCTATTGCGTAATTTTAAAAAACAAGATATAATACAAAAGGAAAGTGAAAAGAGGCTGACCTTTGTATGGAAAGCATTTCAATAGGAACCTATGAACCTCGTCAGATCCGGAAGGAAGCAGCGATAAATAGTAATTTTTATGTGAAAATGCTTTCCATAGAGAGGTCAGCTTTTTAAATTAAGGAAGTGAAAAAATGTCTTATACAGCACTTTATCGTAAATTTCGTCCAAAGACTTTCTCAGAAATAGTAGGACAAGAGCATATTACAAAAACTTTAAAAAATCAAATTATGTCAGGAAGAGTAGGACATGCATATCTTTTTAATGGAGGACGTGGAACAGGAAAAACATCTGCTGCAAAGGTTTTAGCAAGAGCAATAAACTGTTTAAACCCTAAAGATGGTGAACCATGTAATGAATGTGAAATTTGTAAAGCAGCAATTTCAGGCTCTTTAACAGATATTGTGGAAATGGATGCAGCATCTAATAATAGTGTAGAAGATATTCGTTCTATACGTGAAGAAGTAAATTTTTTACCTACTTTAGCTAAATATCGTGTTTATATCATTGATGAGGTTCATATGCTTTCTACAGGAGCATTTAATGCACTTCTTAAAACACTAGAAGAACCACCAGAACATGTAAAATTTATTTTAGCAACAACAGAACCACAAAAACTTCCTGCTACTATTCTTTCACGTTGTCAGAGGTTTGATTTTAAAAGAATACCAAATGATGATATTATAAGAAGGTTAAAAATAGTTTGCATGGAAAGCAAAATTGATATTACTGAAGAGGCATTAAGTACTATAGCAATTTTAGCAGAAGGTGGAATGCGTGATGCTTTAAGTATTTTAGAAAGATGCGTTCAAGATGGAGATACAAAAGTAGATACAGATAAGGTAAAAGATTTAGTAGGTATTCCAAAAACTGTTTTTATTTATCAAGTTTTAGAAAGTATATTAAAAAAAGATGCAGAAAATTGTTTACAAGTTTTAGAAAAAATATTAAATGACGGAAAAGATATTCAAAATTTATTATGGGAAATAATAAAGTACACAAAGGACTTATTGGTATATCAGTCAAGTGGTAAAGTAGAATTATATACAGAAGAAGAAAAAAGTCAAATGGATTCTTTAATAAAAAATGCTAATAAAGAAAAACTTTTTTATATAATTTATGTTTTATCAGATTTAGAAAATAGAATGAAATGGTCTACACAAAAATCAATTTTATTAGAAACTGAGATAATGAAGTTATGTTTAGAAGAACATAGCAGTGTAAAATCAGAAACAGGTTCAAATTCTTCTTCTGGAGATAGTGAAAAAATGTTGACATTAGAAAAAAGAATTAGACAGTTAGAAGAAATATTAAAAAATATGCAATATAAAAATATAACTACAGGAGAAATAAAAAAAGAACCAATTTTAAAAGAAACAAATAAAGTTAAAGTTGAAAGCAATAAAAATAATATTGTAACCAAGCAAGATGATGCAATTAAAAATGCAAAAACAGTAGATTTTTGGCCAAAGGTAATGGATGAATTAAAACAAAGTGGAAAAATGATGTTATATACAAATTTAATTCATACAAATGCTAAAGAGCTAAATGACATGACAATAGGAATTGAATTTCCAAATGGAATGACAGCATTTGGAAAGACAGTATTAGAAAAACAAGATAGTATTTCTGAGCTTACAAAACTTGTGTCTATTGAATGTGGAAAACAAATGAGAATAAAATATATAGATGCTAAAAGCCCAATAAAAGAACAAAATACAAATGAAAATAATATAGAAGATTTTGCAAAAGGGTTTAATATCCCAATTGATATTGTAGATTAAGGAGGAAAATAAAATGTCAAAAAGAGGTGGATTCCCAGGAATGGGAGGATTTGGAGGAATGAATCTTAATAGCTTAATGAAAGAAGCAAAAAAAATGCAAGCTGATTTAGAAAAATCACAAGAGGAATTGGCCATAAAAGAATTTGATGCAACAGCTGGAGGAGGTGCTGTTTCTGTAGTTGTTACAGGAAAAAAAGAATTAAAAGAAATAAAAATAAAAAAAGAAGTAGTTGACCCAGAAGATGTAGAAATGTTAGAAGATTTAATTTTAACATGTGTAAATGAAGCATTAAGAAAAGTAGATAGTGCTCAGGCTGCTCAAATGGGAAAATATAATATACCAGGATTAATGTAAAGCATAAAGGATGTGTAATAGATGTCAGAATATTATTCACCATCAATAGAAAAACTAATTGAAGCATTTGAAAAATTACCTAGTATAGGTCATAAAACGGCAGCAAGACTTGCATTTCATATGTTAGATGCATCAGAAGAAGAAGCAAATGATTTTGTTTCTGCTATTGTAAATGCAAAAAAGAATTTAAAATATTGTTCTAGTTGTTATAATATTTCAGATACAGATCCATGTCCAATATGTGCAAATCCTTCTAGAAATGAAGAAGTTATTTGTGTTGTAGAGGATGTAAGAGATATTATGGCAATGGAAAGGACACATGAATTTAAAGGAAAGTATCATGTATTACATGGTTCAATTTCGCCAATGAATGGAATTGGACCAGATGATATAAAAATAAAAGAATTATTATCTAGATTAATGGAAGGAACTGTAAAAGAAGTAATTATTGCTACAAATCCTAGAGTAGAAGGAGAAGCAACAGCAATGTATCTTTCTAAATTAATTAAGCCATTAGGAATAAAAGTAACTAGAATTGCACATGGAATACCAGTAGGCGGAGATTTAGAATATACTGATGAAGTTACATTAAGTAAAGCTCTAGAAGGAAGAAGAGAATTATAAAATATCATTTAAATTATTAGTATTTGTATCAGAATTTATATTAGTGTCTAAATCTTCAAAATTATCTTTTTCGTTAGCAAATATAGATAATTTTGAAGTTAATGACGACAAAAATGTAATAAATGCATTTAATTCTTCTATAGAAAGTTCTTGAGCAATAAGAAAAGATAATGCATTGGAAAGTGCAATTAATTCACATGCGGATAGATTTTTAAAAAAATTCAAAACACACACCTCTATATTATGTATATGAGGTGTGTGTTTTTCTATTCCATATAATTTTCAGATTCTTTTTGACTTTCCATATAGGTAGAAGGACCAAGTAAAGTCTTACAAATATCATAAGTAGAATATTTTTTTGCAAGTAATTTTGCGTTCTTTTTCATATCTTGTAATTTTTCATTATTGTTTAATAAATTTGTTAATATAGTTTTAGGATCATCATCTTTTTTTATCCAAACAGCAACATTCTTTTTTTCTAAAAATTCTGCATTTTCTACTTCTTGCCCAGGAAGAGGATTTATAATAACAATAGGCAAACCAGATACTAAACTTTCGGTTGTAGTTAGTCCACCTGGTTTTGTTACAACTAAATTAGAAATACTCATAAGTTCTGGGACTTTATCTGTATATTCTAAAATATGAATATCATTGTTTTTGTGGTTAATATTAACAACATTTTCAAAAGCTTTTTTCATTTTAAGGTTTTTCCCAGATATAGCAATCATTTGTATATTAGTAAAAGTTTTAGCAAAAGCATCTAATACAGCAACAGTTTTTTCTTTACCTAAACCTAATTCTCCTCCACCAAAAAACAAAACAATCTTTTTATTTAAATCCAAACCAAAATAATTTGCAATTTCTTCTTTACTATAATGTTTTAAAAAACGATTTGACAAAGGTATTCCTGTTGAATATATTTTCCCTGCTGGTATTCCACAATCAATTAATTGATTTTTCATTCCTTCGTGTGCTACAAAATAGTAATCTATAAATTCATTTCCAACTATCCATTGATTATGAGGAGCATAGTCAGTCATTACAGTTGCAATAACAGAAGAAATTTTATTTTTCTTTTTTAAATAACTACACATTTGAGAACTAAAAGGATGTGTACTGATTATAATATCTGGCTTGATTTCTTGTAATAAATGATTTAGTTTGTGTGCCATTAATTTATTTGAAGTAGAACTAATTTTAGATAATGTACCTTTATCTGAATGGCGATATACTCTACCCCAAGCCCAAGGAGCTTTTCTAGCCATTTCCTTATATGCTGTTACAGATATTTTGTCTAAAACTTTGTTTATATATTTTACACAATCTATCATTTGTACTTCAATATCATTATAATTATCTTCTAAACATGTTTTTATTGATTTAGCAGCAGATAGATGCCCTCCTCCATAAGAAGCATAAAAAATTAAAATTTTTTTCATAACAATCTCCCTTTTAAAAAGTAAAATGATTTTATCATATTTTTTTATAAATTTCAAAAGTTTAATAAAATTATAATAAAAAAGTAAAATTAAGAATAATTTTCAAAAAAATAAGCAAAATAAAAGCAACAAGAAAATTATAGGAGGAAAATTTTGAAAAGAGTTATAAAATGTACAATATTAATTTTGATATTTGTATTTTTGATTATAGGAATCTATTTTTTACTTTTAGAACAAAAAAATAATGTTTCATTAGCAACAAGTTATGCTGGTAGTTCTTCAGATATTCAACTTATGGCAAGAGCAATCAATCGGAGAGGCAAGAGGAGAACCTTATGAAGGACAAGTGGCTGTGGGAGCAGTTATATTAAATCGTGTAAAAAATCCTAATTTTCCAAATACAATTGCAGGAGTAATATATGAAAAAGGTGCTTTTACAGCAGTTGCAGATGGTCAGATAAATGTTCCAATTGAAGAAGGATCAACTGTATATAAAGCAGCTAGAGATGCAATGAATGGTTGGGATCCAACGGGGGGAGCTATTTATTATTTTAATCCAGATACTGCAACAAATAAGTGGATATGGTCAAGACCACTAATTAAGACAATTGGAAAACACAGATTTTGTAAATAATATGGGAAAGGAAGAGAGTATATTGAATAAGCTAAAAGATTGGAAAGAAAGATTAAAAGATAGACATATGTTCACATTGGTAATGTGTTTAGTTATTTCATTTATAATTATTACTGTACTTGGAATTTATATTTATAAAAAACAAAGAGAATTTAGATTAGCAAGTGAAAATCATTATAATATGGCTTTTTTTGAAGTTGTAGATTATGTAGGAAATGTTGAAACATATCTTGCTAAAGCTTTAATTTCTTCTACACCAGAACATGGTGCAGAAACATTAACACAAGTTTGGAGAGAAGCAAACCTTGCACAAGCTTATTTAGCACAATTACCAATAGAAAATGAAGGACTTACAAATACAGCTAAATTTTTAAACCAAGTAAGTGACTATAGTTTTTCATTATCTAGAAAAAATATTAATCAAGAATCATTAACAGAGGAAGATTTAAAAAATTTAAAAGAAATGCATGATTATAGTGTACAATTAGAAAATACATTAAATCAATTATCTATGGACATGACTGAAGGAAGAATTAGTTGGGGAGAATTAACTAAAAAGGGTGAAATAGCATTTGCACAACAAGTAAGTAATTTATCTAAAGATAGCTTTAGTTCATTAGAAGCAAGTTTTCATGAATATGCAGGACTTATTTATGATGGAGCTTTTTCAGAACATATGACAAGTACAGAGAAAAAAGGCTTAACTGGTGAAGAAATTTCAAAAGAGGTAGCTAGGCAAAAAGTAATAGATTTTATTGGACAAGAACAAATAGAAGAAATAATAGATAATGGAGAATCAGAAAATGGTGATGTTAATACATTTGATTTTAGTGTAAGACCAAAAAATGATAAAAACAATGTAATTACAATTTCAATTACTAAAAAGGGTGGACATATATTATTTATGAATTACAATCGTGATGTACTTTCAGAAAATATTTCTTCAGAAGAGGCTATAAAAGCTGGAAAAGATTTTTTAAATAAACATGGATTTTATAATATGAAGGAAACTTATTATTTAAAAGAAGAAGGAATTATAACTATAAACTTTGCTTATACCAAGGATAATGTTACTATGTATCCAGATTTAATAAAGCTAAAAATTGCTTTAGATAATGGAGAAATAATGGGAATAGAGACATCAGGATATTTGAATTCTCATACAGAAAGAAATTTACCAACACCTAAGATATCAAAAGAAGAAGCCAAGAGTAGTTTAAATAAAAATTTAGAAATTATTAGTGAAGGATTAGCAGTTATACCTACACAATGGCAAACAGAAGTATTTTGTTATGAATTCAAAGGAAGAATTGATGATACAGACTTTTTAGTATATATTAATGCAGAAAATGGTAAAGAACAAGATATATTGGTAATTGTAAATACTCCAAATGGTACTTTAACACATTAATAAAATAAGAAACTATTAACAAAGAATTTTGTTAATAGTTTTTTACTTTTTATTATTGTAAATTAAAATATTATAGAATATAATTTATCAAGATTAAATAAGATATATCAGGAGGAAAAAATGGAAGAGAATAACAAAAAAATTACGGTAAAAAAAATATTAGAAATAACAAAAGGAATATTATTATCAGGTAAAGAAGAATTTGTAATAAAAACTTTTTCAAAAGATACAAGGAATATTGAAGAAGGAGATTTTTACTTAGGAATAAAAGGCGAAAAATTTAATGGAAGTGTCTTTTATGAAGATGCGTTAAAAAAGGGAGCAATTGGAGCTTTAATACAAGATATAGAAATATCTAAAGAAGTATTACAAAAATATACAGATAAAGTTATTATTAAAGTAGAAAATGTTTTAGAATCAATGCAAAAAATAGCCGAATATAAAAGAAATTTATATTCTATACCAGTTGTTGCAATTACTGGAAGTGTAGGAAAAACAAGTACAAAAGATATAGTAGCTAGTGTTATGGAAGAAAAATTTGATGTATTAAAAACACAAGGAAATTTAAATAATCATATAGGTTTACCATTTACAATATTAAAATTAGATAATCATGATGCAATGGTAATTGAAATGGGAATGAACAACTTTGGAGAAATAAGAACATTAACTAATATTGCAAAACCAACTTTTTGTATTATAACTAATATTGGTACAGCACATATAGGTAACTTAGGTTCTAGAGAAAATATTTTAAAAGCAAAACTAGAAATATTAGAAGGAATGCAAAATGGAGGAACATTATTAGTAAATAATGATAATGATTTATTACATAAATGGGTAGAAGAAAACAAAGGAAAAGTAGATTTAAATATACTAACATACGGAATTGAAAACAAGAGTGATTACATGGCTCATTCTATTTGCAAAAAAGAAGAAGGTAGTATATATAAAATAGATATAAAAGGAAAAACAGAGCAAATAATAGTACCAGTTCCAGGTATGCATTTTGTATATAATAGTTTATGTAGTATTGCGGTAGGAGATTATTTTAATATAGATGTAGAAAAAGTAAAGCAAGGAATAGAAAAATTTAAATTAACTAAAAGTAGAATGGATATAGAAAAAATAAGAGATAACATTACAGTAATAAATGATTCATACAATGCTAATTTTGATTCTATGAAATCTGCATTAGAATATTTGGGAAGTTTAAAAAATAGAAAAATTGCTGTACTAGGAGATATGCTAGAATTAGGAGAATATGCAAAAGATTTACATGAAAAAGTAGGAGAAGAAGTTGTAAAAAACAAAATAGATATTCTTATTTGTGTAGGAAATTTAGCAAAAAATATTGCAATAAAGTGCAAAAATCTAGGAATGAACGATGAAAATATCATTTATTTAGATAATAAAGAAGAAGCAATTAAATTATTAAATAGTATATTAAAAGAAAATGATAATGTTCTTTTAAAGGCTTCTAATTCTATGAAATTTTATGAGATATTAGATTATATAAAATAATATTGTAAAAGAAAGGATTTTTTTATGAAAAAAATAAAAATAGGTATTATTTTTGGTGGAATTTCAACAGAACACGATGTTTCAATTGTTTCTGGAACATCAGTACTAAAAAATATAGATAAAAATAAGTATGAAATTTTTCCAATCTATATTTCAAAACAAGGAGAATGGTACGCTTATACTAAAGAAATTAAAAAAATAGAAATATTAGAAATAGGAGAAAAAGTAGAGCCAATTAAAAAAATTGAAAATCCATTTGAATATCTAAAAATGCTAGATACAGTATTTCCAGTTTTACATGGAAAAGGAGGAGAAGATGGCTCTATTCAAGGAATGTTAGAATTTTTAAATATTCCTTATGTAGGATGTGGTATACTTAGCTCAAGTTTAGGAATGGATAAAGCATATACAAAAGTAATATTGGAAAAAGCTAATATAAATCAGGCAAAATATATGTATGTACAAAAAAGAGGAGATAATTATGCACGTATAAACAAAAATTTTGATGAAGAAATCCACAATTTAAAACAAATTTGTGGAAAAGTGGAGGAAAATTTAGGTTATCCTGTTTTTGTAAAACCATCAAATTCTGGATCAAGCATAGGTATAAAAAAAGCAAATTCTTTTGAAGAACTTGAGGATGCAATTATTTATGCTAGTAAATTTGATAACAAAATTTTAATAGAAGAAAATATAGAAGGGATGGAGGTAGAATGTGCTGTAATTGGAAATAAAAATGTTGAAGCATCTATAGTAGGAAGAATATTACCAGCAGAAGAATTTTATACATATGATGCAAAATATAAAAATGCTGAGTCAAAAATAGAAATACCAGCAAATCTTCCAGAAGAGATTATTAAAACTATTCAAAACAATGCTATAAAAGCATTTAAAGCAATTGATGGAAATGGGTTATCAAGAGTAGATTTTTTTGTTAAAAAAGATGATAACCAAGTAATTTTAAATGAAATTAATACAATGCCAGGTTTTACGACAATTAGTATGTATCCAAAATTATGGGAACAAATGGGTATAGGATATAAAGATTTATTAGATAAATTGATTAAGATTAGTATAGGAGAAAATGAGGATTAAATATGGAATTAGAAGAAATAGAAAAAGAGGTAAAAAAAATACTTTCAAAAATAAGATATAAACATTCTTTAGGAGTAGAAAAAAGAGCAGAAGAACTTGCAAAAATACATGGAGTAGATATAAAAAAAGCAAAACTTGCTGGAATTGCACATGACATTGCAAAAGAGATGTCAAAAGAAGAAATGTTAGATTATGCAGAAAAGAATAACATTGAGATTTCTGAAATAGAAAAGATAATACCTAAGGTACTGCACGGAAAAATAGGAGCAGATATTTGTAAGAAGAAATTTGGATTTGATAAGGAATTGCAAAATGCAATTTCTTATCATACAACAGGAAATCCTAAAATGGATAAGTTTGCAAAAATTATATATCTAGCAGATATAACAGAAGAAAATAGAAAGTTTGATGATATAGATAAAATAAGAAATTTATCAGAAGTAGATTTAGATCAAGCAATGTTATATGCACTAAATCGTGAGTTAAAATCAAAAATTGAAGAAAATAAATTAATTCATCCTGCCACACTAGAAACAAGAAATGAAATTTTGAAAAATAGGCTAAAATAGGTTTATTTTTAAAGTTCATTATGATATAATGACTTTGCCATTTAAAAATGGGAGGATGTTGAAATGATTTTTAAAGACTACTATAAAATATTAGACTTTGATACTAATAAAGTAACAATAGAAGATATTAAATCAAATTTTAGAGAGCTTGCAAAAAGATATCATCCAGATGTTAACGTAGGTGATAAAGAAAAAGAAGAAAGATTTAAAGATATAAATGAGGCTTATCGTATTCTTTCAGATACTACTTCAAGAAAAAAATATGATAGAATGTGGAATTCTAATATTGGTAGAAAAAAGGTAAAACAAGAAGAAACTAAGTCTTCAGAATCAAGGAAAACTGATTTTTTACATATGTTTTTTGGAAACATGGAAGAAGCAACAGCTGAAGTTTCTAAAAAAATAGAAAAAAACAAAAAAATACCTGTAAAAGGAGATAATGTAGAAACACAAATTGTGATATCAGTTAAAGAAGCTTTTTATGGTGCGGAAAAAAAGATTTCATTAAGAACAGTTGAAGGTAAAATGAAAACTTTTTCTGTAAAAATACCAGCAGGTATTCGTGATGGCGAAAAAATACGTTTAATAGGACAAGGTAAAAATGGTAAAAATGGTGGAAATAATGGAGATTTATTTATTCAAATAAAAATAGAAAACAGTAAAACCTTTAGACTAGAAGGATATGACCTTGTAACTAATTTATACCTAACACCATGGGAAGCGGTCTTAGGTACAAGAGTATCAATTAATTCAATTGATGATAAAGTTTCAATATATGTACCACAAGGAATAGAAAGTGGGGAAAAAGTTAGAATTCCAGGTAAAGGATATAAAGATGGAAAGGGTTCAAGAGGAGATTTAATTGCAGAAATAAAAATTTTAGTACCAAAAAAACCATCAGAAGAAGAATTAGAGTTATATGAAAAAATGAAGGAATTATCAAAATTTGATCCAAGAAAACAATATGAGGTATAAAAGTTAACATAAATTAGAATAAAATATTGACGAATACAGTAAAACAAGCTATAATAGTATATAGTTATAGCAAAAGACGAACTATGAAAAGTCATAGAAAAGGAGAGTGCAAAATGGATAGCGTTCAAGGAAAACATTTTAGCATAACAGACCCAAAAGATGTAACAACTGTAATTTATCAAGTAAATAAGACAGAAAAGGAATATTTAGATCAATTTCCTAAATACACTGTAGAAAGATTAGAATCTACAGAAGAATTAAGAGGAGAAGGTAAAAGAAAAACATTTTATGTAGACAACCCTTCGCCAGACGGAAATCAATTAGTAATTTTATCTTTTGGAAAAGAAAAAGTTGTAGTAAATATGGGTTTATTATATGGTGATAAAGTAAGAATTACAAAAAGACCAATTCCTGTTAAATTTGATACTTTGTATTCAGAAGAAGAAACAGAATACAAAGAATTTAGATATACACCAAATTTAAAAAGACCTATATCTATTATCGACCCAGAAACAGCAGAAGAAGTAAAACCAGTACTATATTTTGATGAAGAAACAAATGAAATAAAAGGAAAGTGTAAATTAAAACCATATAAATCTTATTTCGCATTCGAGATAAGAGAAGATAAATAGAGGAGGATAAAAAATGCCTACAAATGTAGCAAAAAAAGCTGTAAAGCAAAGACCAGCTGGAAAAGATGATAAAATTGTATTAAATGGAGTAACACCTAGAGAAGTTGAAACAGATAATGGAAGATATGAATTACAAACAATTCCTGGAAGAGAATTTAGTTTTAAAAGTTTAGGAAGAGAAGAATACATAGAGATAAATGCATATCAAAACCAAAAAAGAAAAGAAGTTGAAAGATAGTAATACAAAGGAAAAGGGTGTTTTAAATGAATTATAAATTACAAGCAGCATTAAAAAGAAATAAAATAAGTTTTATAGTTATAGCAATACTATGGTTGATTATTACCATAGTATTTGTTGCGCCTTTAGCATGTACTATTGTGGAAGCTACTAATACTGGAAAACTAGAATTTGCGATTTTTTTAGAAAAGCTTCCAACATATATTACATCACCATTTAGCGCAGTAGGAAAGGCATTTTCAGATAATTATATAGGCACTTTTGGAAATACTTTGTTATCATTTACTATATTTTATTTTATTGTTTGCATTATTGGAATTATTCGTGCTATGCCAAAAAATGAATATACAGATATTGAACATGGTTCAAGTGCATGGTGTGAACATGGAGAACAATATAAATTATTAAGTAAAACTAAAGGAATATTACTTGCAGAAGACCACTATTTACCAGTAGATAAACGTGGAAATATAAATGTATTAGTAGTTGGACGGTTCAGGTTCTGGTAAATCAGCATCTTATTCTATACCAAATGCTTCACAATTATTAGGTTCATATGTTTTTACAGATCCAAAAGGAGAATTATATGATAAAACAGCAGGATTTTTAAAAAGTAATGGATATGATATAAAAGTATTAAATCTAGTAAGACCCCAAAATAGTGATGGATATAATCCAATATTTCATATTACTAGCGAATTAGATGTAGACGTTATTGCAAATACAATAGTAAAAGGTCAAAAAACAGGAGATACATCAGATCCATATTGGGATGATATGGCTGAAATGTTATTAAAGGCATTAATATATTATTTAATGGCAACTAGACCAAAAGAAGAACAAAACTTAGCAAGTTGTGCAGAATTAGTAAGAGCTGCAAACACAAATGGAGGAAGTAACTTATTAACAGAGCGTATAAATGAGCTTCCATATGATCATCCGGCAAGAAGATATTACAAATCAATTGAAATAGCACCAGAAAAAACTTATGGTTCTATTTTAAGCTCATTACAATCTAAACTTGGTAAATTTGATTCAGAAGAAATTGCAGCGGTAACTTCAACCAATACAATAGATTTTATGGATATAGGAAGAAAGAAAACAGCAGTTTATGTTATATCTTCTGATACTCATACAGCATACGACTTTTTATTAACAATATTCTTTTCTCAAATGATACAACATTTATATGACTTTGCAGATGAAAACGGAGGAGCTCTTCCAATGCCAACATATTTTATATTAGATGAGTTTGCAAACATTGGTAGAATTCCAGACTTTGATAAAAAGATTTCTACAAGTAGAAGTAGAAAAATTTCATTTAGTGTTATATTACAAAACTTAGATCAATTAGAAGCTGTATATAAAGAATCTTTTGAAACTATTATTGGTAACTGTGATACACACGTATTTTTAGGAAGTAACTCACAAAAAACAGTAGAATATTTTTCAAAAGCATTAGGAGAAAAAACAATTCAAAGAGAGAGTATTTCAATCAATCGTGATAGACAGCATCTAAAACAAGGAAGTAGCGAATCAGAACAGGTTATGGGAAGAGCACTTCTTACACCAGACGAGTTAAGACGTTTTGACAATGATTATTGTATAATATATGAAAAAGGTATTAAACCAATAAAGGCAAAGAAATATTATTATTTTGAAAAGCCAATTGCAAAAAGATTATCAGCAGTTAGATTAAATCATAACGAAGTAGAAGAAATGGATAGAGGAAGATGGAGAAAATATAATCCGTATAATCCATATGCTGAAGGCTCAAATAATAAACCAAAACAAGATTTAAAAGTAGAATCTTTAGATGATTTATTTGAAGATGAGGAACCAAAAAAAGAGGAAAAAATAGATTTATTAAAAATGGAAGAAGAAGCTCCAGTATTACCACAAGAAGAAAAAATAGAAAATATAAAAGATGATATTACTGTAGATGAGCCATTTTCAGAAGATATACAAAAAGAGTTAGAAGCTAAATTTGACGAATTATTTGGACCAATGGAAGATACGGAAGAATAAAATAAAAGTCAACATTTTAAAAACAAATGTTTTGAAAAATGTTGACTTTTATTTTATTTATATATATAATCATACCCATATAAGAAAGGATGAAAAATATGAAGTTTGTACATATTGCAGATTTACACTTAGATACACCTTTTACTAGTCTTAATTCTATAGAAGGTTTGGGTGAAAAAAGAAGATTAGAACAAAGAAAAGTATTAAAAGAAGCTGTGGAATATATAAAAAAAGAGAATATTCCTTATTTTTTTATAGCAGGTGACTTATATGAAGAAGGATATATAAGAGAGAGTACTATTATTTATATAAATCAACTTTTTAAAGAAATACCAAATACAAAAATATATATAACACCAGGAAATCATGATCCATTACTAAAAGATTCATATTATTCAAAATTTACATGGAGTTCCAATGTACATATTTTTACAGATAAACTACAAAAAATAGAAGAGCCTGAATGTAATATTTATGGTTTTGGATTTAATGATTTTTATATGTTACAAAATCCTTTAGAAAATTTAAATATCGAAAATAATGAAAAAATAAATATATTAATAACACATGGTGCATTAGATGGAGGAAAAGAGGATAAACAGTATAATCCAATACCAAAAGGACTTTTAAAATCACTAAATTTTGATTATGTAGCATTAGGTCATATTCATAAAACAAATTATAATGAAAATGAAAAACAAACAATTCTTTATCCAGGTTCTACAATCTCTTTTGGATTTGATGAATTAGGAAAACATGGAATGTTAGTTGGAGAAATTAATAAAAAAAATACTAATGTTAAATTTATACCACTTGATAAAAAAGAATTTATAGAATTACCAATAGATATTTCAAATATTATATCAAAAGAAGAATTAATAGAAAAAATACAAGATTTACAATTAGAGACACAAAATTTATATAAAATTATTTTTACAGGTACAAGAAATTTTGAAATTGATACCTATGAAATATTAAAAAGTATAGAAAAAGAAAATATTGTAAAAATAAAAAATAAAACAAAAATAAAATATGATTTAGAAAAAATAAAAAATGAAAATACATTAAGAGGAATTTTTATAAAAAAAATATTAGAACAAAAAGATAATTATCCAGAGGATTTTATAGAAAATACTTTAGAAATTGGATTAGACATTTTAAATGAAGGGAAGGAGTAAGACTCTTGAAAATAAATAGACTTAAAATTAATGGATTTGGAAAATTAATAAACAAAGAAATTATTTTTTCAGATGGAATAAATATAGTAGAAGGTAAAAATGAAAGTGGGAAATCAACACTAGTAAAATATATTATCTCAATGTTATATGGCGCATCTAAAAATAAAAGAGGCAAAGATATTTCGGATATGGAAAAATATACACCATGGGGATTGGAAGAATATTCAGGAACTATGGAGTATACATTAGATAATAAAACAGAATATGAAATATTCCGTAATTTTCAAAAAAAATCAGTTAAAATATTTGATAAAGAAAAAGAAGATATTTCTAAACAATTTCATATTGATAAAACAAAAGGAAATGAATTTTTTTATGAACAAACTAAAATAGATGAGAATTTATTTACTTCTAGTTTTGTGTCCATGCAACAAGAATTAAAATTAAAACCAGAAGAACAAAATACACTATTACAAAAAGTAACAAATCTTGTAAGCACAGGAGAAGATAGTATTTCATTTAAAAAATCTATAGAAAAATTAAATAAAAAATTAACAGACGAAATAGGAACAAATAGAACGCAAAATAAGCCAATAAATATAATAGAAAATAGAATAGGTGAAATTTTAAAACAGAAAGAAGAATTAAAGGAATATAAAAATATAGAAAAAGAATTAGTACAAAAAAAAGATAATTTAGAAATAGATTTATCAAAAAAAATAGAAGAATATAATTTAAAAACAGAAATAAAAAAAATAAATGAAAATCAAAAAGCAGAATTACAAAAAATACAAATAAATGAAGAAATAAAAAAAGGAATAGAAGAAAAAGAAAAACAAAATATTAAAGAAATAGAAAATATAAAAAAAGAATTAGAAGAAAAAATAAAAAAAATAAATATTCAAAAAAATAAAAATAAAAAAAGAAAAAATATAATATATTTTATTTTAGGAATATTTTTAATAATTATTAATATATTATCATTTGCTATATTTAAAAATAATATTTTAAGTATTATTTCAGGAATAGTAGATATAATAATTATTATATTATTTATTTTAAATATTATAAATAATAATAAGGCAGAAAAAAATAACATTTTAGAAGAAATAAAAATACAAATAAAAAATAAAGAAAAAGAGATAGAATTATTAAAACAAAATAAACTAGAAAAAGAAGAAGAAATAAAATTATTAAAAAATAATTTAAAACAAAAAGAAGAACAAGAAATAAATAAAATAAAAATAAAATATTTAAATAAAATAAATAATGAAATAATAGATAATATATTAAATGAAGAAAATAAAAATTATTATGAATTAGAAGAAAAAATACAAGAAGAAAAATTAGAAATACATAAAATAAAATTAGAACAAAATAATATATTACCTAAATTAGAAAAAATTGCAGATTTAGAAGAAGAATTAGAAAAATTAGAAGAACAAAAAGAAAATCTAAAAAATAAAATAGAAGAAATTCAGTTTGTTATAAAAACTTTAGAAGAATCATATATAGAAATGAAACAAAAAGTAGTTCCAAAATTTACATTAAATTTATCTAATACAATAGAAAAAATATCTTCAGGCAAATACAAAACAGTAAAAATAAATGAAAATAATTCATTAATAATAGAAGCAGAAAATGGAGATTATATCTCAATAGATTTATTAAGTATTGGAACAATAGATCAGCTATATTTATCTTTAAGATTATCAATACTAAAAGAAATAACAGAAGAAAAAATTCCAATAATATTAGATGAATCTTTTGCATATTTTGATACTGAAAGATTAAAAAATATATTAAAGTATATTAATGATGAATTAAAGGAAAATCAAATTATTATTTTTACATGTACAAAAAGAGAAGAAAATATATTAAAAGAATTAAATATAAATTTCAAAAAAATAGAGTTAATATAAACTCTATTTTTTTGAAAGAGGAACTTTTAAATACTGGTTGAAAAAAATGGAAAAATGATATATAATAAAAAAGGAAATTAAGACAATAAAGGAGAATTTTTATGTTTCAAAAATTAGATGCTGTAGAAAAAAGATACGAAGAATTAACAAAATTAATTAGTGATCCAGAAATTATTGCAAATCATTCAGAATGGCAAAAATTAATGAAAGAACATGCTTCTATTGCAGAAATAGTTGAAAAATATAGAGAATATAAAAAAGTAAATAAACAAATAGACGAAGCTAAATCAATGTTAGATGATAAAGAACTAAAAGAGTTAGCACAAATGGAATTAGATGAAGCAAGAGAAAAACTTCCTAAAATAGAAGATGAATTAAAAATTCTTTTACTACCAAAAGATCCAAATGATGATAAAAACGTAATATGTGAAATTCGTGCAGGTGCGGGTGGAGAAGAAGCTGCTCTTTTTGCAGGTACATTATTTCGTATGTATAGTATGTATGCAGAAAGAAAACATTGGAAATTAGAAGTATTAAATGAAAACGAAACAGGATTAGGTGGCTATAAAGAAATATCATTTATGATTACTGGTAAAGGAGCATATAGTAGATTAAAATATGAAAGTGGAGTACACCGTGTACAAAGGGTGCCAGATACAGAAAGCAGTGGAAGAATTCATACATCTACTGTAACTGTTGCAGTACTTCCAGAAGTAGAAGATGTAGAAGTAGAAATAAATCCTGCTGATGTAAAAATGGAAGTATTTAGAGCTTCAGGTGCAGGTGGACAACATATTAATAAAACTTCATCAGCTGTAAGACTTATTCACATTCCAACAGGAATGGTAGCAGAATGTCAAACAGAAAGATCACAAGTACAAAATAGAGAATATGCAATGCGTATGCTACGTTCTAGATTATTTGAAATAAAACAAAGAGAACAAGATGAAAAAATTGCAAATGAAAGAAAGAGTCAAGTAGGAAATGGTGACAGAAGTGAAAAGATAAGAACATATAATTACCCTCAGGGTAGAATTACAGACCATAGAATAGGACTTAGTATTTATCAAATGGAAGATTTCCTAAATGGAAACCTAGAAGAAATGATAGATAGTTTAATTACAGCAGATAGAGCAGAAAAGTTAAAAGGTGACGAAGAATAAATTGTAATAAAAAGGACTTCTAAAAAATAAACTAAAGTAAAAGTTTATTTTAAAGGAGTCTTTTTTATGTGTGATTTATTAAAAACAACATTAATAGGTTTATTTTTTGGAACATTTGGAACAACAATTGGAGGAATTATAGGGATTACTTTTAAAAGAACCTCACACAAATTTTTAAGTTTTATTTTAGCTTTTGCTTCTCGGATTAATGCTTGCAATTGTGTGTTTTGACTTAATACCTGAAGCATTAGAGTTAACCAATTTAGGATATATATTTAGTGGATTATTTATAGGTATTATATCAATGATTATTTGTGATATTCTAATACAAAAAAAGTTTAATATTAATAACTTAAAAAATAAAGAAAGTACATTATTAAAAACAGGTATTATTGTAAGTATAGGGCTAGCACTTCATAATTTTCCAGAAGGTTTAGCAATAGGTTCAGGATTTGGAGCATCAATAAGTTTAGGATATTCATTAGCTCTAGCAATTGCATTACATGATATACCAGAAGGAATATCTATGGCAGTACCTATGAAAAATGGGGGAATGAAACCAATAAAGGTTCTATTTTACGTAATATTATCTGGAATTACTACAGGGATAGGAGCTTTTTTTGGAGCAATTATTGGAAATATCTCTCAAAATATTATAGCAATTTGTTTATCATTTGCAGCAGGTGCAATGCTTTATATAGTATCAGGAGAATTAACACCAGAGTATAATAATTTATACAAAGGAAAATTATCAGCAATAGGAAATATTTTGGGTTTTTTAATAGGAATGTTAGCAATGAAAATATAAAAAAAATTAATATTAAATTTAAAAATAAATATATAATAATTAAATAAAAATTAGTTTTAAAAATGTTTAATAAATTAAAAATAAATATTAAAATATAACAAATAAAATTATTAAAAATAATCAATAAAAAATTAATTTAATTAAAATAATAAATTTAAATTATTTTCTTGTAAATTTTAAATTAAAAAATATATTAAAGATTATAAAATATAAATTAAATAATAAATAAAAAATATTTTATAACAATAAATAAAGGATAAAATATTATATTAAATAAAAAATAATAAGCATGAGATATAAAATATGTAGAAAATAGCAAAATATATATGGAATAAATAGGAAATAGAAGTTAAGTTATAGTTAAGAAAATAATGATAGAACAATAACATTATGTAAAGAAAGAAAAAATAATTAAGTTTAGTTATAAGATAAAAGATTAACAGATAAGCTTCATAAATAAACTTTAAGTAATGAGAAAAGTAGAATCAAGAATTATAAAAGAACAAATCTTAAAGTATCAAAAAAAGATGATAAAAACATTGGGGATTTAGTAGTTAGAGGTGAATTTTATATGTATGTGAAAAAGGTTACATAAATAAAGAAAAACAATGTAGAGAAAAAATAAGATTTAATTTATGAAAGAGTAACAATTTTATAAAGTAAATACATTACTACATAAAAGTTGCAATATTGACAATAAAAAATTCGAGAGTAAAATATTTAATATGATGATAATAATTGAAGTATAAAGATACTAATTTAAGAAATATAATTTAAATTATATTTTTAAATAGAAAAATAAAAATATTCAAAAAAAATAATAATTTTATAAAATACTACTAATATATATTAATAATAAAAATTCAAATATAAAATAAAGTTAATAAAAATAGTAAATATAAAAAATAAAAATAAATTTAAAAGTAATTAAAAATTATTTAAAAAATTTAAAATATAAAATTAAAAAATATAAAAATGAAATTAATAAAAAATTATGCAAAATTAAAATTAAAAATTTGCATAATTTTTTTAAATAAAAATAATTAATAAAATAATAGTAAATAAAATTTTTAATAAAATAAAAAATTAGAATAAAAAAACTATTTAATTAAAATAATAGAATTAAATAATTTTTTTTAAATCTAAATATAAAAAAATATAATAAAATCTATAATATAAAAATTAAACAGTAAATAAAAAATATTTAAAAAAATAAATAAGGCATAAAATATAATATTAAATAAAAAATTCAAAGTAATTAAGTATATAATATGTGAAAAACAGTAAAAAATATCTGGAATAAAAAGGAAATAAAATCTAAATTAGAGGTAGGATATCAATCATATTACTATCACTTTATGTAAAGAATATAAAAAACATTAAGTATAGTTATATAAAAAAATATTAATAGATAAGTTATATAAATATGCTTTTTGTAATGAGAAAAAGTGAAGTAAGAATTATAAAAGAATAAATCTAAAAGTATCAAAAAAAGAAGATAAAAATATTGGGGATTTAGTAGTTAGAAGTAAATTTTATAGGTAAGTGAAAAAGGTTACATAAATAAAAAAACAATGTAGAGAAAAAATAAAATTTAATTTATGAAAGAACAACAATTTTATAAAGAAAATAGAATAAGGACTAAAAATTGTAATATTGACAATAAAAAATATGATGGCAAAATATTAGATGATAACAACAGATAAAAGAATAAAAATACTCAACAAAGAAATATTAAAAATTTAATTAAATTTACTAAGATATGTTAATGATAAAATTTATATATAAAATAAAGTTAAAAAAATATTAACTAAAAAAATAAAAATAGTTTTAATCAAAATTAAAATAAATTATAAAAATTAATTCATTTAAAATCATTTAATAAATTTAAAATAAAAAAATGAAATAAATAAAAAATATACAAAATTAAAAAATAAAAAATTGTGTAAAAAGTTATTAATAAAAATTAAATTAAAAATAAAAATTTTTTTTATAATAATTATCCAATAATTTAAAATAAATAAAACAATATAAAATTAATAATAATATAAATATTTTTTATATATATTTCTAAAACTATTGCGTGCATATAAATTAACTTGATATAATGTTTTAGGAAAGGTGTGAAAAAATTGAAAATAATGTTTGTTTGTACAGGAAATACTTGTAGAAGTGCTATGGCAGAAGCAATTTTTAAAGATTTAGCTGTAAAAAATAATATATCTGCAGATGTATTTTCATGTGGTATTTTTGCTGTAGATGGAGAAAAAGCTACAAATATGGCCATTAAGGCGATGGAAAATATAGGGATAGATTTAAATAATCATTTGGCTACTAATATAAATAATAGTGATATAAATAATATGGATGTTATTTTGTGTGCTACAAAAGAGCATAAAAGGTTAGTTAAAGAGATGTATCCTAATTTAAAAGAAAAAATATTTACAATAAAGGAATATGCATATGGTTTAGATATAGAATATAAAGATATAAAAGATCCTTGGGGATATTCTTTGGAAACATATGTAAAAGTAGAAAAAGAACTTGAAGAATGTATAAAAAAGATAATATTAAAGTTAAAAAATAAATAAAAAAATATTGTAAAAAAATTAAAAATAGAATATAATACAAACATAAATTCGTATAAGGAGAAATAAAATGATAGATTTAATAGAAGGATTAAATAATAAACAAAAAGAAGCAGTTTTACAAACAGATGGACCTTGCCTTGTTATTGCAGGTGCTGGTAGTGGTAAAACTAAAGTATTAACACATAAAATAGCGTATTTAGTGGGTGAAAAAAATGTAGCACCATGGAATATATTAGCAATTACATTTACAAATAAAGCTGCAAATGAAATGAAAGAAAGAATAGGAAAATTAGTTGGAGATATTGCAAATGATATGTGGCTTGGTACATTCCATTCAATATGTGTTAGAATTTTAAGAAAATATATAAATTGTATTGGGTATGATAATTCATTTGTTATATTTGATACCACAGATCAAAAGAGCATGGTAAAAGCATGTTTAAAAGAATTACAAATAGATGATAAGCTTTTTAATGAAAGAGCAGTTCTTTCTGAAATTAGTAATGCCAAAAATGAAATGTTAGAACCAGATCAATATGTAGCAAGAAGTGTGGGAGATTATAGAAAAGAGACCATAGGAAAAATTTATACTTTATATCAAAAGCGTTTAAAAGAAAATAACGCAATAGATTTTGATGATATAATTAATTTTACTATTAAAATATTATTAGAAAATCCAGAAGCACTAGATTATTATTCTAGTAAATTTCATTATGTGTTGGTAGATGAATACCAAGATACTAATAAAGCACAATTTACTCTTATAACCATCTTAGCTTCAAGATATGGAAATATTACGGTAGTAGGAGATAATGATCAAGGAATTTATAGTTTTAGACGGAGCAGATATTAGTAATATTTTAAATTTTGAAAAAGATTTTCCAGGAACTAAAATAATAAAATTGGAACAAAATTATAGATGTACTGGAAATATATTAAAGGCTGCAAATGCTGTAATTAAAAATAATGAAAATAAGTATGAAAAAAAGCTATGGACAGAGAATGAAGAAGGATGTAAACCAGAGATATATTCAGCAGATAACGAATATGATGAGGCAACATATATTGTAAATCAAATAAATCACTTAAAAAGAGAAGAATACTATAAAAATTCAGATTTTACTGTATTATATCGTATGAATACTCAATCAAGAGCAATTGAAGATATTTTTAGAAGAGAAGATATACCATATAAAATTATTGGAGGATTAAAATTCTATGAAAGAAAAGAAATAAAAGATATTATTGCATATTTGCGTTTAATTCATAATTCTTCCGATAATTTAAGTCTAAGAAGAATTATAAATGAACCTAAAAGAGGCGTGGGAAATACTAGTTTAGATAAAATAGCATTAATTTCAGAACAAACTGGAAAGTCTATGTATGAAATAATAAAAAATGCAGAACAATATGATTTAAATAGAGTATTCTTAAATACAAGAGAATTTGTTCAAACAATGGAAGAATTAATTGCAAAAAAAGATTCTATGAGTATTTCAGAATTAATAAAAGAGACTTTAAATAAAACAGGATATACCAAAGCTCTAGAAAAAGAGGAAACTCAAGAAGCAGAAAATAGAATTGAGAACTTAGAAGAGTTTTTAACAGTAGCAATAGAATTTGAAGAAGAGTCAGCAGAAAATAATTTAGCAGAATTTTTAGAAGGTATTACTTTATCTAGTGATGTAGATTCATTAGAAGAAACAGAAGATAGTGTTACTATGATGACACTTCATAGTGCAAAAGGATTAGAATTTCCAGTAGTATTCTTAGTAGGAATGGAGGAAGGAATTTTTCCAGGATATCGTTCTATAGGAGAACAAAAAGAATTAGAAGAAGAGAGAAGACTTTGTTATGTAGGAATAACAAGAGCAAAAGAGCATTTATTTTTAAGTTTTGCAAAACAAAGGACTATGTTTGGTTCTACTTCTTGTAATAATCCTTCTAGATTTTTAAAAGAAATTCCACAAGATTTATTAGAAGGATACGAACAAGCATTAGGAAGCAATGATAGAAAAAATATTTTTGAAGATAAAAATATTTCTTGGAGCTATGGAAATACAAAACAAAATAATGTAATAACATATAAGGATGAAACAGTAAAAATAGGAAGTAAAATAGGAAATCAAGTATTTGCATTTAAATCAGCAGAAAGCTTTTTAAATGGTTTAAATAAAAAGCAAAAAGAAGAAGTAGATTTATCTCAATACAAAGCTGGAGAACGAGTTTATCATAAAAAGTTTGGAGAAGGAACTATTAATAAGGTAGAACAAGAAGGAGAAGATTTAAAAGTAGATATTATGTTTGATAAATCTGGACATAAAAGATTAATGGCAAAATTTGCAGGGTTAGAAATAATAGGATAGGAGTTTAATAATGAAAAAATTATTAATAGATATGGATGATGTTATTTGTGAAGGAAACTTTTTGACTTTAGCAAATAAATTCTTAAATACAAATTACAAAAAAGAAGATTTAAAAGATTTTTACATTCAACATATTATTCCAGAAGAAAAAAGAGAGGAATGGATTAAATTTTTTAGAAATCATAATAGTTATGATTATGTTGTATTTGTGCCAGATGCTTATGAAGTAATAGAAAAATTAAATAGTATTTATGACATATATATTGTAACTGCTTATATTATAAAAGAAGACAAAGAGTTTGCAGGTACATATCTAAAATATAAATATGATTGGTTATATAAAAATATGCCATTTATACCACCAGAAAAATATATTTTTTGTAGTAATAAACATATAGTAGATGGTGATATTAGAATAGATGATAGAATAGAAAATTTAACAGGAAAATCAGAAACAAAATTATTGTTTACTGCATATCACAATAAAAAAATAGAAAAAAGTACTTTAACAGATAATAATATAATTCGTGTAAATAATTGGAAAGAAATAGAAAAATTATTAATATAAAATTAAAAAACAGAAAAATAAAAAATATTTTTCTGTTTTTTTATAAAATTATTATTTTACTTGTATAAAAATATAAAAAAAGAAGATAATAAAAGTATGAAAATTAAGAAAGGAAGATGAAAAAATGACAAATTTAAATCAAGTAGAACTTCAAAATTTACGACATTTAATAGGTGCACATGAAACTTCTTATCAAAAATTAAATAATTATGCATCAACTTGTGTAGACCCACAAATTAAGCAGATGTTTAGTAAATCAGCACAAGATGCTTTAAATACAAAACAAAAATTAATGTCATTTTTAAATAATTAATAAGGAGGAAAAAATGGACGAGAAAACTATGGTAAATGATATTTTATCAGGAGTAAAGAATGATTTAAATGCATATCAAACTGCTATTTCAGAATGTGAAAATATGCAATTAAGACAGACACTTCAACAAATTAGAAATAATGACGAAAGTTTCCAATACGAATTATTTAAAGTAGCACAAGCAAAAGGATATTATAAACCAGCAGATAAGGTTAATAATATAGAAATTCAAAATGTAAAAAATGAATTGCAACAATAATTAAAAACAAATTAATAAAAGTAGAAAGAAAAATATCTTTCTACTTTTATTTTTATATAAAAAGAAGTTTTAATATTAAATAAAAGATATATAATAAATTTTAAAAACAAGAGAAATTGAAAAAAAATAAGATTAAAAACAAGAAAAAACTTACGGAAATAAGATTAATAAAAAAATTTAAGAGTATTTAGTAATTGTAATAATAAGTAATGTAATATACAATATAAAAAAATTATGATGTAAAATAAATATAAAGGGGTTGTTTAAGATTAGTACAAATATAAAAAAAGTAGTAGTACATATTAGAACATCTGTAAAATTGATTCTATTAATATTACTATCTTTATTTATTATAGTTGGAATTGTCACATTATTTTATAAACCAATATATCGTGTAACATTAAAAGGAGAGCATATTGGATATACTGAAAATAGAGAAATGTTACAAGAAAAATTTAGCAAGTATTTAAATCATGGGGACAGTAGCATACCAAATTCAGCTTTTGCCCAAATTGAAGAATTACCTAGATATAGTATGTGTCTTCTAAAAAAAGGAATTGTAACAAATGATGAGGAAATATATCAAAAAGTATTAGATATTAGTACACTATATTATAGATATTATGCAATCACAGATAATGGAGAAGAAAAATATTATACATCTACTTTTGAAGAAGCTGAATCAGCTATAAACGAATTAAAAGAAAAAAATAGCACAAATAAAGATAAATTAGCAATTGCAGAAAAATATTCAAAAGATTTAAAAACTTTTGATACAAAAGATACAATCGTATCAAAGTTATATGTAGAACCAGTAAAAGAAATAAAAGTAGCAAGTACATATAAATCAACAGGTACAACAAGTAGTTTAAAAGGATCAAATACATCTAGTAAAAAAGTTGCTTTAGGAACTACATTAATTAGACCAGTATCTGGGACAATATCTTCAAGATATGGTAGAAGAAGTAGTGGAATGCATACAGGAATTGATATTGCAGCACCAAATGGAACAACAATTAAAGCAGCAGCTTCGGGAACAGTTACATTTTCAGGAGGAAATCCTAATAGAAGTTATGGATATTATATAATAATTTCACATGGAAACGGAGTACAAACTTATTATTGTCACTGTAGTAAACTTTTAGTATCAGCGGGAACAAAAGTATCTCAGGGGCAACCAATAGCAAAAGTGGGGAAAACTGGAAATGCAACGGGAAATCATTTACACTTTGAAATAAGAGTAAATGGAGTTACACAAAATCCACAAAATTACGTATATTAAAAAACACTTCATATAAGAAGTGTTTTATTTTTTTGAAAAAAATTGTTTTCCGGTTTTTAATGCATTGTGTTTAATAATTAATTTACCATGTTCTTGGAGTTTACTTTTAAATAACTCACCATTATGTATATTAGTTGCAAATTCACTGATACAAGAATGAAACTGAATAATTTTTTCAGGAGGAACATGCAAATCAGAAAAAAGTAAATAATAATTATTATCATATTCATACAACAATATTTTTTTAGCTATTTTAAACATAAAATTGAAAGAAGAAGATTCTAGAAAATTGCATAACTCGCAAAAATCATCAAAATCAGAAAAAAGATAAATAGCAGTTGTAGAATGTATATTATATGTTTTTCTTTTTATATGTAATGTTTTTCTTTTATAAATATTTTTTGGCTTATTTACAGGACTCATTCTGGTTACAGTAAATACAAAATTACCATCTAAAGTTGCCAATGCTTCAATTCTAATTTGATAGTTTTTAGTAACAAATCCAACTTCTTCTTCAGCTTTTTCTAATAAGTTTAAGAACAAATCTTGTGTTTCTAAAGAATTTGCCATAAAAGAATGTATATCAATATTTTTTTCATCCAAGTCCTGTTTATTTAATGTTATTCTTATTTTATTATCACCGAAGCTTCTCAAATCTCACCTTAATAATACCCCCAAAAATGATTATATTATAATTATACTACGAAACACCATTTTTTAAAAGAACGAAAAAAATGGTAAATTTAAAATTTATATATTATATGCAATTATTGCTAAAATGTACTACATAGAATATATCATAAGAGTAAAAAAAAGAAAAGAATGTTATATGAAAATATTTAAATATTTTTATAATAATTAGTAGAATCAACTAAAGGAATTTTTAAGGAAAAAATTGTATATATTACTTGAAAAAAAACTTGTTTCCCTATATAATATCATAGAAAACAAAAGAAATAAATTCCGTAAGAAGAATGGAGGAACAAAAGTGGCAACAAGAGAAAAAAATATATGGATATTACTAGTATTTTTATTATCAGGATTAGTAATTGGAGGATTATTGGGAGAGCTAGCTTCAAAAGTGGACTTTTTATGGTGGCTTTCTTATGGAGAATCATTTGGTCTAACAAATCCAATTACATTAAATTTAAATATTATGGAAGTTACATTTGGATTAATGTTTAAAATTAATGTAGCAAGTATTATTGGAATGGCAATTGCTATTTTTATATATCGAAAGGTATAACAAATAAAAAATGATACAATAATATAAATAAAAGGAATAGGGGTTTTAGAAAGGTTAGGTAAAATACCAATGAAAATGAAACAATTACCCCTATCAGAGAGACCATACGAAAAATTAGAAATGTATGGTGAAACAAGTTTATCCAATTCAGAATTACTAGCAATAATTATTAAAAGCGGAACAAAAGAGGAGTCTTCTGTTGAAATTGCACAAAAAATTTTAAAAATGAATACATCAGAAGAAGTAAACAGCATGAGATTTTTACAAGATGTTTCAATAGAAGAATTAAAAAGAATTAAAGGGATTGGGAAAGTTAAGGCAATTCAATTAAAAGCTATTTGTGAATTATCAAAAAGAATTTCAAGGCCAATTCATACAATTAATGTACCAATACGATTTCCAAGTGATGTTTCGAAACTTTTAATGGACGAGCTAAGGTATGAAAAAAAAGAACTTGTTAAAGTAATTATATTAAATAACAAAAATATAGTTCTAAAAATTGTAGATGCAGCAATAGGAGGAGGTAACTTTGCTGTTATTGAACCAAAACAAGTCTTAACAGATGCAATAAAAATAGAAGCACCTAAGATTATATTAGTACATAATCATCCAAGTGGTGACCCAACCCCAAGTAAAGGAGATATACTAGTTACAGAAAGAATTCAAGAAGCGGCAGAAATAATGGGGATAGAGTTATTAGACCATGTTGTTATTGGAGATGGAAAATTTGTAAGTATACTTGCAAAAAAGAAAGGAATGGAGAAAAATGAAACTATTTGATTTTGGTTCAAAAGACATTGGAATTGATTTAGGAACAGCAAACATGCTAGTTACTTTAAAAGGAAAAGGAATTATTTTAAATGAGCCATCTGTTGTAGCTATAGATAAAAAAACAGGAAATATTTTAGCTACTGGACATGAGGCTAAAGAGATGCTACGGAAGAACACCAGAACAAATTAAAGCTGTAAGACCGCTAAAAGACGGTGTAATAGCTGACTTTTCAGCAACTCAATTGATGTTAAAAAATGTAATTTCAAAAGTATGTCAAAGATATAATGCTGGAAGACCAAGAGTTGTGGTTGGAGTACCATCAGGTATTACAGAGGTTGAAGAAAGAGCTGTAGAAGAAGCTGTATTACAAGCAGGTGCTAAAGAAGTTTATTTAATAGAAGAACCAATGGCAGCTGCAATTGGAGCTAGCTTAGATGTAGCAGAACCAAGTGGAAGTATTATTGTTGATATAGGTGGAGGAACTACAGAAGTAGCTGTTATTTCTTTAGGGGGAATTGTAGTTAGTAATTCCTTAAGAATAGCTGGAGATGAACTAGAAGAAGATATTGTAAATTATATAAAAAGGGAAATGAATTTAGCTGTTGGAGAAACAACAGCAGAACAAATAAAAATGCAAATTGGTTGTGCATTACCATTAATGACGGATATGAGTATGGAAATAAGAGGAAGAGATTTAGGAAATGGTCTTCCAAGAAATGTTATTATTACATCTTCACAAGTACAAGAAGCCATGGCAGATTCTATTGGAGAGATTGTAGATATTGTAAAAATGACACTAGAAAAAACACCTCCAGAACTTGCAGCAGATATAATGGAAAAAGGAATTGTTTTAGCAGGGGGAGGAGCTTTAATTCAAAATTTAGATAAATTATTAAGTTTATCTACCGGTATGCCAGTTTATATTGCAGAATCTCCATTAGATTGTGTTGTTAAAGGAACTGGAAAAACATTGGAAGATTTAGAAAAGTTAAAGCATGTACTTATTAACTCTAGAAGAAGATAAATTCCTAAAAGAAAGGATGAAAAGGAAGATACATGTATAAAAATAAAAAAAGTGGAATAATTGGAATTATTGTAACAATTTTGTTATTAGTTATTATTGTATTTCTATCCAATGTAGAAATAGGAAAATTATCTTATGCACAAAATGTGTTTACATCTTTAATAATGCCAGTACAAAATGGACTAACATATTTAAAAAATAAATTAGCAGGTAATGAAAATTTTTTTACTGATGTAAATGCATTAAAACAAGAAAATGAACAGTTAAAACAAAAAAATAAAGAATTAGAAGAAAGTTTAAGAGAATTAGAAATTACTAAAAATGAAAATAGTAGATTAACAGAATTATTAGGATTAAAAGAAAAATATACAAGTTATTCTACAATTCCAGCTTATGTAATAAATAGAGATATGAACAATTATAGTAATATGATTGTTATTGATAGCGGAAAAAAAGATGGAATAGAAGAAAATATGGTAGTAATTGCAGATAAAGGATTAGTAGGTCATGTGGTATCTGTTTCAGATACTACTGCTAAAGTGCAAACTATTGTTGATCCATCTAGTTCGGTTAGTAGTACTTTATCAACTACAAGAGATAACCTTGTTATAAGGGGAAGTATTGAAGGAAATGGCAGATTAAAAGGAACATTTATACAGCCACATGTTACCATTGCACAGGGCGACAATATAGAAACATCTGGAATAGGAGGAATTTATCCTAAAGGAATTCATATAGGAACTGTAAATCAAGTTGTTTCTACTAAAAATATTACAGATAGATATATATGGATAGAAACTGCAGTTGATTTTACAAAATTAGAAACTGTTTTAGTAATTAAGTAAAAGAGGTGAAATTTTGAAAAAAGTAGGTATTATTGTTGCGTTTTTTGCTGTTTTCTTATGCCTTTATTTTTTACAAGCTAATTTTTTTACTTGGTTTACTATAAGTGATGTAATGCCAAATATTTTTGTTATTTTTATGCTATTTATAGGTTTATTTGCAGGAAAAAAAGTAGGAGCATTTTGTGGAATCTTATTTGGAATTATCCTTGATTTTTGTATTGGAAAGTCAATTTTTATGTATGCAATTATGCTAATGGTAGTTGGATTTTTAGGAGGAATTTTAGATAAAAATTTTTCTAAAGATAGTAGAATAACAATTATGTTAATGGTAGCAGGAATGACTTGTTTATTTGAAATAGGAATGTATGTTTTTTCTGTATTTTTGCTTTCTGCAAATTTAGAAATTATAGCATTTTTAAAAACGTTAGTGATTGAAATAGTTTATAATGTCATATTAACAATAATTGTATATCCATTATTTCCTATATTTGGATATCCAATAGAAGAAAATTTTAAAGGAAAGACAATATTAACAAAATATTTTTAAAAGAAGGTGAAAAATTGGAACAAAAAAATAATACAGCAAATACTAGACTTAGATATAATATATTGGGAGTTTTAATTTATCTTATTGGAATTGTTTTATTATTACAATTATTTAACCTTCAAATTGTTCATGGTGAAGAATATAGAGCACAGTCTAATACAAGACTTACAAGGGAGACAGTATTAAAAGCAGCAAGAGGGAAAATTATAGATAGAACAGGAATAGATCTTGTAAGTACAAAAATTGTAAATAGTCTAAAATTATATAAATCAAAAATGTCTTCAGAAGAATTAAATAATACTTTGCTAGAGATTATAAAAGTTTTAGAACAAAATGGAGATAAATATGCAGACAACTTGCCAATTGCTATAAATCCAATTCGCTTTACAATGGAAGATGAAGAAGAACAAAAAAAATGGAAAAAAGAAATGGAGATAGACGAAAATTTTACAGCAGAGCAAGTATTTGAAAAATTAAAAGACAAATATGACATAACAACTGAAAATATAGATGATGCAAGAAAAATAATGACACTAAGATATGAAATTAATATACAAGGATATAGTAGTACAAGACCAGTAGAGATTTCAGATGATATCTCTGAGACAAGCCTTGCAATATTTAATGAGCAAAATTTTAAATTTCCAAGCATTGCAATTATTCCAGAACCACAAAGAGTTTATTTAAAGGGAAATTTAGCATCACATATATTAGGATATTTGAGAACTATAGATTCTGAAACTTATAATGCAAATAAAGATATTTATAGTATGAATGATTTAGTAGGAAAAAGTGGAATAGAATATACTTTTGAAACATTTTTAAAGGGGACAGATGGAATAAAACAAATAGATATGTCTGTAGATGGTACAGTAACAGATGAATACATTACAAAAGAAGCTGTAGCAGGAAATAATGTTGTACTTACTATTGATGCAAAATTACAACAAGTAGTAGAAAATGCACTAAAAACAAATATAGAAAAAATACGTAATGGAGGATTTTCACAAAGAGCAGATGCAGAAGGTGGTTCTTGTATAGTAATGAACGTAAAAACTGGTGAAGTACTTGCAATGGCAAGTTATCCAGATTTTGATCCACAATCTTTTGTAGGAATAATATCAGATGAAAAATGGAAAGAATATACAACAGATCTAAAGCCACTAAAGAATAGAGCAATTCAAGATGCAAATGCTCCAGGTTCTATTTTTAAAATGATAACAGGAATAGCTGCATTAGAATCTGGTGTGACAAATGTATCAGAGAGAGTATATGACTCTGGAGTATATCGTTATTACAACCAAAAATTACCATGTTGGTACTATACAGATTATGGAAGAGGACATGGATGGCAAAATGTATCAGATGGAATAAAAAATTCTTGTAATTATTATTTTTGTGAAATGGGACAAAGGTTAGGAATTGATAAATTAGTAGAATACTCTTCAGGTTTTGGATTAGGTAAAAAGACAGGTGTAGAATTATTAGGAGAAACAGCAGGAAATTTAGCAACTAGTTTAAATAATGAACCAGGAAATATTTTAAATCTTTCTATAGGACAAGGAGCTAACAGCTTTAGTGTTATTCAAATGGCAAAATATATTAGTATGGTAGCAAATGGAGGAAGAGATTTAGATGTTACCATTTTTAAAAGTGTTATAGATGAAAATGGAAATACAATACCTAGAGAACAAGTAGAAGAAGTTGTAAATGAAAGATTAGGATTAGAAAAAACAGAGTTAAAAGATATGATAATAAAAGATGAAAACTTTAAAGCTATACTAGAAGGTATGAAATCAGTAACAACAGAATCAGGAGGAACTGCAAATAGTTTCTTTAGAGGATTTGATATAGAAGTAGGTGGAAAAACAGGATCTGCAGAAGTTGGAAATGGTAAGGTAAATGCTTGGTTTGCAGGTTTTGCACCATATGATGACCCAGAAATTGCAGTAGTAGTAATGGTTGAAAATGGAAGACATGGAAGTTATACAGCAGAACCAGTAAGAGATATTATTGCAGAATATTTTGGAATGAACTTACAAGAAGCAAATGAAAGTATGGAAGCAATTCCTACTGTTCAAATACAAAGATAAAATAAAAGAAGGTAAGGATATGAAAAATTGTATACAAATTCATTTAAAAAAAGACGAAATAGAATTAAGAATTCAAGAAGATGCAACACATGATGAAGTAATAGAAGCTTTAGAAAAAAAATTATATGAATTAAAAAAACTATATAAGGAGGACACAACACCTATTTTTGTTACAGGAAAAGTACTAAAAAACACAGAAATAGATGAAATTCAAAAATTAATTCACAATTGTATACCAGTTAAACTAAATTTTGAAAGTCCAAAAACATTAGGATTACATGGTATAAAGAAAACATATCATAAACCAATAGAAATCTCTGAGACAAAGTATTATAAAGGCTCTATGCGTTCTGGTCAAAAATTAGAATTTGACGGAAGTATTGTAATACTAGGAGATATAAATGCAGGAGCAGAAGTAATCGCTTCTGGAAATATTGTAGTTTTAGGTATATTAAGAGGTCTAGCACATGCAGGAGCTAAAGGAAATAAAGATGCAAGCATTGCAGCTTCTTTGATAGATACTACTCAATTAAGAATAGCTAATATAATAAAAGAAATAGAAAAAGAAGATTCAAAAGGAAAAGAAATTCATTATGCTTATGTTCAAAATGAAAATATAATTTTAGAATAGTAATATAAAATTAATTAAAAGCAAGAAAATATTCTTGCTTTTTAATTAATTAATAATAAAATAAGAATAAGAAATAAGCTAGTATCTTTTATACCTTCTTTATAAAGAAAAAATATCAAACAAACTAATAAAATATCGTCATATTGTAGCTTTAAACCAAATAAATCTATAAAATAGTTTTCTTCAATAGTATTAGAAGAAGATTTTTTTTCTTCTTTAGCAATATTTAAGTTTTTATTTTGTAAATTTGATGTAGTATTTTGTTTATTTTTATAATTGGAGTTAAAAGTTTGTTTATAATAATTATGATAATTATATCTAGGAAAAGAAAAAGGTGAGTAAGGAAACATCATTTTTTCTGCTCACCACCTAAAGGACCTAATACTTCAAAAATTTTTTCCATTTTTAAAAATTGAATATATTGATCTACTTTATTTTTTCTACTTTCTTTTAAATATGGTTTTAAAGAAAGTAATAAATTAGTTCTTGGATCATTTTTATTAGAATTTACTTTATCAAAAACGGATTTTAATTTCATTATTGTTCCAATATCAATATTAAAATCATTTTGATTATTAGAAGAATTTTCTGAACTACTAAAATTTTCTTTTTTATCAGAATTTAACATATTAGCTAATATATTAGCCATTTCAGGAGGAATTGTACAAGAAGAATTTTCTGAATTGGTATTATTGTCTGAATTATTAGAAGAACTATTTAAATTTTGAAGTATGTTTTTAATATCTTCTGGAATCTCTTTTCCATTTAGCATACTGCTAAAGTTTTTCATTAAATCAGACATATCTTCTGCCATACAAATTCCTCCTTTTTTTAATTTTTATTATTATTTAACTTGCTTTGTAATTCCCCAATAATTTTATCTTTATCCTTTGAATTTAAAATAGCATTTGCCAGAGCCAAACCTTGTTTAAGCTTATCTTGATCCATATTAGATAACATAGACATAAGTTTCGCCATATCTATATTATTTTGATTGTTATTCATAGTAAACCTCCTTCTTAATACATTTTTATATGTAACATATTATTACTATATGAAAAATATTTTAAAAAGTTCCTAAAAAACAGAATTGTTTTTCGTGTTAGTATTGTAATTTTCGCTATTTTACGATAAAATAAAAAACACAAATGAGAAAAGTTAAAAGAAATTTAAAAAAATATATCACAAAAAGTAAAAAACTTTTTCTTTACGGATACTTGAATTCTACAAAAAATTTAATATGTATATATTAAAATATGAACATAGCAAAAGAAAAAGTTTATGAGGTGGTAAGGATGTTTCAAAATATATCAAATGAGTTTCAAGATAATTTTAAAGAGGATGTTGAAGTTAAGGAAGAAAACAAAAAAGAAATAAAAAAGCAATTCTTTAAAAAAATGTTTTCTATTCCAAATATTATTTTGTATATTATTACATTTATGATTTCAACTGTTGGATTTGGAGAATTTAATCCTTTTGCACTAAGTATATTAGCTGCTTTATGTAGTAACGGATTTCCTATTGGACCTATTTATATCATAGCTGGTATAGGAACTTTAGTAGGATTTGGAACAAGCAGTTTTTTAATATATTTAGTAACAGGATTATTTTTCTTTGCATCGCAATTAATAATAAGACCTAAAATTAATAAAAATGATGTAAATGAAAAAAGAAAAGTTGGATTTCATATACTTATATCAACATTTTTAGTTCAAGCTATACAAATGTTATGGAAAGAATTTTATTTTTATGATGGAATGGTTGCAATATTAACATGTATATTAGTGTATATTTTTTATAAAATATTTACTAATTCAGTTTCTGTTATTAAAGACTATCCTATAAAAAAAGCTTTTTCAGTAGAAGAAGTAATGGGAGCTAGTTTAATACTTGCAATTAGTGTATCAAGTTTACGTGATTTTTCTATTTTTGGATATAGTATTAGAAATATTTTAAGTATATTACTAGTATTAATTTTAGGATTTAAAAATGGAATTTTAGTAGGAGCAACAGGAGGAATTACAATAGGTGTAGTTCTTGGAATTATTGGTAACAATGATCCAATAGTAGTAGCTGCGTATGCAATTTCTGGAATGGTAGCTGGAATTTTTAATAAATTAGGAAAAATAGGTGTTATTGTAGGATTTATTATAGGTAACGTATTATTAACTTATGTAGCAAATGGAGCAACTATTCCTATTATTCTTTTTCAAGAAATATTAATTGCATCATTAGGACTTTTAGCAGTTCCAAAAAATGCAATTATAAATATTGAAGATTTATTTGGAAAAACAAGATTATTATCATCTGGTCCAGAAAAAATATTAGAACAAAATCAAAATACAATATATAAATTAAATACTATGTCAGAAGCAATTTCAGAAATGGCAAAAACATATTCAGAAGTGGCAGCAACAACAGTAGAAGATATAGTAGATACAGAAAATGATATAAAAGAAAAAACAACTTTTATTAAAGAATTAAGAGATAATTTACAAGGATTAGAAGATAATATTATATATGATGATATTGTTTATGAAGATAATGGTATTGTAGAAGATATATATGAATTTATAAAAACAAAAGGAGAAATGAAGGAAAAAGATTTAATTTCCATTTTTGAAAAATATAATAATTATATAGTAGGATTTGAAAACAATGCAGTAAATAAAAAAATATTAGAAGACATAACAAAAATTGTAAAGGCAATAAATTATACATATAAATTAAGTAAAATTAATTTTGTTTGGAAAAAGAAAATAGAAGATAGTAAAAATAATATGGCAGTTCAATTAGAAGGTGTATCAAAAGCAATTGATAACTTAGCAGAAGAAATTAATCAAAACGGTGAATATGCAAAAGAAAAAGAAGAAATCAAATTATTATTAAAACAAAAAGGAATACATGTAAAAGATATATCTTTAAAAAAAGAAGTAAATGGTAAAAAAACAATAGAATTATACACAGATACTTGTGAAAATGTGGAAAATGGTGTATGTATTTCTAATAAAATTGCAAAAATATTGGGTAAAATGACAAGTGAAAAATTAGTTGTAGAAAATCAAACATGTGCAATAAAAACAGGGCAAGATACTTGTAAGTTTACTTTTGTATCTGAAGATAAATTTAAATTACAAATAGGGATTGCAAAAGCAACAAAAACCAGATCAGAAATGTCAGGGGATTCTAGTTTACAAACTAAATTAGAAGATGGAAAATATTTAGTGGCAATTAGTGATGGTATGGGTTCTGGAAAAGAAGCTAAAAAAAGCAGTAGCATTGCTATAAAAATGTTAGAAAAAATGCTAACATCTGGGTTTGAAAAGGAAAATTCAATTAAGATGATAAATTCTATTTTAAAATCAAATACTGAAGAAGATATGTATGCTACATTAGATATTGCGGTATTAGACTTGTTTGATGGGAATATAGAATTTATAAAAAATGGAGCATGTCCAACATATTTAAAAACAGGAAAAAGTGTTCAACTTATAAAATCATTATCATTACCAACAGGAATATTAGATAATATTGATTTGAGTGTATATGATAAAGATATTGAAGATGGTGACATACTTGTAATGTGTAGTGATGGTATTATAGAATCTAATGGAGAATATGCAAACAAGGAACTATGGGTAAAGTATTTACTTGAAGATATTCAAACAGAACAAGTACAAAAAATAGCAGATATAATCTTAGGAGAGGCAATTGACAATAATTATGGTATGGCAAAAGATGATATGACAATTATAGTAATGCGATTTATAAAAAATAATTAGATATATAATAATTAATTTATATAAAATAACACTAATTAAAATTAATTAGTGTTATTTTTGTTTATTTTCTTAAATAAATTATGGCATGTAATGTTTTTAAATCGGTGGACTTTATAGATACAATAAAAAAATCATTGCTTTCTTTTTTTAATAATACAGAATAATTTTCTCCTAATAGAGTAGAAGATTTATACATAATTTCTATATTATTAAAATCAAAAGCAGTTACTAAATCTTCAGGTAAAACTTCATATGCAAATTTTAGATAAGAAACATTGTTTACATGATGATTTGTATCAATGTCACGTCGTAATACAGAAAAATCTTTTTTAAAATCATAACTTTCTGGTTCTTTTAATTTTTGTTCAAAATCATCAAACACAGAAAAAGGCTCTAACTTATATAAATCCATATAAGGCTCTATATTTTTTTCAATTTTATTTTCTTTAATGTTAAATAGAACCCACTTAGAAGAAGCTTTAGCAATTATATTATTATTTTCATCATAAACTTCAAAATCACGAAAAGTATGAATTTTTTCTACTTTACTACACCAAGTTTTTACATAAATATTACTATTCCACATAGGTCTTGATAATATCTGTAATTTCCAGTTTATTAATATCCATGTAAAACCTGTTTTAGATATATCATTAGGTCCCATATTAACAGAAGCTGAATGAAGAGCACCAGCTTCTTGCAAATATTTTAACATTGCACTATTTGTAAAATTACCATATTCATCAAAATCAGTTAAATCTAATCTGAAAGTATAATTCATAAAAGACATTTTTTTACCTTCTTTCTATTCTAGTAAGTTTACTATAATTTTTTTATTTTGTAAATAGTAAAAAATTGGAATGAACAATTTGACGAATTATCTTGTAATTTATTAGTAAAATATGGTATAGTAATGTTGGTAAAATATAAAAGTTGGAGGTAAAAATGAGTAGAGGAAGAAGATATGATGGGGAAAGAAAGCTAAATCTAAAAAAAGTTTTTGCAGTTATTTTAGTTTTTATTGTCCTTATTATGTTTGTAATAGTAATACAAAAATTATTAAATTCAAAGCCTGCTGCAACTTCAGACAAAGTTTCAGAAATGAATTATTATACTGTATATACAAATGGAAAATGGGGAGTTATTGATGGAAGCGGTAAAACAATTATAGAACCTAATTATGAAGAAATGATTATTATCCCTGATAGTACAAAACCAGTATTTCTTTGTACACAAGATGTAGATTATCAAAATGGAACATATACAACAAAAGTATTAAACGAAAAAAATGAAGAAATATTAAAAGAATATGACAAAATAGAAACTATACAAAATTATGATAGTAGTAATAATATGTGGTATGAGAAAAATGTACTAAAAGTAAAAAAAGACAATAAATATGGTTTGATTGATTTTTCAGGAAAAAATATTCTTAAATGTGAATATGATTCTATAGAATCATTAAAAGGAACTAGTAATAGTATTTTAACTAAAAAAGATGAAAAAATGGGATTAGTAGATTCAACAGGAAAAATAATTATACCAAATGAATATAAAGAAATTTTAGCAATTAGTGATAAATATGAAAACGGATATATTGTAATAAATGATAATGGACAATACGGAATTATAGGATACAATACTAAAACAATAATAGAACCTAAATATCAAGAGATAAAACCTATTTATGGAAATGAATTATATGTAGTAAAAGAAAATGATTCATGGAAAATAGCAAATAAAGAAAGTGTTTTATTTGAACTTGGTGAAAATAACGTAGAAGAAATAAATGGACAAAATATTGTAGTTTCAAACAAGAATGGATATGGTGTATTAGACTCTGCTGGAAATGAAAAAATTCCAACAACATATCAATATTTAAGTTACACATTTGGAGAATACTATATAGCAAAAAAAGATGACAAATACGGAATTATTAACATAGCAAACGAAACAAAAGTTGATTTTAAATATACAAATTTAAATTATCGTAAAAACGAAGACTTTTTAGAAGCATCTATAGATGATGTTACATCAGATATTTTAGACCATGATTTCCAAGTAAAAGTAACTGGAATACTATCAGAAGTTAATAATGAAAAAGGTTTCTTAAAAGTACGAATAGGGGACGAATATAAATACTATAATTTTAAATTTGAAGAAAAACAAAGCAAAAATATTTATCCAGAAAATACATTATTTTTAAGCAAAAAAGATGGAAAATATGGATATGTAGATAAAAATGGAGTTGTTGTAGTAAATTATATTTATGAAGATGCTATGGAACAAAATAAATTTGGATTCGCAGCAGTAAAAAAAGACGGAAAATGGGGAGCAATTGATAAAAACGGAAAAGAAGTAGCAGAATTTAAAAATACAATGGAAAATAATCTTGTTATAGATTTCATAGGAAAATATCATTTGGCAGAAGATATTAATGCAAATTATTATACAGATGAATTATAAAATAAAAAGAGCATTATTAAATGCTCCAGACTGTTGACAAAGTATATAAAAATATTTTGCTCAACAGTCTTTTCTTTTTTTAAAAAATGATGTAGAATAAATATGGTTCTCCATTCAGCAAAATGAGAACTAAAAAATGTAGATTTTTCTTAGAAAAGTCTGCATTTTTTCTTTACTTATGGTATAATTTAATTGCTGAATGGAGATGGTGAAAATGTTAAAAAAAATAGAAAATATTCAAAGTAAATTAGTATTGTATACATTAGATGAATTAGTTCCAGAAGAAAGTTTGTTTAGAAAAATAGATAAATACATAGATTTTACATTCATTTATGATAAGGTAAAAGATTTGTATTGTTCAAATAACGGTAGATATAGTATAGATCCAGTTGTATTGTTTAAATTAGTATTTATTCAAGCAATAGATGGACTAAAGTCAATGAGAAAAACTTGTGAGAAAATTAAAGTAGATTTAGAGTATAGATGGTTTTTAGGAATACCTTTAGGTGAACCTACACCTCATTATTCAACATTTAGTCAAAATTACATAAGAAGATTTCAAGGAACAGATGTCTTTGAAGAAATATTTGTAGAGATAGTTGAACAAGCAATAAAATATAATTTAGTAAAAGGAGAAACTTTTTTTACAGATTCTACACATAAAAAAGCAAATGCAAATAAAAATAAATTTCATGAAGAAATTCAAGAAGTTGTTCATAAAAGAAAAGAATGGTTAGAAAAAGAAATAAATGAAGAAAGAAAAAAACAAGGAAAAAAAGAATTTGAATTTACAGAAAAAATAGAAGAGAAAAAAATAAAGGTTAGTGATACAGACAATGAAAGTGGATATTACCATAGAGATAATAAAGAAAAAGGCTTTATGTATTTAGACCATAGAACTGTAGATTCAAAATGTAATATAATTGTAGACTGTCACATAACCAAAGGGAATGTACATGATTCAAAACCATATATAGAAAGAATGGAACATATAAAGAAAAAATTTGGATTTAATATAAAAGAAGTGGGAGTAGATTCAGGATATGATACATTAGAAATAAAGAAATATTTTGAAGATAATAAGATATTTGGAGTAATAGCATATAGAAGATACCAACAAGGAGATACACAAATAAGAAAATATGAATTTAAATATAATAAAGATAAAGATTATTATGTTTGTCCAAAGACAGGAATAATCATTCCATACACAGGAAAAATAGACAGAGAAGGATATAAATGGTATTCAAGTAAAGAAAATTGTAAAGGTTGTCCATATATAAATGAATGTTGTAAAAAACAAGGATATAGGGTAATAAGAAGATTAATATGTGAAGAATTAAATGAAAACTCAAGGGAACGTAGATTATCTCAAAGAGGCAAAGAACTATATAAATTACGAAAAGAAAAAATTGAAAGAAGTTTTGCTGATAGCAAAAATAATCATGGTTATAGATATGCAATGTATAAAGGAGTAGAAAAAAATCAAAATTATACTTGGCTTATTTGTGCTGCCCAAAATATGAAAAATATATCATTAAAACTACAAAAAGTAATGGGATAATTCCCATTATTTTTTGTTTTATTATAAAAAAAATAAATATTGAGATTTATAAAAAAATTTAAGAAAAAAGACTGTTGAACAAAATATTTTTATATACTTTGTCAACAGTCTGGAGCATTATTAAATGCTCTTTTTAAATATTAATACAAATTAATTAATATTAATTTACAAATAACTATTGGAATTAAAAAAGATAAGTGATAAAATAAATTAGAAAATTATAAAAATGAGGAATGAAAAATGGAACTAAAGATTAGATACCAATATACAAATTTTATTTATCCTTATATTATACAAGGAAAAAGTATTATAGGATATTTAGAAAGATTGTTAGCAGATAAAAAATGTAAATTAAAAATATTTGAAAAAGAAAAAGATTATGGAATATATTCTTATTTTCTACCTGTGGTAAGAGATTATATGTTTTGGACATTTTCTTTAAATTCAAATAAGATAAGAGAATTTTATGAATTAGATAACAAAATGAAAGCTGTTATTCTTGCAAAACATCCATGCACAATTTTTGAATATGATATTGGAAATAAAACTCAGGGAAAATTAGGAGAAAAAAATGGAATTTTCTTTCATATACAAAAAGTAGAGATTATTTGTTTTTCAACAGGAATATGTTTTTTAAATTTTAAAACAAATATAGAAGAAAGCAATGAATTTGCAGATGTTTTAAATTTTAATTATAAATTTAGAGATATACATTCTGAATTAACAGGATTAAAAGGATATGAAAATATAAATATACAAACAGATTCTTTTCAAGATAGAAAAGAATTACAAGACTTTATTAATGATATTTGTGGAGATAATAAAAGTGCAAAAGATTTAAATATTGATATTGATAGATTTTTAACATATACATATACTTGTATAGAACCAGAATATTGGAATGAAAAAAATAATTTTGAAGATATTAATTATCCATTTTTAAAATATACAAATGTATTTCCAAATAGCTATCAGACAGATTTTAATACTACTAATTCACAAAAAAATTTCAGTATTTTAGATATGTTTAAATATATTAAAATTGGCTTTACAAAAGTAGGTACAGCATTGTTAACTTCTGCAATTGATGCTAGTAACTATACTAAATTACCTTTTGCATATGAGAATGAATATTTTTATACATATATATTATTATTATATAAAAAAATATATTTAAAAAAATTAAATATGGATTTTAAGACAGAAAAATGGGTGGAAAGACCAAGACAAAATTTTGTATCATTTACACAAGAAATTTGGATTCAAGAAATTACAAATGATGAGTTAGGTTCTAATATGGAGAAAAAATGGAAGGATGTATTAGAATTAAATAAGCATTATGAAGAAGTAAAAAGTAAATATGATATAGTATATAAAGATTCTAATGTAAATAGAACAACTAAAACTAATATTATAGTAAGTATTGTACTTTTAATACTATTATTATTAAATTTAATACATTTTTTAGGTCTTTAATGGAGGAAAATGTATGAAAACATTTTGTGGTACAGATATAATAGAGGTAAATAGAATACAAGAGATAATAGAAGAAGAAAAAGAAAAATTTTTAGAAAGAATTTTTACACAAAAAGAAATAGCGTATTGCGAAAAAAAGAAAATAGTAAAATACCAACATTATGCAGGTAGATTTGCAGCAAAAGAAGCAATTTTTAAAGCTATTTCTCCTTTTTTAAAAAACAAGTATGATATTTCGTGGAAAAATATAGAAATTGAAAATGATGAAAATGGAAGACCTATTGTAAATTTAATAGGAATTTGTTTGAAAAATATAGAAAACATAGATGTAAGCATTTCACATGTAAAAGATATGGCAATTGCAACATGTATAATTAGTTGTAAATAAGGAGAAGATTATGGAATTTTTTGATTCTCATTCACATTACAATGACGAAAAATTTGATATAGATAGAGAAGAAATAATAAAACTAACATATGAAGATGGAATTACAAATATAATTTGTGCAGGATATAATATAGATTCTTCTAAAAAAGCAATAGAAATAGCTAAAGAAAATTCATATATATATGCAATTGTAGGAATTTCACCAAATGATATTACTAAAAAAGAAAACATAGAACAGGAAATGCATGAAATAGAAAAAATGCTAAATAATTCTAAAATTGTAGCAATAGGAGAAATTGGATTAGATTATTATTGGAATAAGGAAAATAAAGAATTACAAAAAGAATATTTTATAAAACAAATAGATATAGCAAATAAATACCAGTTGCCAATTGTAATTCATTCTAGAGATGCTTTTTTAGATACAATAGAAATATTAAAAAATAATACGCCAGTAAAAAAAGGTGTATTTCATTGTGTACAATTAAATCAAGAGCTAATAAAACAAGCATTAAAACTAGATTTTTATGTATCTTTTGCAGGACCAATTACATTTAAAAATACAAAAAATGCAGAAGAAATAATAAAGAACATTCCTTTAGATAAAATATTAATAGAAACAGATAGTCCATATCTTTCACCAGAGCCTAATAGAGGAAAAAGAAATGATTCACGAAATGTAAAATATGTTGCTAATAAAATAGCTCAAATAAAACAAGTAAGTATAGAAAAAATTGCAAATATTACATATGAAAATGCAAAAAAAATATTTGAAATAAAATAAAATTAGTCATATTTTTAGTACAAGCTGAATATATATTAAATATATAAATTTAATATAAAGCAAAAAACAATTTCCTAAATCAAGTACTTCTAGTAATAAATCAAAGGAATACATAATATGCTATTTTAAATAAAACTAAAAAAGCTTGTAATATAAAGTAATTATCAGAAAAAGTATAAAATTTGACAGATTATATAAAAAATAGTATAATATTATTGTTGCTTTTAAAGGAGGAATTAAAAGTATGAGAAAAGATGGAAAGGCATCTATTTCATTAATTAAATTTGCTATTATAAGTATTATTCTATTTTTAGTATTTTCCGGAATCGGAGTAATGGCTGTTAATACACAATTAAGTAATATAAAAATTGTGTTAGCAAACGGATACGAAATGGATACATTAACAGCAAAAACAAAAGTAGCAGATATTTTAAATGATGCCCATATCACCTTAGCAGAAGATGAAAAAGTTGTACCAGGAATGGAAGAAGAAATTTCAGATAATAAAACAATAAAAATAACAAAACAAGAAGAAATTCTTCCAGAAGAACTTGAAGTTGCAGAAACAAATCAAGTAAATATGGATGAACTTTTAAAAGAATATGCACCAATTACAGAAAAAATTATCACAGAGCAAGTAGAAATTCCTTTTGAAACAATTACAAAAGATGTTTCTAATGGAGGAACAAAACAAAATAAAGTTATTCAAAATGGTAAAAATGGATTAAAAGAAGTAACTTATCAAGTAAAATATCAAAATGATGTTGAAATTGAAAGAATAGAGTTATCTTCAAAAATAATAAAAGAACCAGTTAATAAAATTGTACAAGTACAAACCCAATTGTCTTCAAGGGCAACAACTGCAGTATCTTATGGAAATGGAAGATGGAGTTACTCTGCAAAAGAACTTGATTTATTATGTGCAATTACTGCACAAGAATGTAGTTCAAGTTATGAGGGAGCGCTAGCAGTTATAACAACTGCATGTAATAGAGCAGAAAGTAGCAAATGGAGACGTAATGGTACAGATCCACTAAGTCAATATAAGGCAAAAGGTCAATTCTGTTATTCTATTGATAGTAACTGGAAAAGAAGATTAAATGGTAACTATACAGCAAGTGTAAAACAAGCCGTTTTAGATGCTTTAAATGGAAAAAGAAATCATAATTATTTATCTTTCCGTTCAGCAAGAAGCTATTCAGGAGGAGTAAATATTGGAGGAAATGCTTATTTTAATCCAATGTAAAAAATAAAATATAAAAGTAACAGCGTCCCTTAAAAAAGGGACGTTTTTATAAATAATATATAAATAAAAAGGAGTATTTAAGATGAAAATAATTTCTTGGAACGTAAATGGAATAAGAGCTGCAATGGGGAAAGGTTTTTTAGATTTTTTTGAAAAAGAAGATGCAGATATTTTTTGTATACAAGAAACAAAAATGCAAGAAGGACAGATTGAATTAAATTTTAAAGGTTATACTACTTATTTAAATAGTGCAATAAAGAAGGGCTATTCAGGTACAGCTATTTTTACAAAAGAAAAACCTATTTCAGTGTCTTATGGAATTGGAATAGAAGAACATGATAAAGAAGGAAGAGTAATAACAGCAGAATATAAAGATTTTTATTTAGTAAATTGTTATACACCAAATTCAAAAAAAGAATTAGAGAGATTAGATTATCGTATGATTTGGGAAGACGAAATGAGAAATTATCTTAAAAATCTAGATAAAATAAAACCAGTTATTTTATGTGGAGATTTAAATGTTGCGCATAAAGAAATAGATCTTAAAAATCCAAAAACAAATCATCATAGTGCTGGTTTTACAGATGAGGAAAGAAATAAAATGACAGAATTATTAGATTCAAATTTTATAGACTCATTTAGATTTTTATATCCTGACAAAAAAGATGCTTATACTTGGTGGTCTTATATAGGTGGTGCTAGAAGTAGAAATGCAGGTTGGAGAATAGATTATTTTATTGTTTCAAAAAGAATTTCAAAAAACATTAAAGAATCTCTAATATATTCTGATGTTTTGGGAAGTGACCATTGCCCTATAGGTTTAGAAATTTAAGTTAGGAGGATAAACATGAAAAAAGAAAGAAAATGGACAAAGTGGTTATATTATTTTTCATTAGCAATTTGTGTGGTAGCAGTTTATAAAACATTAGATAGTTTTCCAGCAATATTGGGTTTGTTTAGTAAATTACTAGATGTATTAATGCCATTTATATTAGGTATTTTAATAGCATATATATTTTATTTACCATGTAGAGCATTAGAAAAGCATTACAAAAAAAGTAAAATAAAAGTAATAAAAAATAAAGCAAGAATTTTTTCAATTATAACTGCATACATAGTTGCAATTTTATTTATTATTTTAGTATTTAATTTTGTATTACCAACAGTTACACAAAGTATTATAGATTTAGCAAACAGCTTACCAAATTATTATCAATCAGCAATAGAAAACTTAAAAAATCTACCAGAGGACAATATATTAAATAAATTAGATATTAAAAATATGCTAAATGATATGGAAGCAATTAATATAAAACACTTTTTTAGCGTAAATACAGTAACAGGATATATAAAAAGTGCAATGGATTTAGTATCTGGTATATTTGGAATATTTGTTTCTATAGTTACATCAATATATTTATTATATGAAAGAACAGAAATATTAAATTTTGCTAAAAAACTATGTAGAGCTATTTTTAATAATAGTACATACAAAAAAGTTGGAGCATATTTTTCAAAAACAAATGAGATATTTTTTAGATTTATTTCAAGCCAATTTATAGATGCAATTGTAATAGGAATATTAGTTTCTATTGCAATGCTGATTTTAAATGTAAAATACTCTGTATTATTAGGATTTTTTATTGGTTTATCAAATATGATTCCATATTGGGGAGCTATAGTAGGAGTAGGAATTTCTATAATTATTACAATATTCACAGGAGGAATAGGTAAAGCAATATGGATGGGAATAATAGTAATTATATTACAACAAATAGATGCAAATATTATTAATCCAAAAATAGTAGGAAATTCACTAAAAATAAGCCCACTTCTTGTTATTTTTGCAGTAACAGTAGGAGGAGCATATTTTGGAATATTAGGTATGTTTTTAGCTGTACCAGTTGCTACAGTAATAAAAATATTAATAAATGATTATGTTGAATACAAAAATAAAGATAATGTTTAAAAAAAGAGTATGCTATTAAGAAAATCTTAATGGTTTATACTCTTTTTTCTTAATAAATATATGGTAAATATATATGTAGTATAAATAAAAGGGAAAACATGATATAATATAAACGAAAAAATAAAAAGGAGTAAAAATATGTATAATATATTAGTTTGTGATGATGATAAAGAAATTGTAAAGGCAATAGAGATATATCTTAGTAAAGAAGGTTATAAAGTATTAAAAGCTTATAATGGTAGAGAAGCGATAGATATAATAAAAAAACAAGAAATACATCTTGTATTATTAGATATTATGATGCCAGAAATGGATGGGATGACAGCAGCAGCAAGAATAAGAAAAGATAAAACAGTCCCAATTATTATGCTATCTGCTAAATCTGAAGATTATGATAAAATTATGGGATTAAATAATGGTGCAGATGATTATATTACAAAACCATTTAATCCACTAGAATTGATTGCTAGAGTTAACTCACAAATTCGTAGATATACTTCATTAGGATCTATTAATCAAGAAAAAGAAAACAAGGATAATATTTATATAACAGGAGAATTGATAATAGATGATAGCACAAAAAAAGTAACAGTAGAAGGAAAAGAAGTAAAACTTACACCAACAGAATATAACATTTTAAAATTTCTAACCAAAAATAAAGGTATTGTATTTTCAATTGAACAAATTTATGAAAATGTATGGGAAGATGAGGCCTATGGTGCAGAAAATATAATTGCAGTTCATATTAGACATATTAGAGAAAAAATAGAAATTAATCCAAGAGAACCAAAATATTTAAAAGTAATATGGGGAATTGGATATAAAATAGAAAAATTATAGGAGGAATATGTAATAAATGGAAAAAAGACTAGAACAATCTTGTATACTAAAGATAGTTTCATATATTTTATTATTTATTTTTGTAATATTGACAGGATACTGTGCATTAGGATATATTGCGTACAAAGAAATGCCAGAAATTGCAACAGATAAACCATATTATGAAACAGTAGCATTTGCAGATACATTCAAAAGTCAAATGGAGATAAATGTTAGTAGACTAAATAGTTTTATTATAGATTACAAAGATAGAAATGAAAATCCAGAAAATTACACATATGATAGTTCTAGTATAGAACAATATAGTTATTTTAAAGCTCAGGAAAATGCTTATATAGAGAAAATAAATAATGGAGAAATATTATACGAATCATTATATTCTAATATGGGAGCAAGTTTTAAATATCTTATTATTAAAGATAATTTAAAAATAACAAATATTATACAAACAGGAGAAACTGACACAGTAGAAAAGCTAATTAACCATATTAAAAAAGATAATTACTATTGGAGCTATAAAAAAGGCAATGTAGAAACAAATATTTCTAATCTAGAAAAGGAAAAAATAATATATGACTCTCAAATACAAGATATTATAGAAGGAGAATATGAAGTATATTTTTCTTATTCACCAAATACAACAGAATATACAGTGTTTGAAAGAAATAATGCTATTTATGAATTAGTTCAAAGACATTATATTGGATATGAAATGCTTCCACTTTACCTGTTTTTTAGTATAATACTATTTGTATATTTAACAATTAGCATGGGGCATTCAAAACAAACAGAAGAAATTAAATTAAATTTTTTAGACAAAGTTTCATTAGAAATATTAATAGCTATTTTTGGATTAGCAATATTTTTTGAAATATTATCATTATATGTTATGTTTATTGATATATCTCAAATTATGTATGAAAGAATTACAATACCGGTAATTAGTATTCTATCTATAATTGCAATGATATATATTACAGCAATGATTGCATATTCTAGCATTATAAGAAGAATAAAAGCTAATGTGTTATTAAAAAATACATTAATTTATAAAATATGTTCATTTTTAAAAAGAATAATTTGGGGTAATATAAAAAAATTTATGGAAAAAATATCTTCAAATTGGAGATTAACTATTTATTATTTTGGATTTTGTATAATTTCAGTTATATTATTTTCAATAGGGCTAGATAATGGATTTTTCTTATTATTACTTGTAATTTGGGGAATATGGGTGTTTATTAAGATAACGGAACATCTAAAACAAATGAAAAAATTAAGAGATATGATAAATCGTATTTATGACGGAAAAACAGATATATTATTAGATGTAAATGAATTCAAAGGAAATTTAAAAAATGTAGCAAAATATCTAAATGATATAGCAGGTGGATTTTCTAATGCAATAGAAGAAAATTTAAAAAGTGAAAGAATGAAAACAGAATTAATTACAAATGTATCACATGATTTAAAAACTCCACTTACATCTATAATAAATTATGTGGATTTACTAAAGTCAGAGAATATAGAAAATGAAAAGGCAAAAGAGTATATAGAAGTATTAGATAATAAATCACAAAGACTTAAAAAATTAACAGAAGATTTAGTAGAAGCTTCAAAAGCATCATCTGGAAATATAAAACTTAATATGGAAAATTTAAATGTAAAGGAACTAATAAATCAAGTAACAGGGGAATTTGAAGATAAATTTGAACAAAAAAAATTAACTCCAATAATAAGTTTCCCAGAAAAGAACGTAGTCATTAAAGCAGATAGTAGATATTTATATAGAGTATTAGAAAATGTATATTCTAACATATCAAAATATGCAAAAGAAGACACAAGAGTATATATTGACATTATAAAAAACAATAAAAAAGTATTAATAGCAATTAAAAATATATCTAAGGAACAGTTAAATATTTCAGCAGATGAGTTAATGCAACGTTTTGTAAGAGGGGACAGTTCAAGAAATACAGAAGGAAGCGGGTTAGGTTTATCTATAGCAAATAGCTTAACCGAATTACAAGGAGGAACATTTAACATCTACCTAGATGGGGACTTATTTAAAGTAGTAATAGAATTTCCTATTATATTAGATGGAATAGGAGATTCTGATAAATAAGAAAACACAATATCATGTAAAAATAATCTTATTTTCATAATCTAGCTTAAAAACAAAAAATATGTTATAATACTAAAAGCAGCAACTACTGTAATTATATCAAGGAGTGGTCTTATGAAAAAGCAGTCTAACGTATATCCTACTTTACCTTCTCACAGTACCTATGTGAAAGCATATGTGCAAATGAGAGAAAAACAGCGGAGAATAAAGGAGGCAAAAGAAAGCTAATAAAAGACCAAAAAAGGCTTAAGGGTAAATTCCTTAAGCTTTTTTATAATATAGGGCTAGTTTTATTTAAAGCTTCATCTGCTTGCTCTTGTGAAATGTAGTTGTATTTTACCATAGAACTTAGAACCTTTTTTTGTCTCTTAGTGGCTAAATCAATATTAGATCTTGGAGAATAGTAATAAGGAGAATTAGGAACACCAGCTAAAAGACTACAATCATAAAGTGTCATTTCTTTTGGTTCTTTTCCTAAATATCCATTACATGCTTCCTTTATACCGGTATAGCTGTAACCAAAATAACTACTATTTACATATAATTCTAAAATTTCATCTTTTTCGTACATATTTTCCAATTTAAAAGCCATAAAGATTTCAGCAATTTTTCTTACAATACTCTCATCTTGAGTAAAGAAAACGTTTTTAGCAATTTGCTGTGTAATGGTACTACCACCTTCTACAAAGTCAAAGTTTTTTATGTTTGTAACAATAGCTCTACCAATAGAAATAATATCAATAGCTCCATGGTCATAAAACCTATGATCTTCTACAGCAATAACTGCATTTAGATAATCCTTAGGAAGCTTATCTAGTGTAATATAATTTTCATCTTTTTGTATAGCCTCAATTTTGGAAGTAATATTTTCTTCAGATGATTGTTCTTTAAATAATAAATATCCTTGCACTGTAAGAGATAATCCAATAATAATTACAATTGCTAGGATAATAAAAAATATTCTTTTAATCCATTTCATATTTAATACCTCTCTTATGGATATATTTTACACTATAATTTTAATTTTGAAAAGTGACTTAATGGTGACTTTAATAAATTCTTAATAGAATTGATAAATAATCATTTTTGTGTTAATATACTAAAAAATATTATTAAGAGGAGAAAATAAATATGGATATAATTGTTGGAAAAACTTCTGGATTTTGTTTTGGAGTAAAAAATGCTGTTGAAAAAACATTAGAAGAATTAACAAACCAAAGAAATATATATTGTTTAGGAGAATTAATCCATAATAAAAATGTAATAAAAGAATTAGAAGAAAAAGGGCTTATTATTGTTAATACAATAGAAGAAGTACCAGCAAATGAGAAATGTATAATTCGTGCACATGGAATTACTAAAAAAGAATATGAAATTGCCAGAGAAAAAGGGATTATTCTAGTAGATTTAACATGCCCAAAAGTAGTATTAATACATAAAAAAGTAGAAAAATATAATAAAGAAGGATATACTATTATACTTTATGGAAAAAGAAAGCATCCAGAAACAATAGGAAATGCTAGTTTTGCCGAAAATGATTGTTATATTATAGAAACAAAAGAAGATTTAGAAAAAACACTTAAAGAAATTAAAAATAAAAAACCAAAAAAAATAGCTATTATATCACAAACAACATTTGGAGTAGAAGAATTTAAAGAATATACAAATATAGTAAAAGAAACCATAGAGAATGCACAAATAGTAGTAGATAATACAATATGCAATAGTACAGAATTAAGACAAAAAGAAGCGGAAGAAATTTCAAAAAAAGTAGATGTAATGGTAGTCATTGGAGGAAAGCACAGTTCTAATACAAAAGAATTATATGAGGTAGCAAAAAGATATGCACCAAAAACAATACATATTGAACAAGCAAGTGAATTAGATGAAAATATAAAAGAAAATAATAAAATAGGTATAATTGCAGGAGCATCTACACCAGATAGTGCAATCAATGAAGTAATAGAAATGTTACAATAAAACAACATTATGTAAAACTGATTTTAAAACTAGATTTTTATAAGAAAATGTGGTATAATAGATATGTAGTGTTCTAAAAAGAACATAAAAAAGGAGAAAAAATATGTTTAATGAAAAAAAATTTGAATTTGATATTGCAAGTATTAAAAGAGAATTAGAAATAGAAGATATGTATATTACAGAAGAAGATGTAAATTTACTAAAAAGATATATGGATGATGAAATTAATATGCCAGAGTTAATAGAAATAATAAAAAATCAACCAATTGAAAATTAGCTTTATGAATAAAGCTAATTTTTTTAACAAAGCATCCTGTAATAAATGAAAAATGAACTTTGACAACAAAATACCCCCTAATAT
>CAUWGC010000004.1:0-91884 GCA_963558405.1 uncultured Clostridia bacterium
TAAGATAAATGAAGATATATAGAGATAATCTATTCATTTATAGAGATAGGAGTGAAATAAAATGGATGATATTTATGAAACAAGAAATTCTATTTATTACTATCCAGGAACAGACGTATTAAAAAATAAATTAAATATAAAAAAGAGAGAGGAATTACTTTTTTACGAAACAAAAATTACAGCAGCAAAACTATTAAGTTTTCGTAGAAAAGGAATTACAGGAGATTTTAGTAAACAACATTTAATACAAATACATCGTACTTTATTTGAAGATATTTATCCATTTGCAGGAGAATTTAGAACAGAAAATATTGCAAAAGGTAGCTTTAGATTTGCAGAATGGGAATATATAGAAGAACAAGTAGAGTTATTATTAAAACGTTTAAAAGAAGAAAATTATTTGCAAGGACTAAATAAAAGGGCTTTTGTTGGTAGACTTAGTTTTTATATGGCAGAATTAAATGTCTTACATCCTTTTAGAGAAGGAAATGGAAGAACAACTCGTGAATTTATTCGTCAGCTTGCATTAAAAAATGGATACACATTAAATTTAACCAAAGTGAGTGCAAAGACTATATTAGAAGCTTGCATGATTTCAGTAATAGATTTAAATCCTTTAGAAGATTTATTAGAAGATTGTATGGAATAAAGAAAGATATATTTAAAACTGACTAAATAGATAATATAATCTACGTAGTCAGTTTTTATTGATATCGGATAATCTTTGTAGTATAATAGCCCTATCTTTAGAAAGGAGAAGAAAATAAATGGGATTAGTTATAAAAAACGTAAGTAAATATTTTGGTGAAAAAAAAGCAGTAGATAACATTTCTTTTGAAATAGAAAAACCAGGAGTATTTGGACTACTTGGAACTAATGGAGCAGGAAAAACTACTACAATTAGAATGATACTAGGTATAATAAAAAAATCAGAAGGAAATATTACATGGAATGGAAAAGAAGTAGAACAAAAAAATGTACGTTTTGGATATTTACCTGAAGAAAGAGGACTATATCCAAAGACTAAAATATATGATCAATTATATTACTTCGCAAGACTAAAAGGGATGAAAAAAGAAGAAGCTAATAAAGCAATTGACTATTGGTTAAAAAAATTAGAGGCAGAAGAATATAAATATATGTTAGCAGAAAAACTCTCTAAAGGAAATCAACAAAAAATACAATTTATTGCTTCTATTATAAATGAGCCAGAATTAATTGTATTAGATGAGCCTTTTAGCGGATTAGATCCAGTAAATACAAAGTTATTAAAAGAAGTTATACTAGAACTTGTACAAAAAGGAAAATATATTATAATGTCTAGTCATCAAATGAGTTCCATTGAAGAATTTTGTACAGATTTAGTTATTTTAAATCGTGGAAAAACAGTTTTGCAAGGTAATCTTGAAAAAATAAAAGATTCTTATGAGGCTAAAAGTATAGATTTAATTACAAAGAATGATATAACAAAAATAATACAAAAAGTAGGATTACAAATAATATATCAAAAAGAACATACTTATCAAATTAAAATTTCAAAAGAAGAAGATGGATACAAACTATTAAGAGAACTTCAAAATGAAGAAATCAAAATACAGAAATTTGAAATTAAGAAACCAAGTTTAAATGATATTTTTATTGAGAAGGTAGGTAGATAATATGAAAGATATATTAACTGTAGCAAAATTTACAATAAAAGATATGATATCAAGAAAATCTTTTATTATTTCTAGCATTATAATATTTATTTTAATTATAGTAGGATTTAACGTTCCTAATATAATGAATTTATTTGAAACAGATAAGGGAAACAATGATAATATATTGATAGTAGATTCAAACAATATTTTTAAGGGAACATTAGAAACATTAAATCAAATGCAATTAGGATACCACTTTGAAATTCAAAATGATAAATTAAGTTTTGAACAAATAAAAGAAAAAATAGAAAAAGAAGAGATTAAGTCTGCAATAATTATTTTAGAAAATGAAAATACATTAAAACTAGAATATATTGTAAAAGAATTAGGAATGATGTCTGAAGTTCCAAATCAATGTGTAGAAGGATTATCAAAATTGTATCAAAATATTAAATTGATGGATTTAGGATTAACAGACCTTCAAATACAAAGCTTGAATCCTAATTTTGAATGGGAAATAAAACAAATAGAAGAAAAAGAAATAAGAGGAAATATTTTAGTAATGATGTTACTTTCTATAGTTCTATTTTATGCAATATATTTTTGTGCTTATCAAGTTTCTACATCAATTACAACAGAAAAAACATCAAAAATAATAGAAACTTTAGTAACAACTACCAAACCAAGAACAATAATATTAGGTAAAACAATAGGAATAGGAACAGTAGGTTTAATTCAAGTTTGTGCTATTGTATTGGTTTCTCTTATAAGTGCAAAAATATTCTTACCAGAAGGAATGTTAGAATCTGCACTAGATTTATCTCAAATTACAGTAGGTCTAGGGATAATTACAATTATATATTTCTTATTAGGATATGGAGTATATTCACTATTATATGCACTTACAGGTTCAACTGTAAGTAAACCAGAAGATATACAATCTGCAAATACTCCAGTAGCTATTTTATCAGTAGTAGGATTTTATTTGGCATATTTTACAATGATGAATCCCACAAGTAATTTAAATATATTTGCATCAATTTTTCCATTTTCTTCACCATTTTGCATGCCATTTCGTATAATGATGGGTGTAGCAATGCCATGGGAAATTATAATTTCTATATTGGTGTTAATAATTTTTATGATAATAGTAGCAAAAATTTCTATAAAGATATATTCATCAGCAATTTTAAATACAGGAAGTAGAATATCATTTAAAGAAATGATAAATATTTATAAGCAAAAAGACAATAAATAAAAATTTAATAAAGTATATAAAAAAATAGTAGTTAAATTAGTAACTACTATTTTTTTATCACTATTCTATTTCATTAGTAAACTTCTCAAAAACATTATACATTTCTGGATAATGTTTTTTTAAAGATATTGGTTTCATAGAAGAGTCTGTAAAACAATGCGTTGTTTCTCCAATTAATACAATATCATTGGTATCTTTTTTATAAATTTCATATTCTATTTTCATACGAATTCCATTAAATTCTACTATTTTTACAGAAATACAAATGGTTTCCTCAAACATAGCAGGAGATTTATATTTGGCATTAACACTAAGAACTGGTATCATAACACCTTGTTTTTCAATATAAGAATAAGGAAGTCCAATCTGTTCTAAAAAAGAGATTCTTGCTTCTTCTAAAAATCTAATGTAATTAGAATGATGAACAATTTTCATTCCATCTAACTCATAATAATTTATTTTTCTTTCATAAATCATGTTATTTCCTCCATAATATATTTCTCACAATAAGAATTATACAAGATAAATTATTTTATATCAACAAAATAATGCTTATTTACACAAAAAAGCAAACAATAACAATTTTATGTAACTTGAATATAATATATCAAGACTTAAAAAAGGAGGATTATTTATGTTCAATATTTTAAAAGTAGAAAATGTAACAAAAAAATATCAAGCAAAAAATGGAGAAATAGAAGCTTTAAACAATATTAATTTTGAAATAAAAGAAGGAGAATTTGTAAGTCTAATTGGTCCTAGTGGATGTGGAAAATCCACATTACTGTCTATTATTGCTGGATTAGAGAAAAAGGATTCTGGAAATATATTTATTGAAGGAGAAAACATTGATGGAATTTCTAACAAAATTGGATACATGCTTCAAAAAGATAGTTTATTAGAATGGAGAACAATATGGAATAATGTTACTTTTGGACTAGAAGTAAGAGGAATAAAGACAAAAGAAAACGAAAGCTATGTAGAAAATTTATTAAGAAAATATAAGATTATTGATTTTAAGGATAAGTATCCATCACAATTATCTGGTGGAATGAGACAAAGAGTTGCGTTAATAAGGACATTAGCAATAAAACCTAAAATTTTATTATTAGATGAAGCTTTTTCTGCTTTAGATTATCAAACTAGAATTATGGTTACAAAAGATATTTATAATATTTTAAAAAGCGAAAATAAAACTGTTTTAATGGTAACACATGATATATCTGAAGCAATTAGTATGTCAGATCGTATTATTGTTCTTAGTAATAGACCTGCTAAAATAAAAAATATCCATACTATTGATTTTAAAATGGAGAATAGAGATCCAATTAATTGTAGACAAAGTCCATTATTTTCGGAATATTTTAATACATTATGGAAGGAGCTAGAAGTACATGAATGATAAAAAAATATCTGAGGCAAGAAAAAAATATTTAAAAAATATAAAAAAAAATAAAATATTAATACTTACAACACAAATATCTATTGTTGTTATTTTTATTATACTATGGGAAGTTTTAGCTAATCAAGGCGTTATAGATAGCTTTATTATGAGCAAGCCAAGCAGAATTTGGAACACATTATTAAATTTAACTTCAAATGATTTATTAAAACATCTTGGAATTACATGTTTAGAAACTATTATAGGTTTTTCATTAGGAACTGTACTAGGTATTTTAATTGCTATTATACTTTGGTGGTCAGATTTTTTATCTAAAGTATCAGAACCATTTTTAGTAGTATTAAATAGTCTACCAAAAGTTGCTTTAGGACCAGTAATTATTATTTGGGTAGGAGCTGGAATGCCGGCAATTATAGTAATGGCATTATCAATATCATTAATAGTAACAATATTACAAAATTTAAATGGATTTTTAGGAACAGACAAAGAAAAGATTAAAATGGCAAAGACATTTGGAGCAAATAAGTTTCAAATATTAAATAAAGTTGTAATTCCATCTAATATTTCTACATTTATAAATTCCCTTAAAGTAAATATTGGATTATCACTAGTAGGTGTAATTTCGGGGGAATTTTTAGTATCTAAAGGTGGACTTGGATATTTAATTGTTTATGGAGGCCAGGTTTTTCAATTAGATTTAGTTATGACAAGTGTTCTTATTTTGGGAATAGTTGCAGCTATTATGTATGAAAGTGTTGTTTTATTAGAAAAAAGAATTATGAAAAAAATAAAATAATATGCACAAATAATAAAATTTTTAATATATTATGTTAAAAAAGAAAGGGGATTATAAAATGAAAAAATACGTTAGTATTATAATAACTATTATTGTACTTATTGCTGGTGCATTAGGTTATAAGTTTTTAAAACCAGATGAAACAAATGAAAATTTAACAAAGGTTAGAGTAAATGAAGTTACTCGTTCAGTGTTTTATGCACCACAATATGTTGCTTTAAACAAAGGATTTTTTAAAGAAGAAGGATTAGATATAGAATTTACAACAGCGGAAGGTTCTGATAAAGTGATGACAGCAATATTATCAGGGCAAGCAGACATAGGTCTTTCTGGTCCAGAAACATCTATATATGTATGTAACGAAGGTAAAGAAGATTATACAGAAGTATTTGCACAACTTACTAAAAAAGATGGATCATTTTTAGTAAGTAAAACAAAACAGGAAAATTTTAGTTGGCAAAATTTAAAAGGTACTACAGTAATTCCAGGTAGAAAAGGTGGAGTACCATATATGACATTTGAATATGTGGTAAAACAAAATGGATTAGTGCCTGGTAAAGATGTTATATTAGATGATAGTATTAAATTTGATTTGATGGCAGGAGCTTTTGCAGGAGGAGATGCAGAATATGTTACTTTATTTGAACCTACTGCATCTATGACAGAAAATGCAGGAAAAGGATATATAGTAGCTTCTGTAGGGGAAGCAGCAGGAGAAATTCCATATACAGGTTATACAGCTAAGAAAAGTTATATAGAAAATAATGAAGATATTATTCAAAAATTTACAAATGCCATTTATAAAGGACAAAAATATGTTAAAGAACACACAGCAAGAGAAATTGCAGAATCAATACAAGAATATTTTCCAAGTACTGAATTAGATTTATTAGAAACAGTTATTCAAAGATATAAAGATATTGATGTATGGAATGATACCCCAATATTAAAAGAAGAGTCATTTGACTTATTACAAACAGTAATGCAAGAAGCAGGAGAACTAACTAAAAAAGCTCCATATGATAAAGTTGTAAATAATAAATATGCAGAAAAGGCAGTAGAAATAAACTAGAATAAAAAAAGACTATTGATGATGTGCATTATCAATGGTCTTTATAATTTTATTTAATAGTAATAGAATAAATAAATTTATAGTTATAAAAGGGTAAAAAAATGTAACATAAATGTAATATAAATGTAACAATACTGAAATATAAATCTTGAAAACCTAACTGTAGTAAGGGATTATAAATTAAAAATATATAAAAATACAATAAATGGAATTTATTAAAAAAATATTTTTAGCAAGTAAATCAATACTTTGAACGGCGTCTTTACATAAGTACTAAAAATTTGACATTACTTTTGGGCTGATATAGGATAAGCTTGCAGTTAAAAATAGAGCAAACTTAGTTGTCCGTAAGTAAACAAAGAATGGGAAAATAGCTTAATTTAATATATTACTAAGGATAATCAAACAAATATAAAAATAGGGGGAATAAAAAATGCAAGTTATTAAAAGAGATGGTAGAGTAACCGAATTTAATCCAGAAAGAATAGTAAAGGCAGTAAGTTTAGCAATGTCTCATACACCAGGAGGAGTAGATATAGAACTTGCCAACAAAATCGCATTAAATGTACAAAAACAATTAGAAGATAAAATGCAAACTACAGTTTATGAAATTCAAGATTTAGTAGAAAAAAGATTAATGGCATCTTCTAGAAAAGAAGTTGCTCAAGAATATATAACATATCGTTATAACAGAGATGTAGCAAGAAAATCAAAAACAAAGGAAATGTTCTTAGAAATAATAGAAGCAAAAGCAAATGATGTAACAAGAGAAAATGCTAATATGAATGCAGACACACCAGCTGGTATGATGATGAAATTTGCATCTGAAACAACAAAACCATTTGTAGATGATTTTTTACTATCACCAGAAGCAAGAGAAGCATATCAAAATGGATATATTCATATTCATGACAAAGATTATTATCCAACAAAAAGTTTAACTTGTTTACAACACCCATTAGATAAAATATTAAAAAATGGTTTTAGAGCAGGACATGGTTCTTCAAGACCAGCAAAAAGAATAGAAACAGCATCTATCATAGGATGTATTTCTATGGAAACAGTACAAAACGAAATGCATGGTGGACAAGCTATTCCAGCATTTGACTTTTATTTAGCACCATATGTAAAACTTACATTTATAGAAGAAATTAAAAAAATAGAAGAATTTCTTGATAAAGATTTATCAAAATTATATGATTATCAACCAAAAGATTATATAAAGAAAGAATTAACTGGTCTAGATGGAGACGAAAGAGATATTCAAGCTGCTATTAACGGAACAGTAGGAAGAGTACATCAAGCAATGGAAGCATTTATTCATAATATGAATACAATCCATTCAAGAGGAGGAAATCAAGTAGTATTTAGTTCAATCAACTATGGTACAGATACTTCACCAGAAGGAAGATGTATTATAAGAGAACTTCTTCTTTCAACAGAAAGAGGAGTTGGAAATGGTGAAACACCTATATTCCCAATACAAATATGGAAGAAAAAAAGAGGAGTTAATTATTTACCAGAAGATCCAAACTATGATTTATATAAATTAGCATGTAGAGTAACTGCTAAAAGATTTTTCCCAAACTTCATTAACCTAGATGCTAGTTTTAACAAACATGATAAATGGAAAGCAGATGATCCTAATAGATATATGTATGAATGTGCAACAATGGGATGCAGAACAAGAGTATTTGCAGATAGACATGGTGAAAAAACATCAGTAGGAAGAGGAAATTTATCTTTTACCACAGTAAATATTGTACGTATTGCAATAGAATCTGCATTGGAAGCACAAGAACAATGTAACTTGCACTTTGAATTAGGTCGTGGCAGCGAAGAAAAAATGACAGAAAAATATAAAAAGACAGTAAAAAATATATTTAAAAAGAAATTAGAAAAATATACAGATATTGCAGCAAGACAACTATATGATAGATATAAATTCCAATGTACAGCAGTAGCAAAACAATTTCCTATGTTGATGTCAGGACTATGGCAAGATAGTGAACAATTAGGACCAAACGATTATGTAGAAAAAGTACTAAAACATGGAACTTTAGGAATAGGATTTATTGGACTTGCGGAATGTTTAACAATTCTTACAGGAAAGCATCATGGTGAATCAGAAGAAGCACAAAAATTAGGTATTGAAATAATTAGTCAAATTAATGATGCATGTAATAATTATTCTGAACGTTATGATTTAAATTATTCTTGTTTAGCAACACCAGCTGAAGGATTATCTGGAAGATTTACAAAAATGGATAGAAAAAAATACGGAACTATTTTAGGAGTAACAGATAGAGATTATTATACAAATAGTAACCATGTTCCAGTATGGTATAAATGTACAGCAGAACATAAAGCAAAAATAGAAGCTCCATATCATGCATTAACAAGTGGTGGACATATATTCTATATAGAATTAGATGGAGATGCTACACACAATCCAGATACAATTGAAGCAGTTGTTGATTTAATGGATAAGTATGACATGGGATATGGTTCTGTAAATCATACAAGATCTAGATGTTTAGATTGTGGATTTGAAAATGCAGAAGCTGATTTAAAAGAATGCCCAATGTGTGGAGGAACTAATATTGACACAATTCAAAGAATTACAGGATATTTAGTAGGAACTACAGCTCGTTGGAATAAAGGAAAATTAGCTGAATTACATGATAGAGTTACACATAGTGGATTAGGAGAAATGTAAAAAATAGAGGTGAATTAATATGAAAATGGCAGGATTTTATGACGAAAGCATTTCAAATGGATTAGGATGGAGAGCAGTACTTTTTGTTAGTGGATGTCCACATAACTGTCCAGGATGTCATAATAAAGAAGCACAAAATTTTAATTATGGAGAAGAATTTAATAAAGAAGAAGTTATTAAAAGAATAAAGGAAAATTCTATATTAAAAGGAATAACAATAAGTGGAGGAGAACCACTTTGCAAGCAAAATATAGGAGAAGTTTTAGACTTTATAAAAACTGTAAAGCAAGAAAAACCAGGATTTAATATTTGGTGTTATTCTGGATATACTTTAGAGGAGCTAGAAGCAAGAAAAGATGAAACTACAAATGAAGTATTAAAACAAATAGATGTATTAGTAGATGGAGAATTTGTAGAATCAAAAAAAGTACCAGGATTAAAATTTAGAGGTTCAAGTAATCAAAGAATCTTAGACATTCCAAAATGTATAAGTGAAAACAAAATTGTAGAAATACCAGTATAAATATTATTAAATACAATAAAAAGGATTCCTAAAACAGGAATCCTTTTGGTATGATTTAAGTCTTTGGTAAAAAGATTATTACTATCATACATATTACAAATAAAAATACAAGATAATAATAAAATACTAAAAATAATAATAAAAATAATAATCCAATTCCAAAAGATAGAGATGTAGAAGTAATAAGAGTTTTAAAGAAGTTTTTTGTTTCGGAGAAAGGTTGACAAGCCAAAATTCCCACAATTAAAAAGAATAGGAAAATTCCTCCAAAAGTAAGCGGATGTTTCTCAAATCCTCCGTTTAAAAATTTTCGTAGTAAAAAAAAGTTAACAATTCCTTTTTTAGCTAATAATTCTATTAAACATAGAAGGTCTATTTGAACCGCAAAGGAAAAGATAATACATGGAGAAAACGAAAAGTAAAATCTCCGGCTAATACGAAAACCGCAATATAACCATATTGCTAATAATACGGAAAGAAAAATGGATATTAGACTAAACAAAAAATTAATACTACCTTTGAAATAGAAATTAACAATGAAGTATAACATTAAATGCACGTCCTTTCTATATAATAGTATAATATTTGTACATCATACCAAAAACAAATATTATAGATATTGTAACACATATAAACAAAATTAGCTACTAAATGCAAGTTTAAGCAAAAAATAACTTGGAAATAAGCATGGAAAAAGTTAATAAATTCTTACCAAGTATTGACAATGTATGTCAAATTAATGTATAATGAAGAACAGAAATCGGATTTTTAAAATCCCAAAATCCCACACAAAGATGGTGTTAATACTGGAAGGAGGGGAAATTATGTCAGAAGTTAAAGTAAAAGATGGTAATATAGAAGATGCTTTAAAAAGATTTAAAAGACAATGTGCAAGAAATGGAGTACTTCAAGAAGTACGTAAAAGAGAACACTATGAGAAACCAAGTGTAAAAAGAAAGAAAAAGTCAGAGGCTGCAAGAAAAAGAAAATTTTAATTAGTATAAAGGAGGCGTTTCAATTTTAAAAATTGAGGCGTCTTTTTGAGTTTTAGGAGGTATTTTTATGTTAAAAGAAAAACTTTTAGAAGATTTAAAAGAAGCTATGAAAGAAAAAGATAGTATTAAAAAAAATACTATTCAAATGGCAAGAGCTGCTGTTTTGCAAGTGGAAAAAGATAAACAAATAGAATTGCAAGATAGTGATATTTTAACAATATTGGCAAAAGAAGTTAAAAAAAGAAAAGATTCTTTATCAGATTATCAAAAAGGTGGAAGAGAAGATTTAGTAGAACAAATAAATAAAGAAATACAAGTATTAGAAGTGTATCTACCAAAACAACTTTCAAAAGAAGAATTAGAAAAAGAATTACAAGAAATAGTAAAGAAATTAAATGCAACAAGTATGAAAGATATGGGAATAGTAATGAAAACGGCAAAAGAAAAAATAGGAACAAGAGCGGATGGAAAAGAAATAAATGAGATTGTAAAAAAATTATTAGGATAATATAAGGAAAAGTATATAAAATCAAATATTATGTAAAACGTTGACTATTTTAGTAAAATTTGATAAAATAATAATAGATTTTAAGGAGGTGTTGTTAGTGGCTAAAAGATGTGGAGATTGTGAATATTATAGTAATGGAAGATGCACTTACGATGGATATATAACACAAGGGGCAAATGACACAGATGCACCTTATGAATGCGGACATTATAGTGAATAAAATAGACCTTTAAAGGTCTATTTTTTGGATTTAAATTAGGGGGAAAATATGAAATTTAACAAGCCAATTTACACAAAAGAAAATGGAAGTATTATACCAAATATAAGTAAATGGCTTATAGAAAAACAAAATGAAAGAAAAGAAGAAAAAAGAATTATAAAAAAAGTAACTGGTGGAACATTAAAAAGTCAAGAATTAAAATACTTAATAAATGGATTAAAAATTTTAAGATTAATGTATCGTCAAGGTATGGATTTTATAGAAATGGATTTGATTAATTCACAAAAAGAAATAACCACAAAAGAAGGGATTGTAAAAGCATTATTATTATTTACAAGAAGAAACGTAGATTCTTTTTTATATTCAATAAATAATCAATTAAACGATAAGTATTATACAGATCAAAGTCAAATAGATTTTAAAAAGAGTCTTGAGGTCTTATCTAAGTCTAATGGAATTGTAACAACTAAATATACTAGTAAAGAAGTAGTAGATGGAAAAGAGACAGAAGTTGTTAAAGAAAGAATATTATCACAAAAAGAAATATATGATATTATAGAAGATTTTCAAGAATATATTCACAAAAAAGAAATAAATGATTTAGAAAATATTGTAAATATAGGAATATCTATTGCAACTTTTTTAGGAACTGCAACAGATAGTATAAGACAAAGCGAAAAACCTATTATGACAGGAAGTATTTTAACAGGAGGAATTGCAGGAGGAATTGCAAATTTTATATATAAACAACAATTACATGAAAAAGAAGGAGACAAAATTAGGCAAAAACGCAGAGAAGCTTGGTTTTATCAAAAAGAGATGGTTGAAACAGAACCAATAGGGATAGAAGATAAAAAATATATGGAAAAAAAGACCGAGGAAAGTGTTAATGACTATTTAATTTCCAGAGAAATAAGAGATAAAAAACTAAATAATGCAGATATTGGACTAGACATAATAATTTCAATAATGCTAGGTGCTTTAACAATAAACCAAACATTACAAAAAGGAACTTTTAAAGTAAACATGTTACCAACAATTTTAGCACAGTTTGGAGCAAATACAAGAGTACTTTCTAAATTGTATTTTACTATGAGAGAAATAAAAGATATACAATCAGAAAATGCTGATTATCAAGAAAAGTTAAAACAAGTACAAGATATAGTAAAACAAATAGAAGAAAAAGAAGAATGTCTAAAAGAAGCAGAAAATGATTTTAATACAATAGAAATAAAAGATTCTATTCTAAACTTTTATCAAAAAGAGGAAAGAGAAAAAGAACAATATGGAAAAACACTGCAAATACAAAGTTTTAGAGCTAATAAAGGAGAAATGATATTATTAACAGGAAATTCTGGTAATGGAAAAAGTACACTACTAAATTTATTAAAAAATGGAGATATACATAATCCAAAAACAATACAAATAGATAAAAAAGAAAAAGTAGACAAGCTTGGAAAACAAGCAATAATGTTTTCATCTAGAACAAAATTAAGCGATATGACTAGTATTTTAGGTCAAATTACAAGAAAAGAAAGAATAGAAGAATTAACATTAGAAGAAAGAGAAAAATTAATAGAAATATTACAAGATTTAGAGTTATATAGACCAGGAAAAAATATAAAAGACATTATTTCTAAAAAGTATAGTGAGTTTTCTAGTGGACAAAAAAACCGTATTTCACTTGCAAAAGTTTTATATATGTTAGATGACAGTAAACAAGTAATATTATTAGATGAACCAACTAATTTTGTAGAAAAAGAACTAAGAAGAAAAACTTTTAAAGCAATAAAAAAATATTGTATGCAAGGAAAACCTAAAACAATTATTGTAGCAACCCATGATATTGAAGTTGCAGAAGAATTTGCAGATAGAAGATATCATATTAATCAAGAAGGAAAAGTACAAGAAGTACCAATTAAAAGAAAAATACAAGAGGAGAGATGTTAAAATATTTTTTAAACATCTTTTTTCTTTTTGAAAAAAATACTTGTATAAATTTTCCATGTTGTATTATACTATAGAATAGAAAAAGAAATATAAAGAAAGGAAATAAGATATGAGGGAAAATAAAGTAAACATAAAAGAAGGAATTACATTACATTATATTAAAACTAGTAAGTTTAAAAATAATATGATAACTGTTTTTTTAACCACTCCTTTAAATAGAAAAAATGTGACATGGAATAGCTTACTTACAGCGGTGTTAAGAAGAGGAACTAAAAAAATGCCTAGTCAGGAAAAAATTAGTGAAAATCTGGAAAGAATGTATGGAGCTTCTTTTGACTGTGGAATAGAAAAAACAGGAGATAATCAAGTACTTAAATTTTATATAGAAGTATTAAATAATGAATATTTACCACAAAAAGAAGATTTATTAAAAGAAAGTATAGATATTTTATTTCAGGTTGCTTTTGATCCATTTTTAGAAAATGGTGCATTTAAAAAAGAATATGTAGATGGAGAAAAACAAACAATAAAACAATTAATAGATGGAAAAATAGATGACAAAGCTAAATATGCAGTTGAACGTACAACAGAAATAATGTACCAAAATAAGCCATATGGATTATATAAATTTGGATATGTAGAAGATTTAGAAAAAATAACACCTGAAGATTTATATAAATATTATCAAGAATTATTAAACAAATGTAAAATAGATATATTTATATCAGGAGAAGTAAAAGAGAATGAAATACTTAATATATTAAAGCAAAATGAACAATTGAATAATTTATCTTCAAGAAAGCCAGAATTTATTACAAATAATATTCAAAAAGAAGAATTAAAGAAGGAAGAACCAAAAGAAATATCAGAAAGCATGAATATTTCACAAGGAAAATTAATTTTAGGAATGAATATTTTATCAAATGATATAGAAGATAGATATACTGCATTAATATATAATGCTATTTTAGGAGGAAATGCAAATTCTAAGTTATTTCAAAATGTACGAGAAAAAGCAAGTTTAGCATACACAGCAAGTTCTTCATATGTAAGACATAAAAATATAATTTTTATCAAGTGCGGAATTGAGATTAAAAACTATAAAAAAGCATTGGATATAATAAAAAAACAATTAGAAGACATAAAAAATGGAGATTTTACAGAAGAACAAGTAGAAATTTGCAAAAAACAAATTATATCAAGCATACGTGGAATTCCAGACAGTCAAGATACAGAAATTATTTATTATTATGGTCAAGAAATATCAACAGAAAATATAAGTCTAGAAGAATATATAGATAAAATACAAAAAATTACTAAAGAGGATGTAATTAAATTAGCAAATAAAATAAATATTAATACAATATATTTTTTAAAAGATTAGGAGGGACAAAAGAATGCAAGTAATTGAAAATTTAAAAGTTAAAGAAAAATTATATATAGAAAAACTAGATAATGGTTTAACAGTTCTTATTGTTCCCAAAAAAGAAACTGATAAAAAATTTATAATATGGGGAACAAATTTTGGATCTATAGATAGTAAATTTATTGTTCCAGGAGAAAAAGAAATTACAACTGTTCCTGATGGAGTTGCACATTTTTTAGAACATAAATTATTTGAACAAAAAAATGGAACAAATAGTCTAGATACTTTAACAGCATTAGGAGTAGATGCAAACGCATATACTACTACGGATCATACTGCATATCTATATGAATGCAATGATAAATTTTATGAAGCACTAGATGAATTTATGGATTATGTACAAAATCCATATTTTACTAAAGAAAATGTAGAAAAAGAAAAAGGAATAATAGGGCAAGAAATTAAAATGTACGAAGATCATCCAGGATGGCAAGTATACATTAATGCAATGCAATGTTTATATCATAATAATCCAGTAAGAATTGATATAGCAGGGACAATAGATAGTATATCAAAAATTGATAAGGACATATTATATAAATCATATAATACTTTCTATAGTTTACCTAATATGTGTTTAACAGTTTGTGGAGATTTTGAACCAGAAAAAATATTAGAAGAAATAAAAAAGAGAATTGTACCCAAAGAGCCTATTGAAGGAGTAAAAAGAATTTATCCAGAAGAACCTTTTAGTATTTTCAAAAAAGAATGTAAAAAACAAATGGAAGTAAGTAAACCAATATTTGTTATAGGAATAAAAGATAGTGTTACAGATTCAGAAACAATGGTAAGAAAACATATTGCTATTGAAATTTTATTAAATATGATAATTGGAAAAAGTTCTAAACTATATAAAAAATTGTACGAACAAGGGATATTATTAGAAGAACCTGATTTAGATTATGAATGGTCTAAAAACTATGCTCATATTACAATTTCTGCACAAAGTAAAAATCCGGAAGAAGTATATCAAGGAATACAAAATACAATACAAGACTATATTAAAAATTCATTAGATTCGGAACACTTTGAAAGAATAAAAAGAAAAATATATGGAGATTATATAAAAGAATATAATGACGTTGCAGACATAGCAAGAATGTTCTTATCAGATTGGATGAAAGGAATAAATAGTTTTTCATACTTAGAACAATATAATTCAGTTACAAAAGAATATACAGAAAAGATACTAAAAGAAGTATTTTTGGAAAATAACATGATTTTATCTACTGTTAAGCAAAATAATGAATAAAGAATATTATCAAAAAGACATATAAAATATTCCTAGGAAATAAAGCTCTTTTGGAATATTTTATATGTTGTTATTTGTCATATTTAGTAGAATTTTGTATAGCAGTATAAAAAAATGTCAAAAAGAGAGGAAAAATACAAAAAACTGACGTACGAAAATACTCTAAAACCGGACAATATAACACAAAAAATATTGACTCTAATGTAAAAATATGGTATTTTATATATAGTTAATAAATAAAATGCAAAAGGAGAGAAGTATATGTTAAATGATGAGATTTGTAAATTAAGAGAAAAATTAAATAATAGCATAATAAGTGGACAAGACTATAGCATAACTTATCAGTTAAGTGTAGAACTTGATGACCTTATTGCAAAATATTATAAACAATTTCAGGAAAATAAAGTCCTTGAAAAAGAAAGAGTTAACCAAAATATAAAAACAAAAACATTTTCTAATGTTTAAAAGAGTTCTTTTATTATGGGAATAAAGGCTCTTTTTTGTTCCTATAAAGAAAAAATGACAAAAAAATTAAGAAAAAATCAAATAATTCTTGATTTTTCCTCCTATATAGTCTATAATAAAAGCAAGAGTTTGAAATATAATTATAAAAAATAAAGAAAGTTAAGGAGGATTACAGATGAAAAAGAAAACTGTAAAAATTATTTCTAGTTTAGTGATAATTGCAATTATGTTAATGTCTATGTCTACATTTATATTTGCAGCTGATTACTTAGATCCAGGTTCAATTACACCACAAGATACACCAGCTGCTACAAGTGTACAAAATATGGCTGGACAAATTTTAAGTATTGTTCAAATAGTAGCAATTTCAGTAGCAATTATTATGCTTATAGTATTAGCAATTAAATATATTTCTGCTTCACCAGAAGGAAAAGCTGATATTAAAAAGTCTGCAACTTTATATGTTGTAGGTGCAGTATTATTGTTCGGTGCATCTGGAGTACTAGAAATTGTAAAACAATTTGCAGAGACGCTAGGTGCTGCAAAATAAAATATAAAAAAAGATATAAAAAAGGGCAATTATTTGCCCTTTTTTACAAATAAGGGAAGTGATAGGATGAACATAAAAAAAATTATAAAACTAATTGTTTTATTATTTTTATTTATTGTGTTATTAGGAATGTATTCAAATGTATTTGCAGATGATATAAATACAGGTGATTATACAGATATTTATAATCCTGGTGGAACTGGTGGTCTTAATACAATGGGAGGAAAAATTTTAGGGCTTGTACAAGCAATTGGAACCAGTGTATCAGTTATTATGATAGTAGTTATTGCAATACGTTATTTTGTATCTGCTCCAGATCAAAAAGCAGATGTAAAAAGTAAACTAATACCATTTTTGATAGGTGCAATATTATTATTCGGTGCAAGTAATCTTCTTTCGTTATTAGTTACAGTAGTAAGAGATATATTCAAATAAAACATACGGCTATAAGGGAAAGACCAGAATATATACAGTCATAGTAAAAAGAAAAAATAAATAAAAAAAATAAGCCAAAATAGTTCCAAAAAAGCTACTATTTTGGCTCTTTTATTGCACATATATTACAGTTGTATTAAAATTTAATAATAATAGCTAATATCCCCTATAAATGTTGAAAAATACGTAAAAATAAAGTATAATAATATATAATAGGTTTAAAGTGGAGGTGAATTGTATGATAGTGAAAATAAATAAAAAAATTATAGTGACTTTATTAGTAATTTTAATTAGTATTTTTTGTTGTCAACCTGTAAAAGCATACAATATAACTCAAGAAATATATATTGCAGAAGCAGATGGTGGGGAATTTGGAGCAGGAGGACAAATACCTTCTACAGGAGGAAGTACTTCTGGACTTTCTTGGGATTCTATAAAACAACAAGCAGACAGTTGGTTAAATAGTGGTAAAGGACAAGACCATGTAGATGATTCTAAATTACAAGATATAGTTATACCAATTGGACAAATGTTAGTTGCAATTGGTGGTATTGTTTTACTTGTAGTAACAACTATCATGGGAATAAAATACATGACAGGAGGACCAGAAAAGAGAGGTCAATTAAAACAACAATTGGTAGGTTTAGTTGTAGCTACAATTGTAATTTTCGCTGCACAATTTATCTGGGCACTTGCATACACTTTCATGACTGATATTACAGTAAGTGAAATAGAACAAAAAACAATAAAAATAGAACAAATTAAAGCATAACAAAGGAGGAAAAACAATGGGTACATATTATATTCCTAGAAATGTAAAAGGAGAAACAAGATTATTAAATATTTTTACAGTAAAATCTCTTATTACTACAATGGCAGGAGCAATTATTGGTTCAGTTTTTTATCTTATATTTGGGTTATTATTACAAATGAAACCATTAGGAATTGGAATTATGGCAACATTTGCAGTTATAGGATTTGGAATTGGAGCAATTAAAATTCCAACTTTAGGAGGAATACCTTTTACAAAAAAAATAGGTGGAGAATCTTTAGACGAAATAATAAGAAGATACATAAAATTTAAAATGAACAGAAAAGTGTACACTTATACAAAGGAGGAAAAATAAACTATGGATATTATAGTATTACTTAATTTAATTCTTGTAGTAGTAGTTATTTTAATTGCTATTTTTACCGGATTGTTTTTCTGGTTTTTTGTAAAATCAAAAAAGAAAAAAGAAGAAGAATTATTAGGTGAAAAATCACAAAAAGAAGAATCTACTTTTCATGGAATACCAAAAGAATCTATTTATCGTTTTATGGAGTTTGACGAAATAAAAGATAATATGATTATAAGAAAAAATAGACAACAATATATAATGGTAATCCAATGTCAAGGTGTAAATTATGATTTATTATCAGAAGAAGAAAAAGTAGCAGTAGAAGAAGGATTTGTACAATTTTTAAACACATTGCGTTTTCCAATTCAATTATATATTCAAACAAGAAGTCTAAATTTAAGAGAAATTGTAGAAGAATATAAAGAAAAAGTAAAAAAAATACAAGAAGAAGTTGAAAGCTTAGATATAAAAATAAGAGAAGCAGAACAAAGAGGAAAACAATCAGAGTTAGAAAAATTATATTATGAAAGAAGAAGAAAAGAAAATGTATTAGAATATGGGTCAGATATTGCAGAATATGTAGGAAGATTGAGTCTTAACAAAAACGTATTACAACAAAGAAATTATGTTGTTGTTTCTTATTATGCAGCTGAATTTAATGGAGGAGATAAATATTCAAAAGAAGAGATAGACAATATCTGTTTTGGAGAATTATATACAAGATGTCAATCTGTTATTCGTTCTTTATCTTCTTCTAATGTTTTGGGAAAAGTATTAACATCAGAAGAACTTGGTGAATTATTGTATATTGCGTATAACAGAGATGAATCAGAAATTATGCAATTATCAAAAGCGTTAGATGCACAATATGATGCTCTATATAGCACAGCAAGAGACGTATTAAAGAAAAAACAAGAGCAAATAGAAGAACAAATAGAATTAGAAGCTGTAAACTTAGCAACAGAAAGTATTTTAGAAGCAGACAGAATACGTAAAAAAGAAATAAGTAATGAAGAAAAGAAAAAGAAAATAAAAGAAAAAGCATTACAAATGATAGAAGAATATAGAGGTCAAATGGATGATGACTTATATGAAGAAACTAAAAAGGAAATTGTAAGACAAGCAGAAAAATTAGAGGAGAAAACAGAAAAGAAAAAAACAAATAATAAAACAAAAGCAAAGAAAGGAGAATAAGCAGATATGAAAAAGAACAAAAATAAAGAACAAGAACAAATTATACAAAAAGAAAATACAACAGGTGTATTAGATAAAAATGTAAAAAATATAAAAGATTTAATAGCACCTGCTGGAATAGATGCAAGTAACACAAACCATCTAGAAATAGTTTCAAACCGTTCTAGATTTGCAAGAAGTATGATTGTTTCTACAATACCTAGAATGTGTACTTTCCCAGAATTTTTAAGAAGTATGTATACATTTGGAGATGCAAATATATCTGTATTTATTAATCCAATAAGTGAAAGTACTTCTCAAACAGATTTAAATAGAACAATTAACGAACTAGAATCAGAAAGAATTGTGGCAATGGATAAAGGTGATATTAACCGTGAAAGAATATTAGCACAAAAAAGATTAGAAGCAGAAGAGTTAAGAGACCAAATTGCAGCAGGATTTAACAAAATTTTTGAATCTTCAATAATTTGTACATTGTTTGCATATAACTTAGAAGATTTAAATAAACAAACAGAGTTTTTAGCATCAGAAATGTCAAAAACTTTAATAGGTGTAAAACCAGCATGGGCAATGCAAGAAGAAGCATTTAAATCAAATATGCCATATTGTGATAATAAAATAGGAAAAGCCCATTCTTTTGACCGTAGAAGTATGGCAACAGTATTCCCATTTTTTACATCTGATGTAGGACACGAAAAAGGAATACCTTTAGGATTTAATAGACAAACAGGATTACCAATATTATTTGATAACTTTAGTCCAAAATTAACAAACTATAACATGGTTATATTTGGTAAATCTGGTGCAGGTAAAGGTGTAACAATCAAAACATTAACAGCCCGTTCATCTGTTTTAATGGGAATAGAAAGTTTAGCACTAGATGCAGAAGGTGAATATGGTGTAGTTGCAGAATCCCTAGGAGGAATTAATGTTACAATAAGTCCAAATTCAAATACAATTATTAATTTATTTGACTTAGAACCAGAAATTGTACGTGATGAAATAACAGGAAGAGAAAGAACAGTTTTAAATATAGAAAATAAAGTAGAAGACGTAACACAAGCTCTACTTACAATGGCAAGAGGTAGTACCAGAAGTACAGAGGTAAACGAGCTTACAAAACAAATTATTGCAGAAGCAGTTGCAGAAGAATATGCAGATTTAGGAATAACAAATAATTTAGAGAGTCTTTATACAGACGAATCACCAGCCTTCCGTAAGAACTTTTTAGGTAGAACAAAGAAAGAAATGCCAACAATAGGTTCTTGGTATAAAAGAATACTAAAAAATGCAGAGCAAAATGATAATCCAGATTATAGATTCCATTATAGTTATTTAGCAAAAGTTATGAGACAATATGTAAGAGAATATGATGGACAGATGGCATATTTTGATGGACAATCAACATTTGAATTGTTAGATAGTGTACCATTTATCAACTTAGACATTTCTCAACTAGAAGAAAGATTTGCAAGACCACTTGCACAACAAATATTACTTTCTTGGATTTGGGAAAAATATGTTAAGAAAAACAGTGAAGATAGAACAAAAGCAACAAAGAAAAGGGTGTTAGTAGACGAAGCTTGGATGTTATTACCATATCCAGAAGCGGTAGACTTTTTAAATACAATGGCAAGACGTGCCAGAAAAAGAAATGTATCTTTAGCAGTAGTATCACAAAAGTTCCAGGACTTCTACGAGAAACAAGAAGCACAAGCAGTATTAACATCATCTGATACAAAATTATTTTTAGCACAAGATAAATCAGAAATTCAATATATAAAAGAGGTATTTAAATTAAGTGAAGGAGAAGCAGCATTTTTAACTACATGTAGTAGGGGAGAAGGACTTTTAAAAGTAGGAGAAGATACAGCAATTATTGCAATAAAACCTACAAGAAAAGAATTTGAATTCGTAGAAACAAACGTAAACGAAATTGTAAGAAATAGAAGAAAAACAGATCCAAAATAAATAAAAAAATATGTAATAATAGAAAGGAGATATTAAATGAAAAAAATACTAACAAGTTTAATAATTGTAATACTTTTATTTCAAACAATAATATCTCCTAATATTATTTATGCTGTAGATTCTCAAACAGAGCAAACAGAAAAAAACGAAGAAAAATCAGTAAAAGATGATATTATGGAAATGGTAGAAGAAGGAACAGGAACAAAAGGTGATAGAGAAGATTACGAAATAGATAGACAAGTAGATGGAGGAAACATCTTTAGTTTAGAATCTAACACTATGAAATCAATTATAACAATGGTATTTAATATATTAAACTTCATACCAATATCTATAAGTACAGTTATGTCAATTGCAGTAATGGATTTTACAGTATTAGGAGAAGAAGTACCAAATTTTTTTACAATAGAAGATTTGGTATTTGGTAAAATATCTGTATTAGATATAAATTTTTTAAGTAACCAAAATATAGGAACTACTCAAAATGGTGTAGAACTAAATAAAATGATAAAAGAAAATGTGGCAACTTGGTACTATACAGTAAGAAACATAGCAATTGCATTATCACTAATAGTTCTTTTATATGTTGGAGTTAGAATGGCAATTTCTTCAGTTTCTTCAGAAAAAGCAAAGTATAAAGAAATGTTAAAAGATTGGTTTATTTCATTTATTTTATTATTTACATTGCAATATATTATTTCTGCGTTGTTTTTAGCATATTCAATTGTTATAGATTTAACATCAGGATTTTATAGCAATGGAACTAGTTTTGAACAACAGATAATAAACAAAGTTATGGTAGATATAAACAGTGAAACTGGAATGAATTTAATGCTAACATCAATTACATATTGGATTTTAGTGTTTTACCAATTAAGATTTTTATTAGTATATATAAAAAGATATATTGTAACTGGATTTTTAATAGCAATAGCACCAGCAATTACTGTTACATACACAATAGATAGAATTGGAGATAAAAGAGCACAAGCATTTGAAACATGGAAACGAGAATTAATGATTAATATATTAATACAGCCATTACACATTATAATGTATTCTGTTTTTATTGTAGCAGCAGGTGCAATTGCTCAAGTAGCACCAATACTTGCAATACTATTTTTTGCAGCACTATCAAGAGTAGAAAAAATAGTAAAATCTGTATTTAAAATGAGAGGCGCAAACTCTATACATTCTATGTCAGAAACTTTGAAACTAGGTAAAAAATGAGAAATGGTGGTGGATAAATGAAGAATAAACAGAAAAGACTAATTATTATAACAATTAGCGTAATATTAGCAATATTATTAATTTATCTTACTATTCAATATTTTAAAAGAATAACATACGATCCAGAAAAGCCATATCAAACAGTAAAAGAAGCAGTAAATACTTTAGGACATAAATATATAAAAGAAGAAAAATCAGAAGTAGAAGAATTTAATAAAGATATTTTTGTAACTTTTTCTGTTGATTTATATACGAATGAAAGAAGTAATCAAAATATATATTATGACTTAATTTATACAATTGCAAAAGTAGAAAAATATAAAAGTTTTAGGCTTATTGATACAGAAAAAGAAATAGTAATTAATGTTTTAGCAAATGAACAAGAAAAAAAATTAATAAGAATTTATATAAATGGTGATGACAATTACTATGGAAGGCAAGAATCGTTAAATTCAATAGATAAGTATGAGGAAACAGCAGTTACAGATTTTATTGTTAATTCTACAATTTTAAAAGAAATAATACAAAAAAATTGGTCAACAAATATTAATTTGCCACAAGAATATATAAAAGAAGAACAATATAAGATATATGAAACTGAAGGAATAAAAATTAAAAATGTAAACAACAAAATTTTTAATATTGTTTTTACAGAAGAATATAATCAAAATATTGTAAATGAAATAAAAGTAGGAACAAATATATGGGAAGTAGTAAACATATTAGGAAATCCAACTTTTGGAGAATTATCAAATGGACTTATTGGGTATCAAGGTAAAGAATTTATAATATTTTTTTCTTCAAGAGAAATTTCCATATATCCATCAGGAAAGGATTATGATAAAACAGAATTTTCAAAATTAGTACAAATATTTACGGAACAAGGAAATGCAAAAGAATTTGTAAATAATGTAACTAATTTATGGAAAGATTATGATTATTATGAATATGATGAAAATCATGTTGATTTAAGATATTCATTAAAGGGAGTAGAAATACAATTCAATATTACCAGTAATCATGGTATAATTATATATTTAAATTATGAAGGAAGTATTACAAATTCATTAAATACGGACAATTTAAATAGTGAAAATATACCAGAACAGATATATTTTAAAAGAAATGTTAATTTAATATATAAAACAGAAGTAGAAAGATGGATGAAAGTAGCTAAAAAACAAATAGAACAGCAATATATGTAATAATAACAAAAATTAAGGAGGGAGAAAGATAAATGAAAAAGAAAAAAAATATAGTCATATATATTATATTAATACTGATGTTCATACTTTCTCCTATTACAAAAGCAGATTCACAAGAAGAGGGTTCAACAGATGGAGGAACATCAAATGGTGAATTTGTAGCAGGTAGTAAAATAACTGATTCTATAGTAGCGGGAAATTTGGCAGCAAACTTTGCTAAAGAATACATAAGCCAACATGGAGATGAATGTGTATATGATATTGGACATTGTGAAAATGGATATTATCAAATAAGAACTTCTAGTCCTACTAAATTAGACTATCATAAAGATGCTAATGGGAATTGGCTAGAGGTAAATGAACCATATGAAAATAAATATCCATTTGAATGTACAAACTTTGTTGCCTTTATATATAAAGAAACATTTGGAATAATACCTTATAATACTTTGTATGTAACAATTGGTAACAATCCTAATCCTACATATTTTGAAATAATACACACAACAAATTATTTACCAGGAGATATTTTAAGATATAATGGACACGTAGCAATTGCAATTAATGAAAGTTATATGATGGAAGCAAGAGGAGTAAATTCTACCCCAGAAGTAGGACAAGCATCTATTAGAAGCGGAGTAGTAGAAGTATTACGATTAAAAATAAATGAAAATAATCCACTAGAATTAAAAAAAGATACTGATGGAACAATTGAAGATATAAAACCTCCATCTGATGAAACTGTAGAAGGAGGAGTAAATCAGTATATAGATTCATATAAACCTAAAGTAACAATACCAGATCAAGATTCTTTTAAATTTCAAGGGACAGCAAAAGAAAATTTTGAAGGAATGGGTAATAGATTAGATGATTTAAAAGCAGGAGCAGAAGCAATTGTAAACTTTTTAAAAGATGCATTTACTTGGATTCTTGGAATTATGTTTTATCCAATAAAGGTTATTTTAATAGGTTGGATACAATTAGGACAAGATGCACTTTCAGGCATATTATCAGTAGCAACAGGAACTGAAATAGAAGGTGTAAATATAGAAGACATTATATTTAATAAAATTCAATTGCTAGATATAAATATATTCTCAAATATACCAGGAGGAACTGCTGTTGTAGAAGGTAGTGTAGTAGATGTTATCCGTGATGTAATAGTAACATGGTATACAGTATTTAGAAAAATAGCAATTATAGGTATGCTAATAACACTATTATACTTAGGTATACGTATTGCTTTAAATACAATTCCAGAAGGAAAAGCAAAATATAAACAAATGTTAGTAGGTTGGTTCTTTGGATTTGCAATAATATTTTTTATACATTACTTTATAGTAGGAGCAATTACATTAAACGAATCATTGTTACAACTTATACCACATAACACAGAATTAGGTACAACTGTTTTTGAAGAAATAGAAGCTGGAATGTATCAGGTAAATTTAGCAAAATCATTAGCGCATATATTAGTATTTTTGGTACTATTTATATATACATTAAAATTCTTTTATGTATACCTAAAACGTTTATTAACAGTTCTAATACTTATAATGATGGCACCACTAATGGGAATTACATATGCAATAGACCGTATAAATGGAAACAAAACTTCTAGCCATTTTACAACATGGATTCAAGAATTTAGTGTAAACGTATTTATACAATTAGCTCATGGAATAATTTATGTAGTATTTGTTTCATCAATATTAGGAATTATACAGCAATCAGGAAATATTGCTGCAATTATAATTGTATGTATAATACTACACTTTATGATGGAAGCAGAACATTTAATAAAGAAAATGTTTAAACTAGATAAAGGAAAATCATTAAAAGATATAGCACAAGCAACAAAAGGAATAGAAACTGCCACAACAGCTGTGCTTGCAGGAAGTATGGCAAAAAAAGTTGGTTCTATGTATGTATCAGGAGCAAAAAAATTAGGAAAAGTAGTTATGGCTCCATGGAAGGATATGAGAAGCGGACGATGGGAAAATGGTGGACAGCAAGAAGAAATACCACAGGGTAGAACTTTAACAGATATTGATGATAGAATAAAAGAAGAAAAAGAAAAACAAGATAAAGGTGCAGAACAAATAAGAAAAGAACTAGGTAAGTTTTCTATAAATGTTATAGCAGGAGGAGTACAAACAGTAATGGGTGTTCCAATGATGGTATTTTCACCAGCAGTTGGTATTACAACATTTACTAAAGGAGTAGAAAGATTAAAAGAGGCATATGGTAGTGGAACAAAGGTAATGCATACCAAGAAACGCAATCTTAAAGGTCCTGTACCAACTAGAAGACAAAAAGCTTATCGTTTTGTAAGTGGAAAATTTAAAACAGATTTCTTTAGAGGAATTGCACCAGATGCTTTAACAGAGGCATATTCAGACTATAAAAATTCACCAGAAAAATTGAAAAATATGGAACAAGCAAAAAATATAGAAATACAACTTGCAATGTACTTAGAAGAATTAAAAGATGAAAAACTAATTGTAGAAATTCCAAAAAGAAATATGTTTGGTGAAGTAATTAATGGAGATAAAAATGCTACATCAGAACAAATAAAAGCAACAAAAGAATTTAACAAGGCATTAAATAATATAATAGAAGGAACATCAAGAAAAAATGTACAAAAAGCAGTATCTAAATACTTTTTAGAAACAACAGCAAAAACTTTAACACTAAAAGATGTACAAGGTATAGCACAAGGTTTAGAAAATATAAAAGTAACAGAGGAATTTGGTGCGAACTTTAAATCAACACTAAAGTTAGAAATTATGAATTCGGCATTATCTTCTAACGAGTTGTCAGATGATAAAACAAGGATAACAATAGATAAAAAATTAAAAACACAAATAAAAAATGAAGCAAAAAATGCTAGAAAACACTATAAAGAAATAAAGCCAGATAATTTAACAAAAAAAGAAGAAAAAGCACAAGAAAATGAACACATTTACGAAGCCTTAGACAAAAAGATAGATGATGAGGTAATAGATAATGTACTAGAAAAAATGAGTGTAGAAGACTTAACAAGAGTAATACATAAAACAATACTACAAAAAGATAGTATAAAACAGGTAAATACAAGACCAGAATTTACACCAGTACTAGAAAAATTACAAGAATTAAATACACTTAACGAAGAAACAAAATATAACACAGGAGATGCAATTTATAATATTGACGATATAGTAAAACAAATGAAATCAGAGCTTACTAAAAAGGACGTTTTTTAAAGATAGGAGTAGAGAAATGAAAGGAATAAAAATAAAGCAAAATAAAATAATAATCCTAATAATATTAATTATATTATCTTTTAATTTCATAATAGGCTCAAATGTGTATGCAGTAGATGCTGAAGATGGAGGAACAAGTCAAACAGGAGAAAGCTCATCAACAGGAATAAAGGAAGACCTAGAAGAAGGAAACAAAATGTTTGAAGGGGATAATTTTTTAACCACACTTTTAGAAGGAATAGTAGGACTTTTATTATGGCCACTTAGACTTTTGATTGTTATTGTTGGAAAGTTAATGCAATTAATAGCAACAGCAATAGCTTCTATTACAGGTCAGGAATTTGAAATTGTAACAATTGAAGATATTTTATTTAATAATTTAGCAATTACGGACATAAATTTTTTTGACATAAATGGTGCTGGTGGAGCATTACAAATTTTAAGAAAACTTATAGCAGGTTGGTATTACACATTAAGAAATTTATCTGTAGTAATATTACTTTGTGTATTAGTATATTTAGGAATTAGAATGGCAATTTCAACAGTTGCATCAGAAAAAGCAATTTACAAAAAAATGCTAGTAGATTGGATGGTAAGTTTTGCTATTATATTTTTAATCCACTATATTATATTAATTACGATAAATATAAACAATGGATTAGTAGATATTATATCAAATGCACAAAGTTCACAATTGGAACAAAGTGGTGCACAATATAAAACGTATATGGATGAACTTGTAAATATGGCATTACAACCACTTTCTGTATTTGAAGGCTTTGGACGGTGCTATTATGTATATTATGTTATGTACAGCTGTATTTGGATATCTATTTGTATATATAAAACGTATGATAACAATAGGATTCCTTATTTTAATAGCACCAATTATTACAATAACATATTCTGTAGATAAAATAAAAGATAGTAAGAGCCAAGCATTAGATACATGGGTAAAAGAATTTGTATTTAATGTACTGGTACAGCCATTTGATTGTTTGGTATATGTAATATTTGTTTCAAGTGCAATGAGTATTACTGGACAGGGAATTGGAGGACTTGTACTTGCAATCATAATGCTTACTTTTAGAAGACAAGCAATGGATATTGTAAAATCAATGTTTGGAATAAATAATGCAAGTTCATTAGGAAAAGAGATAGTAGGTACAGCAGCAGCAATGACAGTTATGAAATCTGTTGGTAACATGGCAGGAGGAAAAGCTAAACAAAAATTAACAGCATCTGGTAGCAAAATGCCAAATATGAAAAATAGTCAAGCAAATTATCAAGCAGAAATAGATAAAAATAGAAATATCGGAAGCGGAAATGGAAATGGAAGTGGAAATGGAAGTGGAAATGGAAATGGAAATGGAAATGGAAATGGAAGTGGAAGTGGAAATGGAAGTGGAAATGGAAGTGGAAGTGGAAATGGAAATGGAAGTGGAAGTGGAAATGGAAATGGAAGTGGAAATGGAAGTGGAAGTGGAAGTGGAAGTGGAAGCGGAAGCGGAAGCGGAAGCGGAAATGGAAGTGGAAATGGAAGTGGAAATGGAAGTGGAAATGGAAGTGGAAATGGAAATAATAAACAAGATGTTCCAGACCCAACAAAGAAAAATGTTCTTGATACAGTAAAAAATGTAGGAGGTAAATATTGGAACGCTAATATGATAGCAGCAGGTACAATATTAGGAGCAGCAATGGGATTTGCACAAGGTGATTTATCACAAGGGTTTACTGGTGGTGTTATAGGATATCATGGACAAAAAGCAGCTAGAATAGCAGCAAGTAATGCAATATTAAAAAGTAAATTAAAAACAAATGAAAGTGCATTTGTAGACAAATATGATAAATACCAAGTGGAAAATGGATTTACCTCTGAAGAGATGGAACAAAGAACACAAGCTTTATTAGATATGGATAGAGACCAAATATTAAAATCAGAAAAACTAGATGATAAGACAAAAGAATATGGCTTAGCAGTACATGATATGAGAGGCACATATGAAGCCCTTGGAATGAAACAAAAAGAAGCAAAAGAAAATGTTAAGACTACAGTTAAAAGAATACAAAATCAAGATGTAAAAGTAAGAAGAAAAGATAAAAAGAAGATAAAAGGTAGAAGAAGTAAATAAAGATAGGTGGTGAATAAATGAATCCGGAAGATTTAAGAAAAATGTCTGATGAAGAATTAGACGATGAAATCAAAAAAACAAGAAAAGCTAATAAAAAAGCAATTGATGACAAGGACAGAAGTGAAGAAAGAAAAACCTTAGCAACACTAAATATGCTAGAAGATGAAAGATTAGACAGAGAAAGAAAGAAAAATACATCATCAAAATCAGAAAGATATGAAGAAAAATATGATAATCAAGGAAGAAATAAAAAATCTTCTAGAGAAAAAGAAACATCAAGAAAAGATGAAACAGATGACTCAAACGAGAAAGACGGAGAAGATATAAATCAAGAGGCTGAATCAGGAGATGGAGATTCAGAAAATAAAAGTGCAGAGGAAATAGCAGAAGAAATAAGACGGTAAATCTTCTCAAAATAAAGAGGAAAAACAAAGTGATTCTGATTCAAAAGATAAAAAATCAGATAAACAAAAACAGCAAGGTAAAGAATCTTCTGGAAAGGCAGATAATAATTTACCAAAACCAGAAAATAAACAAAGTTTTAATCAGGCAGGAAAAACAGCAGAAAAAACTGCCCAGACAGCACAAAAAGCGGAAGAAGCAAAAAAAGCCGCAGAAACAGCAGAAACTGCGGCTAAAGCTGCAAAAACGGCAAAGACAGCTAAAACAGCTACAATAATAGCAGGTACACCAGTAGGATGGATTATTTTAGCAATAATAATTGCAATAATTGCATTTATAGTTTTAGTAGGATTTGTATCTTTTTTTGTTACAATGCCTTCACTAGTTAGTGGTCGTTTAGGAGAATTTTGCAATAGTATTTGGAAAAATATAGTAGGTTTTTTTACAATTAATACAGCAGAAACAAGTGTAACAAAAGAACAAATTGTAGAAGTTGCAGACTACTTAGAAGAAATGGGGTTTGATTTAGCAGGTTATGGATTTCTAGATGTAAAAGAAGGTGGAAGGTTAACAGCAGAAAAAGGAGAAAAGCAAGCAGTAAAAATTAAAGATGGAGATAGTGTAGTATTAGAAAAAAATGGAAATGGAGAAATAACGGACATAAATAGTGGATATATTTTAACATATTTGGCAAATGATAATTTAACATATATGATTGCAAATAATACAGTAACTATTCTTAGTGTTTTAGATTTTGTAACTAATACCGCTACTATGGGATATTCTAGAAATGTAATTAGTAAAAATTTTGGACAAGGAATGATAGTTTTAGATGGAACAGGAGAAACAGGTTGGAAAGAATTTAAATTCAATAATTTAGTAGATGTTAAAATAGATAGAGAAAAGAAAGTAATGGTAGTAGAAAACACGCAAAGTTTATTAGATTATAGTACATATACATATGACTTAGATGGCTGGACAGGAGTTTATGGTAAACCATTAGAATTTTTACTAAGTCTTCATTTGGGAACAATGGCACCAGATTTTGCGTATGATGTTGCCACAAACGAAAATATAGAAACAAAAGTACATATTCAATTTCATCCAATAATACATAAAGTAGAAGCTTTTACAGACCCAGAAGGTAAAAATAAAGTAGAAGTAGGAGATTATGGAATTACAAAAGAAGCTTTAGAAGGATTGGGAGTAAGACAAGATACCGCATATAAACCTTATATTACAAAAGTAGAAAGACATTGGTTAAAAAATTTAGATTTTTCACATTGCTATATGTTACTAGGTGAAGAAGAATCAAAAGAATTAATAGGAGAGGATGTATATACATATGAAAGAGAATATCCATCAAATGTAGTAGATGAATTTGGAAACCAAATTATGGAAACTGAGACAATAGAAATACCTATATATTTAATAGAAACAAAAACATCAGATTTTGCACAAATAAGAAATCCATTAGAAATAGATAATTCAAAATATATTAGAGAAATGTTAACAAAAACACCATATTATATTTATGATGGTACAGGTTCTTCAGAAGAAAAAGAAATATTAGTAGATGATAAAACAGGAATATTAAAAGATGCAAATAGTAAAAGATTTCTATATGCAATATCTATATTAGAAAATGTAGATTCAAAAGATGCAAAAAAAATTTTAAAAATGTTAAAAGAATTATTAAACGATTATGGTGGAGAATTTGATATGAGTGATGATAGTATATCAGATTCTGAAACAGGTCAAATAACAGAAGAAATAGAAGAAGCAGTACCAGGATATGACGAGGAAAAAGAAGGACAAGATGTACTTTCACCATATACAGGAAAAATTACAAGTATTTCATCTAATAGTATTGTTATAGAAGCAGGAATTGGAACAAATGCAGTAAAATGGGAAATTTCTGGATTTAAAGTAGACAGTTCTTTACAAAAAGGAACAATTACTAAAGGAGATAAAATTGGTACAACAATAAAAGGTCAAAAATTAAGAATTGTGAAGAAAAACAGTACAGGAGATACTGTTGGAGATGTTACACAAGGAGAAGTAAAACCAGGAAATTTAACAGAAAATAGTGATAGTACAAAAATGAAAAAATTGACAACTATTAGCGAATTAGAAAAAGCATTAAAAAATTATGGTGGACCACTTGCAACAATGGCAGATGAATTATTAAAAATACAAAATGAAACAGGAGTAAATGCATTATTAATTGCAGGAATATCCATAAATGAATCTAGTGGTGGAAAAAGTGAACCTGCAAAAGCTACAAATAACTGGACTGGAAATATAAGTCAAAGTAGTGGAAAGTTAATAGTGTATGATTCTGTAGAGGATTGTTTAAGAGCAACAGCAAATAATTTAAAAAATAATTATTTTGGAGATGGAATAAAAACATTTAAAGAAATAGGAAATAGATACGACCCATCTAATCCGGACTATGGAAAGATATTAGCATCTAACATTAATCATTATTTTGCAATTTAGGAGGAAGATATGAAGAAAAATAAAAATTATGAACAAGAATTACAAAAAAGTAAGATAATGCTTCTTATCTTACTCTTACTTATTTTTTTAGTAGTAATTATTGTATCATTGCAAAAAGCCATCATTTCACAAAATGAAAACAAAATAGGAAGTAATTTAATTCCAGAAAATATAACAATAGAAGAAGGTATGACAGAAGAAGATGTAAAAGAAATTAAAGAAGAAGTTGAACAACTATCAAAAGAATCAGAAACAATAAGGATTAAATATTATCTAACCAAATATATAGGATATATAGAAAACGAAGAATATGAAAAAGCATATAATGTTTTGTATCCAGAATTTAAAAAAAATTATTTTCCAGCTTTAGAAAAATATACGGAGTATGTTAAAAGAAAATATACAAGTTTTGTAACAGTAGATTATGAAGATATGCAAAGACAGGGAAATATTTATATTATATATGCAAGAATACAAGATTTATCTAACCCAACAAATGAAGAAAAAAATTTTTCACAAAAATTTGTTATTCAAGAGCAAGAAATAAATAAATTTGTTATTTCTTTTGAAGTAGTGGAATAGGAGGAAGAAATGTTTACAAACTTAAGAATAAAAATAAGAGAATTCTTTAGAAAGTATAAATACATAATTATATTAGTAATTATTGGTTTTGCTATTGTTATTACAGTAAATGAATTTTTTAAAGAATATAAAGCACCAGTTATTCCACAAACTTTATATAATCCCAATAAACCAATAATAAGTGAAGGTGAAGAAGTACCACAAGAAGAACAAGAGCCAATACAAAAATTATTTGATGAATATATATCTTACTGTAATAAAAAAGAGTATGAAAATGCATATAATATGTTAAGCACAAAATGTAAGGAAGTAGTATATCCAACAATAGAAGATTACAAGAGGTACATAGATGCAGTATTTGATCAAAAAAAGATATACAATATTCAAAATATGTCAAATATAGATGAAGCATATATTTATCGTGTTAGGTATTTAAATGATATTTTAGCAACTGGACTTACAGAAGGTGAAGAAGTTTGGTATGATGAAGATATTGTTACAGTAGTAACAGAAAATGAACAAAAAAAATTAAATATACGTGAATACATAAAAACAGATGAATTAAACCGCGTATATGAAAATGAATACATGAAAATAGAAATAGAAGATAGAGATGTACAATACGAAGCAGAAACTTATCATTTAAAGATTTCAAATCGTTCTGAATATATTATTGTGCTATCAGATTTTACAGAACCTAATGAAGTAGTAATACAAGCTGGAGGAATGATATCATCTTATGAAAAAGAATATAACAACAAGATGGTAATTAAACCAGGACAAACAGGATATTATACTTTAATGTTTGACAAGAGTTATGATTTATCATCAAAAACTCAAAGTATGAAATTTAATAAAGTAAGAATATTAAAATCATATACAGGAAAAGAAGAAACAAAAGAAGAGGAATTAAAAAATGCAGAAGCTGTATATAGCTTAGAAATTGATATATAAAGGATTGTGATAATATGCCAGCAAAAAAAGTAGCAGAAAAAGAAGTTGGTAAGTTAAAAAGGCCTTCTACAAAAATGGAAAAAGAAAAACTTATTCCAACTGTAATTTATTTAAATAAAAGTAATTGGGGATTTGAAGTATATGTAAAAGAAGGGAAATCAGAATTATATAATAAAAATGGAGAACAGATAGGAAAAAAAGAAGAAGATGGAACTATAACATTTAAAAAAGAATTTATAGATAAAATAAAAGGAACAAAAAATTCTGAATTACTTAGTATAGATGAAAATATTGAAGCTGGTATAATTCATGTAGAGAAGCCAAAAAAGAAAAAGGAAACAACTAAAAAAGAAAAAGACAAAAAGCCAGAAGTAAATGATAAAGAAAAAAATGTAGAAAAATTAGAAGAAGATATGGGACTTCAAAAAGGCGATGTTATAGCTTGCACTAAAGTAGAAGATTTAGAAGAATTTTGCGATATTGTACCAAGTGCAAGAGAATATACTGCTATTCAATTAGCACACACTAAAAACGGTGAAATTGCTTTTTATGGATTAAATTTAGATGGAAAATACGAATTAGTAAATGGAACTAATATTGCACAGTCTACAACAAAAACTGTAAACAAAATAGGTAGAGACAATAAAAGTATACAAGAAGAAGCAATTACAGGACTAATAACATTAAATGGAGAAAATCATAATGAATATGCGTTTTCTGTAAATTATGATTTTCATGATTTAGAGTTAAATTTAATAAGATTACAAAGAGAAGCGGATATTTACAAAATTGGATTTGCTCAAGAAATAGAAACAGATATGCAAAGACCATCACATAGAGAAATGGATGAAGTTATGAAAGAAGAATATAATCCATATATAGATGATGAAATAGATAGAGAACAAAAGGCTTCTAAAATAAAAGAAAACGTAGAACTTAATGATGTAACAGAAAAGACAAATTTTGATGAAACTATGATTAAAAGTAGCATACTTATGGATACAATGGAACAAATAAAAGAAAAAAATATAGGACTTAGTGAAGTTAGAAGCTTTATAAGAGGACAAGTAATTGCTAGAATGGGGGCTGGATACGAAAGAATAGAGGATTTTACATCTGAAATAAAAGAAGAAATAGATATGGAGCTAGAACGAGAAGAAGAAGATTTTATTCCACCTTCATATAGAAAAGAAAGAAATTTATAAAAAAATTGAATAAATTTTCCAAAAATGGGTAAAATATATTTGTAGATATTACTACAAATATATTTTTTTTAGGAGGAATTCAAAAGATGAGAAAAAAAGGTAAGATAATATTAAGTATTGTTATTTTTTTATTAATTATTTTTACTAATATTACATATGGAAACCAAGATATTAAGGAAAATTTTGAAGAGGGAATAGTAACTGCTGAGCTGTTAAATATAAGGCAAGGACCAGACGAAAATCAAAGTATTATAGAAAAGTTACCTAAAAATACAAGTGTTAAAATAATTTCTAAAATAGATGATTGGTATATTGTTCAAACAGAAAGTAAAAAAGTAGGATGTGCTTTAGCAGAATATATACAAAAAAATACAATGTCAGAACTTGGTACAGAAACTCAAAATGGATTGACACAAATGACAGAAATGGAAACAAAAATATTAAATATGATAAATGAAAAAAGAAAAGAAAATAATCTAGTAGAGTTAACTATAGATGATGAACTTCAAAATGTAGCAAGATTAAAAGCTCAAGAAATGGTAGAAAAAGAATATTTTTCGCATACTTCTCCAGAATATGGTTCTCCATTTGAAATGATGAGCAAAATGGGAATTAGCTATAAAGTAGCAGGAGAAAATATAGCTGGAAATATAAGTGAGGAAGAAGCAGTAAAGGCGTGGATGTCGTCAGAAGGACATAAAGATAACATTTTAGATAATGGATATAATTTTACAGGAATAGGAATTGCTAAAAGTCCTAAATATGGAAATGTTTTTGTACAAATGTTTATAGGAAGATAAAAATATAATTAAATTGTAATAAAATCACCTTTTATAAATATAATATAAAAGGTGATTCTTTATATGAAAAAACAAAAAATAATATCATATATGTTAATTATGATTATAATATGTAATATGTTTTCATTAACTTCTTATGCAGATGATATAGATGAAGAAGAAAATACAAAACCAGAAGAAATACAAAAAGAAGTTATAGAAACAGCAGGTAAAGTGATTGAAGAGCCTAAATTAAATGCAAGATCTGCTATTATTTTTGATAGAGAAACAAAGACGGTACTATATGAAAAAAATAGTAAAGAAAAAAGACCAATGGCTTCTACTACTAAAATAATGACGGCAATTGTAACATTAGAAAATGCAGATTTAAGTAAAATAGTAACAATATCAAGAAAAGCTGCAGGTACGGGTGGATCTACACTTGGTTTAAAAGTAAACGATAAAATAACATTAGAACATCTACTATATGGTTTAATGTTATGCTCAGGAAATGATAGTGCAGTAGCTATTGCAGAAACAGTAGGAGGAAGTGTAGAAGGATTTGCATCAATGATGAATAAAAAAGCAAAAGAGTTGGGATTAACAAATACAAATTTTGTTACACCACATGGTTTAGATAATAGTAATCATTATACTACGGCATTAGAACTTGCTAAATTGACTGACTATGCATTAAAAAACAAAAAATTTGCATTAATTGTAAATACAAAAAATCATACAGTCTACATAAATGGATATCCTAAACAGTTAAATAATACAAACGAATTATTAGGAAATATGGAAGGAGTAAATGGTGTAAAAACAGGTTTTACAAATGGAGCAGGAAGATGTTTAGTTACTTCTTGTACAAGAAACGATAAACAAATAATTACAGTTGTATTAGGAGACGATACTAAAAAAATGAGAACAACTGACAGTATAAAATTAATAGAATATGCTTTTCAAAATTTTGAGGATAAAAATATAGAGGAAATTGCAAATAAAGAATTTAATAACTGGAAAAATATTAATGAAGGAAGAATAAATGTTGAAAGAAAAAGTAAAAATAGTAAAATAGAAGTATGTATGGATGAGATTAATAATAAAATATTACCAGTGAGAAAAGATAAGGAAAACATAAAAATAGAAATAGATAGTAAAATGAATTTTGAGGCGCCAGTTGAAGAAAATAAAATAATTGGAACACTAAAAATTTTGATAGATGGAAAAGAAATTGAAAAAGTTAATATAAGAATAAAAAATAAAATAGAAAAAAAGGATTTATATGAATATTTTATAGAAATAATTAATAAATATGTTAATATAAAGATAATATAAAAAATTGAATATAAAATAATATTATGTTATAGTAGTTATAATAAAAATAGTAAGGAATAAAAAATGGGAAACAAAGAAGATTGGGAAGAAATAGAAAAGTATATTAATGATTATAAAGATAAGAAGTCAAAAGAATATAAAGGAATAGAAATTTCAGAAGAATTAAAAAAGATAGAAAATAAAAAAAATCCAAAGGTCAGGTTAGTATTAAATATATCTTCAAGGTTATCAAAATTGGTAATCTTGGTGGTAGTTATAATAGTTATATGTATTTTATATACAGTTTTATCGATGAACATTAGTAATATAAAAAATGCTACTAATGTAGATGTTATAGAAGCTATAGAATCAAGTAAGAAAATAGATATAACACTTATATCTAAAAACATAGATGAAAAAGAATATAAACGGAGAATACTTTTTTGAACTAAAAAAATTTCCACAAATAAAGTTTAAATCTATAAAAAATTTTGGCTCTGAAATCAATGACTTTGAGGCTCAATTTCATAAATATTTGTTTGAAAATTGGAATAGTGAGTATAAAAAAGAGTTTAAAATTGAAGAAAGAATAACAGAAAATGGATTATTAGAATATAATACATATATAGAAATTAAAACTTATGATGAATTAATAAAAGCAACAGAAATGATTATAGAATTTTTAAAATATGAAGAAAATTGGAATAAAGATAATGGTAATGTAATCAATGTTAAATGGAAAAAAGAAAATCAATTTACTATGCCATCTGGAAAAATGTACTTAGTAAATAATGATAAAAGGATTTATCCGTACACTTCATGGTTCCAAACTGAAGAGGAGATAAGAGAAAATGCCCAAAAAACGTATATAAATATTACAAATGAAGTGAAATAAATAATATAAAATTTTAAAATTTCGTTGACATTTGCTATATTTTTTGGTATTATATTAATGTTCCTAAAAAGAACATTGATGCGGGAATAGCTCAGTTGATAGAGCGCTGCCTTGCCAAGGCAGAGGTCGCGGGTTTGAGCCCCGTTTCCCGCTCCAATTTTTTCTTGAAAAATGGCGCTATAGCCAAGTGGTAAGGCACGAGTCTGCAAAACTCTGATCCCCGGTTCAAATCCGGGTGGCGCCTCCAATTTGAATAAGTTTAGACGGTTATCATAGTAAATTTAAAATATTACAGATAACCTATTTTTTGTAAATACTGAGAATTTTACATTACTTGAATAAAAAATGATATTTGACATATTATAATTAATGTAGTATACTATATTTAGCTTATAAGCAAATTAATTTGATGTATAACATTTGTAAAATGTAACACAGAAAAAAGACTAACAGGGCAAAAAGTTAGTCTTTTTTCAATATTAAAGACTAGGAGGGCAATCCTAGCCTTTTTTGTCTAATCATCTAATTCTTTTAATATTAAAAGAACAATGATTAATGCAATCAATTTGATGTATTTTTTCATTTGTACGAGTAACACCTCCTTTCTAGCTTATTGCCGAAAGGCTATTTTAATATACAATATATTTACAGATTATTCAATAAAATTTAAAAGTTTTTCAGTATTTATTTTAAATATCTTATATCACGTTGCAGTAAAATTGCAATAAATTTAAACAGTAGACGTTCGAAACTATACAGAAATATATTTACATAATTATTTAAATATGTTAAAATATAAAAGTAAAATTTTTTTATTCTCCATTTTACAACAGGAGTTTACTATAAATAAAAATTTATTTTGGGAGGAAAGTCTTATGAAAGTAATTTTAATTATTCTCATTGTGTTGGTGTTTATCTATTTATTAGTTTCCTTTTGGGTAAAAGGAAATAATTTGGGAAGATTATACATTTTCCGGGATTGTGCAATAAGTGCAATACAAATAACAAATATAATGTTAGATCTAATCAAAGAAGACGATATAGAAAAGAGCATTTTGGAATTTTCTTCAAATCTAGAAATCTATATTGAAAATGAAGAAGAATTTGCAATGTTCAGAACTGAGAAACATGTTTTGATAATAGAAAAACCTATAAACAAAAAAATTATTTTAAATCAATTAGAGATTATAATTAATGAATCATTAAAAGATTTTGAATATATAGATTCATTAATTTATGCCGATAATGAGTTACGTACTTTAAAAAGAGAACTAGTGGACACATTAAACAAAGTGAGAGTAACAAGGTGGCAATTATAAGATGAAATAAAATAAAAGTAAAGATATTCTTAAAATGAATTTCTTTACTTTTATTTTAAGTTTATAGGAAAAAGTCTTAGGGAAATACGTTAAAAACATATAATTTTACATAATAGATTGAAAAAAACGCAAAAATGTAATATAATTGTAATGTAAGGTGTTTTTTGCATATTGCAACTTGTAAAATCTATTTCCGTAAAGGAAAGGAAAACACCTAAAAATCAATGAAAAAAACTAGAAAAAAATGTTATTGACTTCTAAAAAAAAAAATACTAAAATAAGAAATAATATAGTATGGGAGGAAAGGATTCATATGAAAAAAATAAGAAAATCATTTTTAAGTATAATTATAATAACATTATTCCTTCTTCTTTTCACAGGAATAACACAAAGCTATGCAGCAATAGCAAACCCACCAAAAAGATTTGGTGTTATTAGTGTAAGACCAAATGCGGGTTATGGTTATTTAGTAAGTGGAAATGATAAGGTATGGAAAATAGTAGAATACAACGATGCAAGCAGTAATCCAGCAGTAATAGATTATAGTAGAACAATATATTGTTTAAAACAAGGATTAGGGTTTGGATCAGGAGGAATAAGACCATTACCAGAATATTATGATACATATTTTGATATGAAAAAAGAATATGGAACAATGCCATCAAACTATAAGTCAATGTTACCACAAAGCTATAATGAAGTATTATGGCTATTAGATAATATATATGTAGCAGATGGAACAGAGTCAAGTAAACATGAAAGAGAAGCATTACTTGCAAAAGTATTTAAGGATGATTTAGAAGATACAGAACTATATCCACCATTTACAATGGAAGATATAGTATTAACAGATGATGACATGGATGTAGTGCAACAGTTAGCAGTATGGTACTTTACAAATCCAGAAAATGATTATTTAAAAAATGATGTAAATTTATTCATAAGTTCAAACGAAATGGCACAACCAAATGAATTTAAAATACTTTCTGACCGAGAATTTGATGATGAAAATGGATATATAAGATTAGAGCAAGCAAATAAATATTTTAATTATTTAAAAGAGCAAGCAAAATTAAATGCATCAAATTATGGAAGTGGAGATATAAGAGAAGATAATAGAAGACCAATAGAACTATCAAAAAATGGAATTACAGTAAAAGAAGAAAATGGAAAGTATATAATAGGGCCATATAAAATAGAAAAAGTAACAGAAGCAGATTATACATTAAATGCAAAATTTAAAAAAGGGACAGAATCAGGAGAAGACTTTACAAATTATACATTATTAGATAAAGAACAAAAACCAACATCAAAAACAATAAATGAGCTAGTAGGAGAAAACTTTTATATATCAGTACCAACAACAGAAGAATTAGAGACATTAGTATTTACAATAGATGTAGAATACTATGTAAGAGAATTACAATATTGGACAGTAGGAGATGCACCATCAACAAATCAACCAATAGTAATAGTAAAAAGAATAAAGAAAAACTATTCAGACTCAGTATCAGTAACAATAAAACAACCAGAAAAGAATTTTGATATATCATTAAGAAAATTCATAACAACAGTAAATGATAAAGAACTAAAAGATGGACAGTCAAGATATTTAAGAGAACCAATAGTAGATATAAGTAAATTAAATACAATAGTAGATGGAAGATTAATAACAACAGCAGAATATAATCATCCAAAGACACCAGTATCAGTAAAAGCAGGAGATACAGTAGTATATACAATAAGAGTATATAACGAAGGAGAAGTAAATGGATATGCAAATGAAATAACAGACTATTTACCACCAGAGTTAGAATTCTTACCAGATGATCCATTAAATAAACAATATGGATGGACATTAGATACAAATGATCTTTCTAACAGAACAGTAAAAACAAATTACTTATCAAAAGAAACAGAAGAAGTACCAGGAGAACATATTTTAAAAGCTTTTACAGGAAGTAATGATAGAGCTATACTTGAATTAGACTATAAAGATGTACAAATAAAATGTAAAGTTAAAAGTGTAAGTGAAGTCAACAAAAAAATAACAAATATAGCAGAAATAACAGAATATAAAGACGAAAGTGGAAACATAGCAACAGATCGAGATTCTACTCAAGATAATGTTATAAGACCTTCAGATAGTGATTTACCAAATTATAAAGATAATGAAATAAACAGTGGAAAGCCATATATTCCAGGACAAGAAGATGACGATGATTTTGAAAAATTAGTAATGCAAAGATTTGATATATCATTAAGAAAATTTATAACATCAGTAAATAATGAAGAATTGTTAAAAGAAGATGGAAGCTATATACGTGAACCAATAGTTGATGTAACTCCATTAAAAGAAGGAACAGGGACAACAGCAATATATAAACATACAAAAATACCAGTAGAAGTAAAAGTAGGAGATATAGTAGTATATACAATAAGAGTATATAATGAAGGAGAAGTATCAGGGTATGCAAATGAAATAATAGATCATTTACCACCAGAACTAGAATTTTTACCAAATGATGAATTAAATAAAGAGTATGGATGGGAATTGGATGCAAGTGATCCATCAAATAGGACAATAAAAACAAAATATTTATCATATGAAACAAATCAAAAAGATAATTTAATAGATGCATATAATAAAGACACAATGCAAACATTAGATTATAAAGAAGTAAAAGTAAAGTGTGTAGTAAAAACAACACAAGAAACAGGTAAAAAAATAACAAATATAGCAGAAATAACAGAATATAAAGATGAAAGTGGAAACATAGCAACAGATGTAGATTCAGACGCAGGAAATGTAGTATTACCAACAGATGAAAATTTACCAAAATACAAAGATGATGAAATAAATAGTGGAAAAGAATACATACCAGGTCAAGAAGATGATGATGATTTTGAAAAATTAGTAATGAAGAAATTTGATTTATCATTAAGAAAATTTATTACATCTGTAAATGGTAAAGAATTAATAGATGAAAATGGTAAATATATACGTGAACCAATAGTTGATGTGACTCCATTAAAAGAGGGAACAGGAACAACAGCTATATATAATCATACAAAGGTACCAGTAGGAGTTAAATCAGGAGATATTGTAATATACACAATAAGGGTATACAACGAAGGACAGGTATCAGGATATGCAAATGAAATAGTAGATCATTTACCACCAGAACTTGAATTTATTATTAATGATGATTTAAATGCAAGTTATGGATGGAAATTAGATCCAAATGATGAATCTTTAAGAACAATTCGCACAAGCATTTTATCTTATGAATATGATGAAGAAGATAATCTAATTTCAGGATTTGATAAAGATAATATGGAAACTTTAGATTATAAAGAAATTAAAGTAAAATGTAAGGTAAAAGATGTACAAGAAACTGGAAAGAAAATAACAAATATTGCAGATATTACAGAGTATAAAGATGAAACAGGAAATATTGCAATTGATGTTGATTCAGAATCTGTAAATGTAAAATTGCCATCAGATGAAGAACTTCCAAATTACAAAGATGATGAAATAAATAGTGGAAAAGACTATATTCCAGGACAAGAAGATGACGATGATTTTGAAAAACTAAAAATGCAACAATTTGATTTAGCATTAAGAAAATTTATTACTAAAGTAAATGATGGAGATGTAACATCAAGAATACCAGTAGTAGATGCAAGTAAGTTATATACATATGTAGACGGAAAATTAGTAACAACTGCTACATATATACATCCAAAAGATCCAATTTTAGTTTCAAGTGGAGATACTGTGGTATATACAATAAGAGTATATAATGAAGGCGACATTGCAGGATATGTTAAAGAAGTAATGGATGATATTCCAGAAGGATTATTGTTCTTACCAGAAAATGATACAAATAAAGAATATCGTTGGAAAATGATAAAAGAAGATGGAACTGAAACAGATAAACCAGAAGAAGCTGTAAAAATAGTAACTGACTATTTATCAAAAGAACAAGAAAAAAATCCAGGAGAAAATTTAATACCAGGATTTGATAAATCTACTATGACAGAACCAGCATATAAAGACGTAAAAGTAGCATTTAAAGTAACAGAACCAAATTCTTCTGATAGAATTATTATTAATACAGCAGAAATCACTGATGATACAGATGAAAATGGAAACCCAGTAGAAGATATAGATTCTACACCAGATAATAATGTTCCAGAAGAAGATGATATTGATATTGAAAAAATAAAAGTTGTTGAATTTGATTTAGCATTAAGAAAATTCATAACAGGAGTAAATGACAAAGAAATAACAGATAGAGTACCACAAGTAAACATAGCAGAAGATGGAACAATATCATATTTACATACTAAAGAACCAGTAGAAGTAGTAAATGGAAATTTAGTAACATATACATTACGTGTATATAATGAAGGAACAATGAATGGATATGCAAAAGAAATAAAAGATGATATACCAGAAGGACTAGAATTTATACCAGATAATGAAACAAATAAAGAGTATCGTTGGAAAATGTTAGGAGAAGATGGAAAAACAGAGGTAACAGATGTAAAAGAAGCAAAATATGTAGTAACAGATTATCTATCAAAAGAACAAGAAAAAGTAGACGGAGAAAATCTAATACCAGCATTTGATAAAACAACAATGAAAGAGCCAGCATATAAAGATGTAAAGGTAATATTTAAAGTAGTAGAACCAAATACATCAGATAGAATAGTAATAAATACAGCAGAGATATCAGATGATTCAGATGAAGATGGAAATGATGTAGTAGATAAAGATTCAGTTCCAGATAATAACAAACCAGAAGAAGATGATATAGATATAGAAAAAGTAAAAGTAAAATACTTTGACTTAGCGCTAAAGAAATGGGTAACACAAGCAATAGTAATAGAAGATGGGAAATCAACAATAACAGAGACAGGACATACAGGAGAAGAAAACCCAGAGCCAATAGTAAAAGTAGATTTACATAGAAAAGACATAAATAAAGTAACAGTAAAATTCAAATACAAAATAAAAGTAACAAACGAAGGAGAAATAGAAGGCTATGTAAAAGAGATAACAGACCATATACCAGAAGGATTAAAATTTGTAAAAGAAGATAATCCAAAATGGGTACAAAAAGATGAAAAGACAATAACAACAGATCAATTAAAAGATACATTATTAAAACCAGGAGAAAGTGCAACAGTAGAAGTAGTGCTAACATGGATAAATGATGGAGACAATATGGGAGTAAAAGTAAACATAGCAGAAATAAGTAAGGATTATAACGATAGTCATACACCAGATATAGATTCAACTCCAGGAAATGAAGTACCAGGAGAAGATGACATAGATGATGCACCAGTTATGTTAACAGTTGCAGCAGGTGAAGTACCAAGTTATATAGGATTTGGAACAATAATAGTTGTAATGTTAGCAGGAGGAATATTCTTAATAAAAAAATATGTATTTGAATAAAAAATAAAAAAGTAGATAATTTTGATTATCTACTTTTTATTGTATAGGAAAAATCGAAGATTTTGAGTATACAACAAGGTTAGATTACCTTAGACTGTCCGAGCAAAGCGAGTGACATGTATTTTGCAGTTACTTCAGAGACATTCTTAGCAAAATACCTTTCTTATAAAATTAATAAAAAGTTAAATTTTATAACTTAAAATAATTATTTACATTCTATATGTAATATGATATAATTCCTAATATCTGGAATAGAGAGGTGTAAAACAAATGAACCAAATACTAAACACAGGTAAAAAGAAAAAAGAGCCAGCAGGAATAAAATCAATTGTGTTATTTTTTAGTATTTCTATATTTATATTTGGAAGCATTTTAATAGGACATAGTTCATATTCAATGTATCAATATCAAAAAGAACAAGAAGAACTAAGAAGAAAAGATGTACTTGCGTTAAATATTACTAGAGACGGAAAAATGCTTACTTTACATGTTAAAAATGAAAATACTATTGATAAAGTTGTATATAATTGGAATAATACAGAAGACCATATTTTATTAGGAAAAGGTAGAAATGAGTTTTCAGAGGAAATAGAACTTCCATTAGGAACTAATGTATTAAATGTAAAAATATCAGATGTTACAGGAAAAAGTAAAAATTATCAAAAAGAGTATATTCTTGAAGAAGGAGATATTACAGGTCCAGAAATAGAACTTGTAGTAGTTGGTGATAAAGTTAAAATTGTAGCAAGAGATGATGCAAGATTGTCTTATATTACTTATCGTTGGAATGAAGAACAAGAAACAACAATAAATCCAAGACCAGAGTCACCAGCATTAATAGAAACAGAAATTGATATAAAGAAAGGATTAAATACACTTACTGTAATAGCAGTGGATGATCATAATAATACAGAAGAAAAGAAACAGGATTTTGAAGGTGTTACAAAACCAAAATTAGAGTTAACAAAAGAAGGAAATTATTTAGTTATAAAAGCAACAGATGAAGATGATGGATTAGATAGAGTTGAATATACAATTAATGATCAAAAATATTTAATTCCATTAAAACATGGAGAAAAGACAGTAACATATAAACAAGAATTAAAATCAGGGGATAATCCATTTACTATTGATGTATATAATAAAAATGGAGATGTCACAAATCAATATGGAACTTGTCCAAATTAAAAATATAGCATACCTTGTGTGACATAAACACAAGGTATTTGCTAACAAAAAGGATTGGAAGAGTAAAAATGGAGCTAAATGAGATATTAAAATTATTTTTATATTTTATTATATATTCTTTTTTTGGATGGTTATTAGAATCTATTTGTAAAACAATATGGGAAAAAAAATTAGTAAATAGTGGATTTTTACATGGACCACTTTGTCCAATATATGGAGTTGGTGCAATTATAATGATATTATTTTTAAATAGCTTTAAAAATAATATACTAGTACTATTTATAGTATCTTTTGTAGTACTTACCATATGGGAATACATAGTTGGAGTATTACTAGAAAAATTATTTAATACTAAATACTGGGATTATTCAAATAATAAATATAATTTTCAAGGTAGAATTTGTTTATTAAATTCATTTTATTGGGGAATATTGGGAGTTGTATTTACATTATTAATACATCCATTTATTGAATCAAAAGTAGAATTATTACCACAAAACATATTAATATATACTAATATTATGTTAGGAATATATATATTAGTAGATACAATAGTAAGTGTTGTTAAAGTAAATAATATTGATATAAAAATCAAAACGATTGCAGAACTTGGTGAAAGTTTAAAAGAAAAATTAGAAGAATTAAAAAATATAGGAGAAAATTCAACAAAGGCAATAAATAAAGAATTAATTCAGGAAAAAATTGAAGAATTAAAACAAAAACAAAATAGATTAATAAGAAAATTATATAGACATACATTGCGTTTAAAAAGAGCTTTCCCAACAATGAAATCAGAAAAAATTAGTGAGTTTTTAAATCAAAAAATTGATTTTCATAATATAGAAAAAATAAAAAAAGGGTACAAACAAAAAAAAGAAAATAACAAATAATAAAAACAAAGGAGAAGTATATGTTACAAGAAATTTATATTGTAGATAATGATGCAAAAGGTGTTGAAGAATTAAAGAGATTATTTGAAAAAGAGAAAGAATTTGTTTTTCGTAGCGTGAAAACAAATAATTTAGATGTAGCATTAAAAAATATTCCATCACTTATTATTATAAATGAAGATACTGTAGATGAAAATATATTAGATATATGCAAAAAAATAAGAGGAAATGAAGATAATAGTATAACTCCTATTATAGTAGCTTCCTCTAATATGGATAAACAACATAAAATTGAAATATTGCAATCAAATATAGAATATTATTTACTTAAGCCAATAGATGAAAAATATCTTTATTATACAATAAAAAATATTATACGTCTTATATATACAAATAGAAAAGTAAGTCCGTTAACAGGTTTACCAGGAAATGTACAAATACAAGCAGAATTAAAGAAGCACTTACTAAAAAAAGAAGATTTTATTGTATTATATTTTGACCTTGATAACTTTAAAGCATATAATGATGTATATGGTTTTTTACGAGGAGATGAAATAATTAAATTTACAGCAAAGACAATATTATCTAATATACATAAAGCTACTTGTAAAGAAGCTTTTGTAGGACATATTGGTGGAGACGACTTTGTAGCAATAATACAAGCAGATGAATATGAAGAGATTTGCCAAAATATAATTCAAGAATTTGATGAAGGTATAAAAAACTTTTTTACAGAAGTTGACAAAACAAGAGGATATGTTGAATGTGCTAATCGTAAAGGAATTATTGAACAATATCCATTAACATCAATTTCTATAGGAGTTGTTGTAGCAGATAAAAATAGATTTGCAAATATTTTGGAAATTGGGGAAATTGGAGCTGCAGTAAAACATGTAGCAAAGGTAACAATTGGAAGTACATATGCTATTGACAGAAGAAAAAATTAATATTATTAAGTAATAAAACAAAAACACTTTTACATATACTTATAAAAAAGGTATAAGTAGGAGTGTTTTTATGGTTATTATAAGAAAGAAAAAAATTATAATAGTATTTTCATTACTATTATTTTGTTTATCAATAGGATTAATGGTAACAAATACAAAAGAAGAAACAATTGCAACTGTTTCACTTCCAGTTAGCAATAAAACAATTGTATTAGATGCAGGACATGGAACACCAGATGAGGGGGATTGATTATTAACCCTAAATAATAATAACTAATCTTATACAGTAAAATAAAGTGTTTAGGCACTTTATTTTTTTTAGATATAATAAAAAGTTTTTGGGAAAATAGCACATTTCATTTCGCCTATTTATATAGAATACTAAAAATGCTAATTAGTAAATATAAATTATTTATAAAAGGAAATGGGGAAATAAAGATGAGTGCATTAACAAATTTATTAGCAAATAATGGCTATATCATAGTAAATAAAGTTTTAATTAGAAAATTGGGATTAGAATGTGCAATTTTGATTGGAGAATTATGTAGTGAATATTCATACTGGGAAAAGCATAATAAGTTAGAAAATGGATTTTTTTACTCTACAAGAGAAAATATATTCAACAATACTGGGATTTCTAGTTATTATCAAAGGAAAGCTATTGCAAAGTTAGTACAAAAAAAGATAATAATCGAAAAATATGAAGGGATACCACAGAAAAGATGGTATACTTTAAATTTTGATAAATTATATGAAATTTTAAATTAAAAACAGGCTTTACGACTTGATATCAAAAAACTGCACAACAAGGAGTAAAGAAACTTGATGACTTAGTGTTAAAAATTTAACATAAATAATAATAACAATAATAATAAAAAAATAATAATAAGAGGATAAAAAATAAAATAGGTTCGCCTTTAAAAAATTAATGTTATATAATCATCTTGTAAATTAATTTATATAATAAATATTTAGAGTTAACTTTAAATTAATTTCAAATTGGAGGTGGTGTATATAAAAAGATTAGGTAAATATGGAATAAAAATAAAAAAGAATATGGAAGAAAATTATCAATCTAGATTTCAAGAATTAGTAATTGATGGAACAATAATGGACAAGTTATTAGAAAGAGAAGATGAAATAATTAGCAAAAAGCATAAATTAGAGAAGAAACTAAAGCTAAAATATCCAAGACCAACCACAAATGAATTTTTAGTTGTAGCAAAATATAATCAAATGATAGAGGAAATGGTAGAAGAATTATTACAAGAAGAAATAGAAGAAAAACTCTAATAAATCTAATGTAAAATTTGCAAATAGAGGATTACACAGAAATTCCCTAATTAGGGAATTATTGAAAAAGATAATTAAAATATTGAAATATTGAAGTAGATAAAAATCAGACTTTAAAGCAATATATTAAAGCAAGATTCCTATTTGTATCCACAAATGGTTTTTTGCATAAAATGGGAAAATTCCCAAACCCTTTTAATTTTTAATTGAAAAATCTCTTTATTAGAGATACAATAAAATAATAGGAGGTGTAAATATGGTAAAAATTAAAGATATAGAAAAATATATAGATGATGAAATGATAAATATTATATTTAGAGAAAGAGAAGAAGGATTATATAGTAGAAAAGAAAATCAAGATGATGCAGAAGTTATTAGTATTAAAGAAGATTACCCAGTAGATTATGATAAACTTCTAGTAGCAATAAATAATCTACCACCACATTTTAATAATACAAGGGAAGGAATAATAGAAGCATTAGAAAGTTACTTAACAAGAGAAAATTTAATCATGGCACATGATAATGAAAAATTCTATAAAATAGGATTTTGTGATGGAATAAGAACGATATTGGAGAACATAAAAAATAGTAAATAATCTAATATTTACTACGATTTATTAAAATGATTATTAAAAACATCTGCTGAGACATTAAATACTTTAGCAAATGCAAATAATTCAAAGTCTTGAACTAAACGATTATTTGTTTCAATTTTTGAGACTTCTTTAGATGTTAATTCAATGCCTAGTAATTGTAATTTTTCTGCCAAATCTTGTTGAGATAAGTTAGATTTTAATCTTAATTCTTTTAAGATAGAGCCAGATATATTTCTAAAATCATTATACTTGTTAATTTTCATATTCTCACCTTATTCGCTTTATTATAGATATTATTTTACTATTATTTTTTTATATACATATCTCTAATAAAGCGAATAAAAAATACTGAGTATAAATCTAAAAATTATTATAAGGAAACATATTTATAAGGAAATTATATTAAATGAATTAAGAAACATTATGCAGAGAAAATGAAAGATGATTATATATTATGAGAAATGGAAAAAAATGTTATCAAATAATTGACATAAAAAGTTAAAAATGGTAAAATATATAAGAAATATTTAATAAATTGGAGAAAATATGGAAATTAAAGATAAAGTTGTTGTAATAACCGGTGGAGCAAATGGAATAGGAAAAGCATGTGCTCAAGAATTACATAAAACATATGCAAATATTATTATAGCAGATATTGACAAGAAAAATGGTGAAGATATTAAAAAAATATTAGGAAATAGATGCTCGTTTGTAAAAACAGATATTACTATGGAAAGAGAAGTTATAAAGTTAAAAGAGTTTATAATGTCTAAGTATGGAAGAATTGATATTTTAATTAATAATGCAGCTAAACAGACAGAAAATAGCTTTTTTAATATGAAAGTAAATGAATTTAAAAGTGTCATAGATACAAATATTAATGGAACATTCATTTGTAGTAACATATTAGGCAAAGAAATGAAAAAAGGAAGTAAGATTATAAATATGCTTTCAGTTCATTATAATAAACCTAGAAAGAACAAATATCATTATGATGCGTCAAAAGCAGGAATTGCCATGCTAACTAAAGAAATGGCACTTGAATTGATTGATAAAGGTATAACCGTTAATGGAATTGCATATGGAGCATGTAATACTCCTATGAATGCAAATTGGATTAATAACATTGAGAAAGTTAATGAAACAATAAGTAAAATACCATTAAGATGGATAGCTGAACCTGAAGAAATAGCTAGATTTGTTAGAGTAATATTAGAGGACTTTAGTGATTATGCTACAGGAAGTATTTTTAATATAGATGGAGGGAGAAGTCTTACTAATTAAAGTATATTTTGGAGGAATAAATGCACTATTTATTAGAAAAATATATTAAGGAAAAATTAAATATTGTATTAAAGAAAGTACAGATTCTATTAAAAAAATCAGAAAAGGAAATTAAATTGTTACTTGAAAAAGAGGATTATAGCATTAATTATATAAATTTTCAAAATAATTCAATTAATGGTGTTATAGAGAAGTGTAATAAAAAGTTTTTCTTTAAAATGTTAGGTAATCAAGATTTTGATAATGAAATAATAGGATATATAAAAATAAAAAATGCATTGCCAGTTAATAAAATAATAGAAATATATAAATTGCAGAACTGTTATATTATTATTTATGAATACGAAAATACAATAAGTGATAATGAAGGGTTATTAAATGATTTTTTAGTAAAAAATGATATAGAAATAACAGATGATTCAAAACAAGTAATTAATAGAATAGTAAACTTGTATAATAGCAGTTTTAAAGTAACTATTAATAAAAATGTATATCCAATGAAGCAATTTTTTCAAGAAAGAATAAAGTCAAGGCTTAAAAAATGGTATAGTAAAGAAAAATTTTTTGATTATAATGTTAATATTAATGGGATGGAATCTAGAAAAACTACAGAAATTATAAATGAAGCTAATAATTTTTTTGAAAAAAAGTGTAAATTAGAATGTTCTTTATCACAAGGAGATCCAAATACTTTAAATATAGGAACAAAACCTATTTTCTTTGACTTTGCAACATCAGGATATAATCCAATAATTTGCGAATTCTCTGCAATGTTTTGGTCAGTATTAATAGCAGATGCTTATTTTTGTCCCAAATATCATCCAAAATCATATTACAATCATAATAAAGTCTTTGAAAATATTGATAAGTTTAATCCAGACTTAAGATATGAGATAAATGATAAAGAGAAAAAAATAAAAATACAATCTAACATTAAATCAAGTAGAATAAGAATCAATTTTATGAAAGAGTATATAAAAATGATAGAGACCTTAGAAATAAACATAGGAAAAGAAATCATATATTTTTTATTAATGAGAATACTTTGTATATTTGATATAAGAACAATGACAAAAGAAGATTATTTTTATAGTATATTTATCTTACATTATTTATATGAAAATATTTCAGAAGATGTTTATACTAGCTTGAAAAATATAATAGATAATTTTGATATTATAGGAGGATAATAGATGAATGAAATATATGAAAAAATATCAGCTCAATTACCAATAAAATACAAAGAGTCTATATTTAAATATATAGCTGAACTGAAGGATAATTTGGGGGATGTTTTAAAATTAGTTTTATTAATAGGTAGCAGCTCTAGTGGACATGTTGTAGAAGGTTGGAGTGATATAGATACTATATTAGTCTTAGAAAATTATAAAATAGAATATATAAATATAATAAAAAAAATTGTACAAAAATATGATATAAAGATAGGAAATACGATATACAGTAAAAAGGAATTTGAAAATAAAAGAATAAATCCTAAAACTTATTATTATTTATTATTAGTACAAGAAAATTACATAAAAATACAGTATAATTCATCTGATTTATATATACCAAAAGTTACCATAAAAGAATGTCAAGACCAGTATATGACATGGTTGATGGAGCATTTTCATTCATATAAAAGAATGTGGCTATATCAAGAAATTTCAGAAGAGAGAATAAGAGAAATATTTAAAAATACATATTTGATTATGAAGGCGATTTTAATAATTAATAATTATCGTCCTCAAAATTATGAACAAGTATTCAAGCTATATTCGGAAAAATTTAATTATAAGAAATTTAATTATAAAAAATTTATAGAAGGATATCAAAAGAAAGAATACGACAAAGAGGAAATAATTAATTTTGGAAAGGAGTTTAGTGAAGAAATTTCAAATAATTTAAAAGTATAGGAGGCGAGTATGGAAAAGCAATTTAGGAATAGGAAAACATTTTTTGATTTAGATATGGAAAATGATGATAGTTATTTTGCTACATTATATTGTACATTAGGAGGAGCTAATAAAAAAAGAGCCAAAATGAATAAATTAGCTTTAGCTTATTTGAATGATAAATCATTAACAGAGGAAGAAAAAATTACTGCAAAAAAAATATTGGATGGAACAATATATGAAGAAAAAAAGAAAGAGTTTGAACATTGCCAATTATGTTCAGATAAATTTATATCAGAAATATTACCAAATATATCTAATAAATATGATAATTGGGAAATATGTAGTCCTACTCATCCGTATACACCGGCTGGTTTGATGATTTATTTAAAAAATAGAAAAAAGTTACATACTGAGAATTTACAAGATTTATCAAAAGAGCAATTTGATGAAATAATTCAAATCATGAAAGACATATATATAAAATTATCAAACGAATCTGAATACAATGTTGTTGGAATTAATATTTTATTTAATCAAATATCAAAATCTCAATTGTGTATTCATGGTCATTTAGAAACTATGATTGCTGATATAGATAAATTAGGATTGGGGTGTGAAATTAAAGATGAGCAACCATATGACATTTTAGCAAGTTTATTAAATGAACAAATAGAGGATAGAAGAGGAGTATATAAAGAAAAAGAAGGAATTAGAATTGATTTAAGTATAGTAGACTCAATAGAGGCATTGAAGATATTAGGAAGGTACGAATCAAAAATGAAACAGATTATTTCACACGGAAGAAAGATACAAAAGGGTGAAATAAAAAGTAAAAACGATATTGATAATCTATTACTACATAAAATGAGTCCTGCACCAGTGAATTATGTATATATGACCTACTATAGAGATAAGTTTTTTTTATCAATCATACCAGAGATAATTTTGGAACCAATAAAATCTACAAGAGATATCAAAAATGAAAGCGATTTGTATTCACTAAAAATTAATCAATATGCACAAGACAATGAAGAGAAAATTATGAAACAATGTTCTCCACTTGTAAGACCAAGCATAAAAGTTTCAAAGGATTGCGAATCTGCAATTAATATAAGTAATCTAAAAAAAGATATAACAAAAATATTGGAAGAAAGATAGAATATGATAAAAAATAGTTATATAATAGAAAAAATACCAACAGAGACAATTGAATATGCAATGAAGGATAGTAAGAGCATACCGAGAATAAGAACCTCAAATACCATTGCTAATGGTATTATAGAAAGCGGTTTTTTTTATAAAAAATTAAACAGTGATAAATTTAGAAAATTATATAAAGGAAACTATATACAATTATGGAAAGACAATTATGAAATATTAAAAAATATTATTCCTTTAAACGATATTTATTGTATAGTGGAAAATGAGAGTGGAGATATATATGAATTTTCTAAAAGTATATCGGAAAATAAATTTTTAAGTGGTGGAACAATTCAATCATGGAATGATTTAGAAAGATTATACTTAAAAATATTAAATTATATTAATAGAATTATTCAATATCAAAAAACAAGTAAACAATTAATAGGAATAGAAACTGCAATATGGAATTTTACGATAGATGGTAAACTATTTGATTTAGATCCACCAAGATTTTTAAGAAATGAAGAAGATTCCTCTTTTACTAGAAAAGATGATATAAATCAATGTAAAAGAACAATTTATAGAAATTTTACTGAAATTGGAATGAAGACTAATTTATTAGCGACTGTTATAATAGGATTACAGGATGGTAATTTTTTTATACCAGATTTACCAAGTTATTGGCTTGACATACTTACACAGCATTTAATACAAAGTATTGAAGATAAAAATAGAAGACAAAATGTAGAAAGAATATTAAGAGGAAAAGGCAATTTTAAATCTAATTTTACAAAACATCCAATAGATATAATTTTAGAAGAAAAGAATAAAGAAATATTAGGAGGAATTAATATGGAAAAATATAATAAAGAACAACAATTTATATTTGTAACTGGTCCATCGGAGTCAGGAAAAAGTGGAGGAATTAATCATATTAAGGCAAAATACCAACAAGTAAAACATTTAAAAATACGAGATATATTTCCAGCAGTATATAGAGATTCAAAATGTAATTTAACATATGATGAATGGTATGATAATGAATCAAAAAATAACTTTGAAAGTTTTTGGGATAGATATATACAAAAAGCAAGAGAGATGAGTAATGGTGCGGATGTAGTAATAATGGATACAATGTATGGAGTAAAAGAAATCCAATATTTGTACAAAAAATTACGACAAAATGTAGGAGTTTTATATATTGATGCTCCAGAAGAAGAAAGAATAAGGCGAGAATATCAGAGATTAAGAACAGACTCACCATATACTGATAGAAAGGCAGACCTTTCAATAACGATGGAACAAGTGGCTGAAAGAACTAGAAAAAAGGATGCAAAAAAGGAAAGATTGGAAACATTTGAATATAAAGACCTAGCGTATGAACAGGATGGAACAATTGTAGTAAGACCAAATGGAATAAAATTTTCTAAAGTAATAAATAATAATGGAACAGTAGAAGAATTATATGAAAAATTAGATTTATATATAGAAAGTGAGATTTCTAAAGTAAAAAGTAGAAAAGAAAAAACACAGGAGGAAAGATAAATGAAAAAAAATAGAGCTTCAGCAATAATTCCATATGAGGATGGTTTAATTGTTATTAGAAGAATAAAAGGAGATAATGAAAATAGAGAAGAATACTATACAATTCCTGGAGGAGGACAAGAAGAAGGAGAAAGTATAGAAGAAGCAACATTAAGAGAAATTCGAGAAGAATTAGGTATAGAAGTAAAATTGACAGATAAATGTTATGAATTAGAAAGTCAAGGGAGAAAGCAGTATTTCTTTGTTGCTGAATATAAATCAGGAAAAATTGGAAGTGGAAAAGGTGAAGAAATGACTAATATTAATTATGAAAAATATGGAGCATATATTCCTGAGATAATATCAGTAAATAAAATAAAAAATATAAGATTATTACCGAAAGAGATAAAAGATATAATAATATCTGATTTGAATGATATATTTAAAAAAGAGATATCGAGTTAAAGAAAGAGATATATATGAATATTTTTATTTCAACATATAGTGATAAAAAGAATTTATACAAATGTAAATTAAATAAAAAGGGTGAAATATCTATTGTAAAGGAAATTCAAACGGAAGAATATTTATCTTATTTACATAGAAGAAATTCTGAGATTGCTGTAGCTTTAAAAAAGTCAAAAAATAGTAATAGAGCTGGAATTGCAGTATATAATACAGATTTAAAGTGTATATATAAATATGATAATGAAAGCTCATATACTCATATTTTTATGAATAGGAAATATATGATAGCAGGAAGCTATCATAATGGTAATATACTTATAATAAATAATAAAAATAAAGAACATATAGTTATTCCTTATAATAGCTCAAAAATACATAATGTAGGAAAATTTATAAAAAAATTATATTATGCTGTAGATATAGAAAATAGTAAAATTTATCTTTACACAATAAATAATACAAAATATGAATTGAAGAACACAATTAACTTGAATAAATTAGATAAACCTAGACATTTATTAGTATATAAAAATCATATTTATATTTTATGTGAGAATACATCAAGAATCATAAATATGGAATATAAAAATAATACTGTTCATATAAAACAGGAATTAACAACACTTAATAAAAATGAAAATATTATTAATATGGCTTCAGCGATACGAAGAGATAAAAGGTATATATTTGTCTCAAACAGAGGTGAAAATACCATTACAATATATAAAATTAATAAATATGGATACCTAAAAAAAGTAAATTATTTTGATGTTAAAGGAAAAACACCGAGAGATTTTAATGTAGTAAAAAATGGAAAATATATAATTATAGGAAATGAAGATACAAATGAAGTTGTAACATTTAAAATGAATTATAACAAAAGTATAATTTCATATATTAATAAAGTTACAATAGAAAAGCCAGTTTGTATAGAAAAATGAGGTGAAATATGGAAAACAAAATAATTTTAATACGACATGCTGAATGTGTTGGAAATATAAGTAATAGGCTATCTGGAATAACAGACTTTGAGTTGACTGATAATGGGAAAAGACAGGCACAAAAATTAGCAAAAGAATTGCGTAATAAAAATATAGATGTAATATATAGTAGTCCTTTAAGAAGAGCAATGGATACTGCAAAATACATTGCTAGAAATAATAATATTAAAATTATAAACAAAGATGAAAGATTAATTGAAATAAACTATGGGGTTTGTGACGGTATGTCTTGGAATAAAATAGATAATAAATATCCATTAGTAAGAAAGTTATGGAAAGAAATGTATAAATATCCAATATTAATTCCTGGACAAGAAGAATTTATAGATGTTTCAAAAAGGATGAATGAAGCAATAAAAGATATATCAAATAAAAATCAAGGAAAGACTATATGTATTGTTTCTCATGGCATAGCAATACAAGCATTTGTGAGTTTTTATTATAATGACATAACAAAGAAAATAGGTGAAATTCAACAATTAAAAAATGCAGAATACATAGAATTTATAATATGAATAGAAAAGATATAGGAGAAGGAGTGAATAATATCATGTATAATCGAATTTCTATTGTTGGTGGATCTGGTAGCGGTAAAAGTACATTATGCAATATTTTATCAAAAGAGTTAAATCTCCCAGCAATACATTTAGATGCCATTAATTATGAACCTAATTGGGTTGAAATAGATAAAGCAGAAAGAGATAAAATAATATCTGATAAATCAAATGAAGATAAATGGATTATAGATGGAAATTACAATAAAACACTTAAGGAACGTTTTGATAAAGCTGACTTGATAATTTGGCTAGACTACTCAACATTTATGCATTTAAAAGGTGTTTTTAAAAGATATTTTCAAATGCGTAATAGCGAAAGACCGGAAATACCTGGTTGTAAAGAACGAATAGATTTCACATTTATAAAATATGTTGCTACATATAATAAAAAGAAAAGACCTATAATTGCAGATTATTTAAAAGATATACCAAAAGATAAAGTTTTAATATTTAAAAAACAAAAAGATTTAAATGTGTGGCTTAAAGAATTTACACACAATGACAATATTTTAGATAATATAAAGTAAAATGATAAGTAAAAGCAATATTAAGGAATATAAAATTTATGAATAATATGAAAAAATACTATAAAAATACAGAAAATGCACTACCTAATATAATAATAAGGAAATTTATAGAAATGAAGATAAAACCATCAAATGCTATTGACTTAGGATGTGGAGCCGGCAGAGATACAATATATTTAATAAAAAATGGTTGGAATGTTTTATCAATAGATAAAGAAGATACAGGAAAATTTATATCTAGTAAGCTAAATGAAGAAGAGATAAAAAGATTTAGATTTGTTAGACAAGATTTTGAGAATATTGAATTAGAAAAAAATAATTTATTAGTTGCTAATTTTAGTATTCCTTTTTGTAAAAAAGATTGTTTTAATGAACTTTGGAATAAAATAACAAACAGTATTTTAAAAGAACGGATACTTTGTGGGAAATTTTTTTGGATTAAACGATTCATGGGCAGAAATAAAAGAACAAATGGTATTTTTATCTAAAGTGCAAGTATTAGATTTATTTAAAGATTTATTTGAAATAATAGAATTTAATGAAATCGAGAAAGATGGAAAAACAGGATTAGGAAAAATGAAACATTGGAATATATATAATTTTATAGCAAAGAAAAAATAATGAGGGGAGAATGAAATGGATTTAACTTTAGATGTTGAAGATTATAAACTAAATATAAGAACTGGAGGAATAATTATACACAATAATAAAGTATTGGCTCATAAAAATATACACAAAGATCATTATTGTTTGCCAGGAGGCAGAGTAGAAATAGGAGAGAGTTCAGAAAAAACTATAAAAAGAGAAATAAAAGAGGAATTAGGAAAACAAATAGAGATAATAGGATATGTAGCAACAATTGAAAATTTTTTTGAAATGGAAAATAAGAAATATCATGAAATATATTTTTTACATAGTATAGAGTTTGAAAATGAAGAAGATAAAAAAATAGAGTATACTATGAAGAATAAAGAAGGAAAAGAATATTTGCAATATGAATGGTTAGATTTAGATAAAATAGAAGAATATAATATTTTACCGAAATGTGTAAATCAGATATTAAAAGAGAATAAATTTCCAATACATAAGATTAATAATGATTTGAATTAAAATATAGTTATAAATGGAGATAATATGTTAAAAATATATAATTTAAAAGATAGACAAGAATACATTGAAGAAGTTGCAATACTCACTCAAAAAGAATGGGGCAAAAGCAATTTGAGTGAGAAAGAATTAAAAAATAAAATTTTAAAAAAGATAGAGAAAATAAAAGGATTATTTAATGATAAATATTATTGCAAACTGATATTATTGGACAATAATGAGTTAATAGGATTTATATCTATATTTCCAAGTGATGGAAATGAAAGAAAAGATTTATTACCATGGTATGCAACAATGTATGTTAAAGAAGAATATAGAGGGAAAGGGTATTCAAAAATACTAAATAATGCGATTTTAGAAGAGGCAAGAAAAAGAAATATAAAAAAATTATATTTGAAAACAGAATTAGAAAATTATTATGAAAAGTTTGGAGCTCAATATTTAGAAAATATAAATGAAAAAGAAAAGTTATATTACTTCGATATATAAAAAATAAAGAGTGGAGTTGTTGAGAATGAAAGAAACTATAATTTATTTAATTAGACATGCTGAAACTGTTGATGAAAATGGAATTAGAAATACCAATGAAGATTCTCAAATGATTAATGAAAAAGAAATATTATCTGTAGAAGGAGAAGAACAAGCTAAAAGACTAAGCGAGAATGTTGAGTTAAATAATATTGATATTATTTGGTCAAGTAGTTATACAAGAGCAAAGGCTACTGCAAAATATATTGCTAATACTAATAATTTACCAATTAATTTAGATAGTAACTTAAGTGAAAGAAAACTAGGAAATTTAAAAGAATTGGGTGAATTTATGAAAGATAAAAAAACAAGGGATCCTTCGCAAGAACAATTATTAGATAGAGAATTTAAAACTTCTAATGGAGAGAGTGCTGAAGAAACAAGACAAAGAATGAATAAATTCTTTAATAAAATTCTTAAAGAATACGAAGGAAAAAGAATTGCAGTAATTAGTCATGGAGGCTCAATAAAGTTCTTTTTATTAAATTGGTGTATAGTAAATGAAAATGTTAAACTTGTCTATAACGAAAATACAATATTAAGCATAAAATCACCATGTTTATTAAAATTAACTTTTAGAAAAAATGAATTGATTAATTTACAACAAATAGACTAATAAAAAAGAAAAGACATGTAATTGTTAAAATTCTAAAGGATATTCTCAAAGGTGAAGTTTTGAAGTTTAAGAAATAAAAGAGCCTAAACAAGTAGCTTAAAGAATGAAAACATATTAGATAGTCTAAAATAAAAAATAAGATATTTAAGTTTAAGAAAGTACAATAAAATACTTTCTTTTTTTATGCTTAAAAAGAAAAAAATTAAAAAATTTTGGGAAAATAGCACATTTCATTTCGCCATTTATTTATAGAATAACAAAAGTCTTATTAAACATTAAAGATAAAAAATTATTAGTAATAATTTTTAAAACACACTAATATTTTTAATTGGGAGTGAAATTAAATGGAAAATGTAAAAGAAACCTATACCGTTGATGGTAAAGATTATACTGTTATAACTCGGTACAAAAGAAAATGCTAATAGTGATGAAATATATAATATTTTAGTCAGATATGCACTAGAAAAAATTGATGAATATGTAAAATAATAACTATTCTGTAGGTTAGCATTTTATAAAATTTTTTTGTATAATCAAAATAGCTGTTTAAGATTAGTTGTTATTCGGAAAGGAGGACAACTAATATGCAAAATTCAATATATAAAGTAGCAGGATATTTAAGATTATCAAGAGAGGATGGCGATAAAGAAGAAAGTGATAGTATAGGAAGTCAAAGAAGTATAATTACTCATAAATTAGAAGAATTAGGAGAAGAATTTGAGTTAATTGATTTTTATATTGATGATGGTTACACAGGACTAAATACTGACAGACCAGCATTTCAAAAAATGCTAGAAGATACCCAAAAAGGTTTAATAAATTCTATAATAACAAAAGATTTATCAAGATTGTCAAGAAATAGTTTTGAAGCAAACTATTTTATTGAAAAATACTTTTTGGAAAATAATATTAGATATATATCAGTACTGGACAATGTAGATACATATATTAAAAATTCTAATAATGATATGATACAATTTAAAACTCTAATAAATGATTGGTATAGTAAAGACATATCAAAAAAAGTTAGAAGCGGAGTATGGGCTAGAAAAGAAAAAGGATTATACTTAGCTGCAATAGCTCCTTATGGATATATTAAAGACCCTAAAAATAAAAATCATCTCATGATTGAGCCTGAAAGAGCATTAGTAGTAAAAAGAATTTTTAATATGTTTGATAATGGGATTTCAATAGCAGAAATAGCTAAAAAATTAAAAGAAGAAAAAATATATTGCCCAGGATATTACGATTATGGTGGCTCAAGAAGTGGAGATGACTATAAGTGGAGAACAGATAGCATAAAAAGAATTTTGAAAAGTCAAGTATATATAGGAAATACTGAATATGGAAAGAAAATGAATTTAAGCTATAAATCCAAAAAAGTTAAAAATATTCCAAGAGAAGATTGGAAAATAGTACTAAATACACACGAGGCAATTATAGACAAAGAAATTTTTAATAGAGTTCAAGCAAAAATAAACTTAAATAAAAAAGTAAGGCATAAAAAATTCAATTGGATGTTAAATGGTTTAGTATTTTGCAAAGAGTGTGGAAATAAAATGGTACTTAAAATTAAAAGAGATAAGAATGGGAATATTACAAATAAAATAATTGTATGTGCTAGTTCCATGAATTCAAGAAAAAATGCTGAATGTGAAAGAAAAAGTAAATCTATAAAAGAAGAAGTATTAAAAAAGATAGTTGTACAAAGTGTAAATAAGAAAATTAATCATATTATTAATAATCAAAAACTTGAAGAAATAACAATGAGAGAATATAAAAATAAGACAACGGAAGTTTTAGATAAAGCTATTAAAAGTATAGAAGACAAATTATTAAAAACAGAAAAGACAATAAACTCTTTATATGAAGATTATACGAATGGCATTATTGAGGAAGAGGACTATAGAAGATTTTATAAAAGTGATGTGGAAAGAAGAAATACATTAAAATCAGAAATTAATAACTTACTAAAACAAAAAGAAGAAAAAGGGGCAATAACTAAAGAAGAATTAGTTACAATTATTTCAAAGTTATCAAATATAGAAGAATGGACATCAGAAAAATTATCTGAACTTATATATAATATTGAAATAGATAAACAAAACAATATTTATATAAATTATAGATATGATGTAATAGGTAAATTATAATGAGAATATACAAAGCGGGAATTTATTTAAGATTATCTAAAGAAGATGATAATCCTAATAATAGCATAGTAGCACAAAGAGATATAACATTAAATTATGCTAAAAAGAACAATTTTGATGTTGTAAAAGAATACATAGACAATGGATGGTCAGGAATATTAGATTCAAGACCTGCATTTAATGAAATGATTGTAGATATTTTAAGAAAAAATATAAACATGGTAATTGTTAAAGATTTATCAAGACTGACAAGAGATAAAAATAAAACTGGATATTACACAGAAATATTTTTTCCAGATAATGATATAAGGTTTATTTCTGTTAATGATTATATTGATAGTGGAGAAAGATATGAAATAGACGATACTATAATGCTTCGTGGTATTGTAAATCAATCGTATTTACAGGATATTTCTAAAAAAATAAAGTCGGTAATAAAAGATATGAAACAACAAGGAAAATATGTTCAAAACTATACTCCGTATGGATATAAAAAAAGTGAAGATGATAAATATAAAATAGTTGTTGATGAAAAAGTAGCTAGCAATATAAAAATGATTTTTAATATGTATTTAAAAGGTTATTCGCAAGGTCAAATTGCAAAAGAGCTAACAAAAAGAAAAATAGATACACCAAAAAAATATAAAGGGCAAAAGGTAGCTATAAACGAATGGAGAAATGATAGTATAAGTAGAATTTTAAAAGATCCAACATATACAGGAGCATTGATATTAAATAAATATGAGTCAGATTATCTAACTAAAAAAGTGAAAAAGACACCTAGAGAAGAATGGATATTAAAAGAGAACACACATGATGCAATTGTAGACAAAGAAACATTTGAAGAAGTACAAAAAATGTTAGAAAAAAAATTTTATAAGCCTAAAAGAAAATATGAATATTTTTTAAAAGATTTGGTGTATTGTGGACATTGTGGTGCAAGAATGCAATATAAAAACAGAAAAAGAACAGAAGTACATAATAAAAAAATAGAAAATCCTGAAGAATGTTGGTATTATAAATGCAGAATGATTTACAAATTTCCAACTATATGTGATAAAGGGCATACTATTTCAGAAAAGGTTTTAAATGAAATTGTAATTAAGTCTATACGTGAAAAAATAAAGAATATAAAAATTGATAATGAAAAAAATAAAATAGTAGATGAATATAGAAAAAGTGATGAAAAGTATAAAGAACTAATAAAAAATCAAAATTTAAAGTTGAAAATTGAAAATGATATTAAAAATTTATATAACAAAAAGTTAGAAAAAAATATCGATATAAATGAGTTTAAAGAAAAGTATCAAATATTAAAGCAAAGAGAAAAAGAAATTTTAGCAGAGCTAGAAATACTAGAAGAAATAAATAAAAATAGATTATCTGATGAGAATTTAGTAAAAATATTAAAAGATTTTAAGTCAGCAAAAGATTTTGATAATGAAATAATGAAAAAATTAATAAAAAGAATAGAAGTATATGAAGATAAAACAGTAAAAATTATCTTCAATTTTTAAAAAGTTTTTTGGGTTAATAAAAAAGCACCACCAGATGAAGGAGCTCAAAACAATAATGGAATAACAGAGGCGCAAACAAATTTAAAAATAACATTAAAATTACAAAAATTATTAGAACAAAGTGGAGCAAAAGTTATATTAACTAGGTCAGATGAAAATGCAATTTATGATTTAAATAGTAAGACAATTAAACAAAAAAAGATATCAGATATTCATAATCGTGTAAAAATAGGAAATGAATCACAAGCCGATATTTTTGTATCTATTCATTTGAATAAAATACCGCAAAGTCAGTACTGGGGGTGGCAGTGTTTTTATAAAAATGGAAATGAACAAAGTAAAAAACTTGCTAAAAATATACAAACTAACTTAAATGAGGCAATTTCAAATGAAAATAAAAGAGTAGCAATGAAATTAGATAATGTATATATTATGAAATATGTGGAAATTCCAATTACAATTGTAGAATGTGGATTTTTGTCAAATCCAAATGAAGAAAAGTTACTACTTCAAGATGAATATCAAGATAAGCTTGCATGGGGAATTTATACTGGTATAATGGATTATTTTTATGAACAATAGTAATTGACATAATGTATATATAATGATATAATAAAAATTACCTTTAATATAAAAAAATGAGGAGGAATTATTATGCACAAAACAAAGGTTGAAATTATCCGGCTAGATGATTCTAACTTATACTATTTAGAATCCAGGGACAAATTAATTGTAAAAGCATATTTACAGCGTACAATTGAAACGTTTAAGATATGCTTTTGGAGGAGAAAAAAGGAAATAGTTGTAAATGAAGAGCCTATATGGAAAATTTATAAAAACCATATAAAACTTTCAAAGTTATTAAATGGGATATTAAATGACCAGGATGAAAATCAAATGGTATTTGATATACCAGATTTTAACCAAGAAGAAAGGAACTATTTAAGCCAAGTTCAAAGAAAGACAAAAGAATTTGCCGACCAGATTCTTATTTACGAGGAGAACGTGGAGATTTTTTTAGAAAAAATCATGATGGAAAGAGAAGGAAGATGGATAGATCAATTTATAGATAGTATTAAAGACTATCAAGAAAGCACATACTTTATTGCTGTTAAGCATAATTTAATTCCTGTTGAAAGGATTTAATTTTTAAGTCATTACTTTTAATAAAGTAATGACTTTTTTCTTTTTGTTCTTGCATAAAATTTCTAAATAAGGAAAAACTAAACCTAAAAATAAATAATTATTATTTTAAGGAGTAAATGGGTTTTATGGAGAGAATATTAAGTATTAAAGGTACAATGTTAGATAAAAAACAACTAGAAAACTATTTAGAAAAACTTGCAGCAGAACATGTTTTAAAAGATTATTCAGATAAAGATACTTATCCTATCCCAAGAGTAATAGAAAATTTAGAGGTAATAGAAGAAGTATATCAATTGTTAAATGAACATGTTAAATTAAAACTTCCAATCCATCCAGCTGGTGAATGGATATTAGATAATTTTTATTTGGTAGAAGAAACGGCTAAAACTATAATAAAAAATTTAAATAAAAAGAAATATACAAATTTTGTGGGATTGGCAGAAGGTCCATACTGTGGTTTTGCTAGAGTATATGTAGTTTCTTCCGAAATTGTTGCTTATACAGAGGGGAAAATAGAAGCTAACACCTTAATAGATTTACTTACAAGCTATCAAAGGAAAAAAGCTTTTAGTATGGAAGAAATATGGAATCTTAGTATTTTTCTTCAAATATCTTTATTAGAAAATATAAGATTTGTATGTGAAAAAATATATAGTAGTCAATTACAAAAATATCGTGTAGAAAATATTTTAGAAAGATTGGTAGAAAACAAGCAAAAAGAGGAACTGTGTTTTCAAAATGTTCCTGCCTATCGTTCTAAGATTTCGTGTTATGCAGATAAATATCCTTTTATGGAATATATGTCTTATAGATTAAAAAAATATGGTAAAAAATCAATTCCTTTTTTTAATATATTGGAAGAACAGGCAAATCAAATGGGAACAAGCATAAATGAAATTATAAAAAAAGAGCATTTTGATATTGCTACTAAAAAAGTATTAATAGGAAATTGTATTAAAAGCATAAAAGATCTTATGAGAATTAATTTTGCAGAAATATTTGAAGAAGTAAATGGAACAAATGAAATTTTAAAACATGATCCAGCAGAAGTATACGAAAAAATGGATTATAATACAAAAAATTATTATAGAAATAAAATTAAAGAAATTGCTAAAAAAAGTAAAATGGCAGAAATTTATATTGCTAAGAAAATAGTAGAATTAGCAAAAAAAGCAAAACAAGATATAGAAGAAAAAAAGATAGATAATACAATAGAAAATCAAAAAAGAACACACATAGGATATTATCTAATAGAAGATGGAATAAATGAATTATACTTTACATTAGGAATTAAAGGGAAAAAAGTAAGAAAAAAAGAAACAAAGGTAAAATACTATACATTTCTAATTTTTGTTTTGACAGTTTTAGCTAGTATAAGTATTGGAGTTTATATTACCTATAAAACTAACAATTTAATTTTAGGAATAATTTTAAGTGTTTTAATGTGTATTCCGATAAATCAAGCTATTATCCAGATTATTCAATATGTTTCAGGGAAAATAGTAAAGCCTAAAATTCTTCCTAAATTAGATATGCAAGAAGGAGTATCTAAAAAAGATGCAACTTTTATTGTAATTCCTACTATAGTAAACTCAAAAGAAAAGGTACAAGAACTAATGAAAAAATTGGAAGTATATTATTTAGCAAATGAATCTGAAAATATATATTTAGCACTATTGGGCGATTGTACTAGTAGCAAAAATGAAAAAGAAGAAATTGATGAAAAAATAATTAGAGAAGGAATAGAAGAAGTAAAAAAATTAAATGAAAAATATCAGGATAAAGAATTTCCAAAATTTCATTTTATATATCGTAAAAGAGTATGGAATGCAGGAGAAAAAGAATATTTAGGTTGGGAAAGAAAAAGAGGTTTATTAAATCAATTTAATGAATATATTTTGCAAAATATAGAAAATCCTTTTAGATATAATAGTATAAAAACATATTTAGAAGAAAATGAAAATGCAAAAATTCCAAAAATAAAATATATAATTACTTTAGATTCAGATACAGAGTTAAGCTTAAATTCAGGATTAGAGTTAATAGGGGCAATGAGTCATATTTTAAATTTGCCAGTATTAAATAAAGAACAAACAGTAGTTATTGGCGGTCATGCACTAATACAACCAAGAATAGGAATTCATATGGACGCAAGTAGAAAAAGTAAATTTACAAAAATTTTTGCGGGATATGGAGGAACAGATTTATATACAAATGCTATTTCGGATTTTTACTGGGATAATTTTGGAGAGGGAATTTTTACTGGAAAAGGAATTTATGATGTTTCGGTTTTTAGTAAAGTATTAGAAAATACAATTCCTCAAAATACTGTATTAAGTCATGATTTATTAGAAGGTAGTTACTTAAGATGCGGACTTGCTACAGATATTTTGTTATTGGACGGATTTCCTTTTAAATATAACAGTTTTATGCTAAGACTTCATAGATGGATAAGAGGAGATTTTCAAATTACAGAATGGCTAAAAAAGTATGTAAAAGATAAAAAAGAAAATAAAGTTTATAATCCATTAAATATATTATCAAAATATAAAATATGGGATAACTTAAAACGAAGTACAGTAGATATATTTTTAGTCTTAAGTATTATTACATTAGTAATAAATAGTTTAATAACAAAAAGTTTTATTTATCCTATTTTAGTACTTTTATTAGTAATTGCAGTAATGCCATGGATTCTTGATACTATTAATTATATTGTGTTCAAAAAAGACGGACAACAGACACAAATAACATTTTCTCCAATATATACAGGATTAAAGGCAAGTTTTTTTAGAGGAATTATTAATCTTGGATGTATTCCATATAAAGCGTATGTAAGTATTAATGCAATTATAAAAACCTGTTATAGAAAACATATATCACATCAAAATATGCTAGAATGGACTACAGCAGAGGATGCAGAAAAGCAAGCTAAAACAGATTTAGTATCATACTGCAAAACAATGTGGATAAATATTTTACTAGGTATAATATTTATCTTAATAGCAAGTACTAAGATATTACAGGGGTATTATATTATTTTAGAAATATTAGGAATTTTATGGACAATTACACCTATTATAATGTGGTATGTTAGTAAGGAGATAATATTATCTAAAAAAATAGATGAACTAGATAAACAAGAAAAAGAATATATTTTAGATATTGCAAAAAGAACATGGAAGTATTTTAAAGACTATATGGTTGAAGAAAATAATTTTTTGCCACCAGACAACTATCAAGATGATAGAATTCCTAAAGTAGTAAAAAGAACTTCAAGTACTAATATAGGTTTAGGAATTTTAGCTGTAATTAGTAGTTATGACCTAGGATTTGAAAATCAAAAGGATACAATATCATTATTAAATTTAATAATACAAAAGATAGATGTATTATCTAAATGGAATGGGCATTTATATAACTGGTATGATATTCAAACATTAGAACCACTAAAACCATCATATGTTTCTACAGTAGATAGTGGTAATTTTGTAAGTTATTTATATACTTTAAAAAGCTTTTTAATTAAAGAATTAGAAAAAAAAGATAAAATGGAAAAAGAAACAATAGAACAAATAAAATATATACTGGAAGTAACAGAAAAGATAATAAAAAATACAGACTTTAGTAAGTTATATAGTGAGGAAACAAGACTATTTTCTATTGGATTCTCTATGGATACAAATAAATTAGAAAATTCTTATTATGATTTGCTTGCTTCAGAAGCAAGAAATGCAAGTTTAATTGCAATAAGTAAAAAAGATATTCCATCTAAACACTGGAATAATTTAAGTAGAAGTTTAACTGTTTTAAACAAGCATAAAGGACTTATTTCATGGGCAGGAACATCTTTTGAATATTTGATGCCAAATATTATTATTCCTACTTATGAAGGAACTTTACTTGATGAATCGTGTAAATTTATGATTTATTCCCAACAAGAATACAGTAAAAAACTTGGAATACCTTGGGGAATTTCAGAATCTGCATTTAATTTAAAAGATTTAAACGGTAATTATCAGTATAAGTCTTTTGGAATACCATGGCTTGGATTAAAAAGAGGACTAGCAGATGAAATGGTAGCCTCACCGTATGGAAGTATTTTAGCAATAAATAATGAACCTAAAGAGGTATTAAAAAATATAAAAGAATTAGAAAAACAAGGAGCTTTAGGTAATTATGGATTTTATGAAGCGGTAGATTATACGCCTTCTCGTCTAAAGCCAAAACAAAGAAGAGAAATAATAAAGACATATATGGCACATCATCAAGGATTAATATTAGTATCAATTACAAATTTATTTAAAGATAATATAATGCAAAAAAGATTTATTGATAATAGTTCTATACAAGCAGTAAATATATTACTAGAAGAAAGAATGCCAGAAAATATGATTATAACAAAAGAGAAAAAAGAAAAACCACAAAAATTAGTATATACTGATTACGAAGACTATTCAGAACGCATATTTACTAAAATGGATTTAGATTTTATAAATAGCAATGTAGTATCAAATGAAGATTATACAATTGTTATAAATGAAAAAGGAGAAGGATATAGTAAATATAAAGATATTTGTGTAAATAGGTATAAACAAACAGCAGACAAAGAACAAGGTATATTTTTCTTTTTAAAAAATATTAGAACTAAAAGAATATGGACTACAGGACAAATGAAATATTTAGCAAAGCCAGATAAAAGAAAAACTGTATTTGCACCAGATATAAGCAAATTTACCAGATTAGATGGAGATATGGAAACTACCTTAAAAGTGTTTACTGCAACCAATGAAAACGTAGAAATAAGAAGGTTATCAGTGAAAAACGTAGGAAATGGAGAAGAAACATTAGAAATTACAAGCTACTTTGAACCAATATTATCTAGATTAGAAGCGGACTATTCACATATGGCATTTAATAATTTATTTTTAACCTTTGATTATGATCCTAAACTTGAAATGATACTTACAAAAAGAAAAACAAGGACAAAAGAAGAAAAGCAAGTATATTTGGCAACAACACTTTATACAACAAAAGAAACAATAGGAGAACTAGAATACGAAATAGATAAAGAAAAAATAATAGGTAGAGGAAATTTAGGATTACCACAAATGATAGCAAACTCAAAACCTTTTTCTAGAAGTGTAGGATTTGTTACAGACCCAGCAATCTGCTTAAAAAAGACAATAAAAATAAAACCAGGAGAAACTGTATATTTAAATCTAATTTTAAGTATTTCAGAAGAAAAAGCAACTGCAATATCTAATTTACAAAAATTTAGATCAGAAGAAAGTATAGAAAATGAACTAGAATTATCAAAAGCCAAAATAGAAGCGGAAAATAGATATTTAGGATTAAAAGGAAAACAAATAGAAACTTATCAACAAATGCTTAACTTTATTATGTTTCCAAACGAATTAAAAGCTTTAAATAGTAAAACATTGCCAATAAAAAATTATCCACAAAGTGAATTGTGGAAATACGGTATATCTGGGGATTTACCAATTTTACTTTTAAAGATAAAAGATATAGGAGATATAGACGTTTTAAAAGAAACTTTAAAAGCATACGAGTACTATAGAATTAAAAATATTTATATTGATTTTGTTATTTTAAATGAAGAAAAAAAAGCTTATGAAGAATACGTAAGAGAAGGAATAGAAGGTGTAATTGCTAATGGTCATTTAGCATATATGAGAAATCAACATGGTGGAATATTTATAATTCAAGCAAAAGAAATAGAAAATAAGGAAGCAATAGAATTTAGAGCAAATTTTATTATAGATAGTCATTTAGGAAATTTAAAATCGCAAATTAGAGATAAAATAGAAGAATATATTGAAAAAAGAAAAAATATTGGACTAGAAGAAAATAAACTTCCTATTGTGATAGAAGAAAATGTTTTAGGTGAAATATGGAAAAATAAAAAAATGAAATATGATAATGAATATGGTGGATTTTCAGAAGATGGAAAAGAATTCTTTATTCGTGTTAATGAAAATGAAAAGCTACCTACAGTATGGAGTCATATATTAGCTAACAAAAATTTTGGAAGTTTAGTTACAGAAAGTGGTGGAGGCTTTACCTGGAGTAACAATAGTAGACTATATAGATTAACTGCTTGGTCAAATATGCCTGTAGAAGATATACCTTCTGAAATTATATATTTAAAAGATAAAGAAAAAGGTCAAAGTTGGTCTTTACAAGCTAATGGAAAACCAGATAAAAATGATTATTATGCTACATTTGGATTTGGATATAGTAAATATGTTCATGAATGTAATGGATTAAATCAAGAGCTAAATACATTTGTTCCAATAGACGAAAATGTAAAAATTAATATAGTTACATTAAAAAATCATTTACCAGAAAGAAGAAATTTAAAGTTAATATATTATATAAAACCTGTTTTAGATGAAGATGAATTAAAATCAAATGGAAAGATAAATATAACTTGGAAAGAAAATGCAAATTTGATTTATGCAAAAAATTTAGGAAATGAAACTTTTAAAGATCAAATATGTTATATATCAAGTAGTGAAAAAATATCGTCTTATACAGGGAATAAAAACTTCTTTATGGGAGAAGGCGGAATTTCAAATCCACATGGATTAAATTGTGTAGCATTGGATAATGAAAATGCTTTAGGAAGAGATAGTATAATTGCAATTCAAATATCAATAACATTAGAAAGTTTTGAAGAAAAAGATATTAGTTTTATTATAGGAACAGGAAAAAGCTTGATAGAAATCCAAGATAAAGCATACCAATATACTAATATTTCAAATAATAAAAGAAAATTGGAAGAAACAAAAAATTATTGGAATAATCTACTAGGAACATTACAAGTAGAAACACCAATAGAAACTATTAATATTATGCTAAACGGTTGGAGCACATATCAAGCAATTGCAGGAAGATTATGGGCAAAATCAGGATTTTATCAATCAGGAGGAGCATTTGGATTTCGTGATCAACTTCAAGACACATTAGGATTAAAATATTTATCTACAGAATTTATGAAAAATCAAATATTGCTAGCAAGTGAGCATCAATTTAAAGAAGGAGATGTACTTCATTGGTGGCATGAAGACACAGGACGAGGAATAAGAACTAAATTTTCGGATGATTTACTATGGCTTCCTTATACTGTGGCAGAATATATTTCTTTTACAGGGGATATGTCAATTTTAGATGAAAAAACATCCTATCTTACAGGAGATATATTAAAAGATGGAGAAGAAGAAAGATATGATTATTACCCTAAAACAGAAGAAAAAGAAAGCATTTGGGAACATTGTAAAAAAGCAATAAATCGTAGTTTTTCTTTTGGAGAACATGGACTTCCTAAAATAGGAACTGGAGACTGGAATGACGGAATGAGTACAGTTGGAAACAAAGGAAAGGGAGAAAGTGTATGGCTTGGATTCTTTTTATATGATGTACTTCAAAAAATAATTCCAATAGCAAAAGAAAAAAATGAAGAAGAACTTGTAATAAAATATGAAGAAGTAAAAGATAAACTAAAAAAAGCATTAAATACAAGTGCATGGGATGGAAGATGGTATAAAAGGGCATATATGGATAGTGGAGAAGCATTAGGAAGTATAGAAAATGAAGAATGTAGAATAGATAATATATCACAAACATGGTCCGTTATTTCAGGTGCAGGGGATAATGATAAAAAATATATTTCTATGGAAAGTTTAGAAAATCATTTAGTTGATAATGAACATGGATTAATAAAATTACTAGATCCGCCTTTTGAAAAAGGAAAATTAGAACCAGGTTATATTAAAGGATATTTACCAGGTGTTAGAGAAAATGGTGGTCAATATACACATGCTGCAACATGGACCATTATTGCAGAAGCATTACTAGGGTTTGGTGATAAAGCAACTAATTATTTTAAAATGATTAATCCAATAGAACATGCCAGAACAAAAGAATCAGCAAAAAAATATAAAGTAGAACCATATGTAATAGCAGCAGATATATATAGTAGTAATTATTTAGCAGGAAGAGGAGGATGGACGTGGTATACAGGTTCTGCAAGTTGGTATTATAAAGCAGGGATAGAATATATTTTAGGATTTAAAATAGAAAAACGAATTTTAAGTGTAAATCCATGCATACCAAAAGATTGGAAAGAATATCAAATACATTATAAATATGGTAGCAGTATTTATAATATAAAAGTAAAAAATCCAAAAAACAAAAATACAGGAGTAGACAAATTTATATTAAACGGAGAAGAAATAGAAGAGAAAAAAATATGTTTACAAGATAATAATGGTATTTATAATATAGAAGTGATAATGTAATTTTATAAAAGGATGGATAATTTTATTATTTTTTAAAATAAATATAAAAATTATCTGTCCTTTCTTATTGTATAGGAAAAAATCGACAGACTTTGATTATACAACGCACTTTAAGTTTAAGCATAATATTAAAATTAGAACTTGTATTCTTAAACTTATTATGATATTATTTTATATATTAAAAATGTACTTTTATGGAGAAGCACTTTTTAAAAGAAAGGTGGAGCAAAGGTGGATAATACAAACAATAATGTAGAGGAAAAAAAGACAATATTAATAGTAGATGATGAGGCACCTATTGTAGATATTTTAGTATATAATCTTCAAAAAGAAGGATATAATACTTTAGAAGCAAATGATGGTGTAACAGCTGTAGAGATTGCTTTAAAAGAAAAACCTGATTTAATTTTATTAGATATTATGCTTCCAAAAATGGATGGTCTTTCTGTATGTAAAAGAATACGTCATACATTAAATGTGCCTATATTAATGCTTTCTGCAAAAGATGAGGAAATAGATAAAATACTAGGTTTAGAATTAGGAGCAGATGACTATATTACAAAACCTTTTAGTGTAAGAGAATTAATGGCAAGAATTAAAGCTAATTTAAGAAAAGCAGAAAATATTGTACCTGTTGTAGAGGAAGAAGAAAAGGTAAAAGAGGAGCCTAAAGTTACTAATAAAATTAAAGTAGGAGATTTAAGTTTAGATTTAGATAAATTTGAGGTAAGGGTAAGAGGACAAATAGTAGAACTTACTTTTAGAGAATTTGAAGTGTTAAAATATTTAGCTTCTCAACCAGGACAAGTAATAACAAGAGAAATATTATTAGAAAAAGTATGGGGATATGAATATTACGGAGATATTCGTACTGTAGATGTTACTGTTAGAAGAATCCGTGAGAAAATAGAACAAGATACAGGAAATCCTAAAATATTAATTACAAAAAGAAATGTAGGCTATTATATTTCAGAAAAATAAAAAGAAAAGAAGCGTAAATGATATGTTAAAAAATGTACAAATAAAAATTGTATTAATTTTTGCTGTAACTGGAATTTTAATTCTTTCTTTATTGGGTGCTGTTGTGATTTTTAATTTACAAAAAATGGACTTAAGTCTTGTAGAACATACTGTAAAAACACAACAAGAATGGGAGACAATTATAAATACCAATATAGAACAAATGAAATATATAATAATGATAGCAATTATTACATTTGCAGCTATTTGTATTGTAATAGGAATTTTTACTTCTAAATATATGATTTCTCCAATTACTAAACTAATACAAGGTGCACAAAATGTTACAGAAAAAAAAGATGTAGAAAAGAATAAAAAGAAAAATGATGTTGATGAATTTGTATCTGCTTTTGAAGTAATTAATGCAGAATTAAAAGAAAATTTAAATGAAGTAACAAGACAAAAAAAGCAAATAGAAGCAATATTATTACATATGACGGATGGAATTATAGCTTTTAACAAAGAAGGGGAGATAATTCATATAAATCCTGCAGCAGAAACATTATTACAAATAACAGAAACAGAAAAAAACTTTACATCAATATTTAGTAAATTACAAATAGATGTAAATTTGGAGAAAATTATATATTTAGAGAATTGGACATCATCTGAACAAAGAATAAACGTTGGAGAAAAATATATGAATTTATTCTTTGCTCCATTTAAAGATGAAAATGATAGACCAGCAGGTGTTATTGTATTAATTCAAGATATTACAGAACATGTTAAATTAGACAATATGAGAAAAGAATTTGTAGCTAATGTATCTCATGAATTAAAAACACCAATTACCTCTATTATGGGATATGCAGATACTTTATTAGAATCAGAATATGATAAACAAATGCAAGATAAGTTTATGAAAGTAATTGCAACAGAAGCAAAAAGAATGGCAGATTTGGTAACAGATTTACTTACTCTTTCTAGATACGATACAAATAGGGTAAAAACAGATCCAGTTGAATTTGATTTAGGAGAACTTGCAAAACGTTGTGTTGAAAAATTACAGATTCAAATAGAACAAAAAAAGCATAATGTAGAATGTTTAGTAACTGCAAATGTTCCATTAGTTTATGCAGATAAATTTGGTATAGAACGTGTTATTTTAAATATTCTTTCTAATAGTATAAAATATACAAAACAAGAAGGAACTATAAAGATTTATGTTGGATTTGTATATAACGATGCATACATCAAAATTATAGACAATGGAATTGGAATTCCGCAAGAAGATTTACCACGTATATTTGAAAGATTTTATAGAGTAGATAAGGCACGTACAAGAGAAATGGGAGGAACGGGATTAGGTCTTTCAATTGCAAAAGAAATTATGGATAGAAATCATGGAAGTATTGATATTAAAAGTGTATCAGGAAAAGGAACTGAAGTGGTACTAAGAATACCAACAAAGACAAATTAAATATATATTAATTTAAGAATATAGAGAAATTAATAATGAAAGTATGTTAAACAAAATTAACATGCTTTTTTTGATGATAAAAGCTAGAAAAAACGAGTAAAATAGAGATATTAAAAGGAAAATATATGAAAAATTAGTAAAAATAGTAAGCATAACTAGAAAAAAATAGATAAAATGCCTAAATTGAGTATACATAACTTGAAATTGCTTATAATATATAGTATAATTAAAAAGATGTCGCGTAAAAAAAGGAGTGTGTATTTTTATTTTAAATAAAAAAATAAAACATTATACAAAAGAAGTCCTAAGGATGTTAAACGTTGTGGCATTTGGAGCAATTATTATTATCGCGATTGTTTTAATAAAATATAAGCCAGTATATAAAGTGACTATTTCTGGACAAGAAGTAGGATACATTACAAATAAAAATGAATTTGAAGAAAAAATAGAAAATGAAATATTACAAAATAAAGAAGCAAATGTTGCATATACAGAAATAAATGTTAAACCAGAGTATTCGTTTAAATTTGTAAATGGATTAAAAGAAACAAACGAAGAAGAAATATTTACAGCAATTCAAGATAAAGCTGTAAAAACATATGTTATGTATGCTGTTACACTAAATGATGAAACAAAAGCATATGTAGACAGCATGCAAGAAGCACAAACCATAGTAGAAGAGTTAAAAAATGAATATAATAAAGATTTAGAATTAGATATTGCTATTTCACAAACATATACTAAAAATCCGGAAGAATTAAATTCAATTGAAAATATAGAAGTAGCAAAAACAAGCTTAAATGAACAAATTACAGATATGGTAGAAGAAAAAAAGGAAAAAGAAGAAAGAACAGTAAATGGTATATACTTAGCAGTACAACCAATAACAGGTACTATTACATCAAGATATGCAAGTATAAGTAGAATTAGAAGTGGAGCACATACAGGATTAGATATAGCAGCTCCTAAGGGAACACCAATTAAAGTAGTAACAAGTGGAACTGTAACTTTTGCAGGTTGGAATGGAGCATATGGAAAATGTATTAAAGTATCACATGGAAATGGTGTAGAAACATGGTATGCACATTGTAATTCATTATATGTTAGTAAGGGACAAGAAGTTCAAGAAGGAGAAGTTATAGGAGCGGTTGGAACTACAGGAAATTCTACAGGAAATCATTTACACCTAGAAGTTAGAATTAATGGAAATCCAGTTAACCCACAAAACTATTTATACAAATAATGTAAATAAAGCATAGGAGAATATCCAATGCTTTATTTTTTTCTAAAAATTTCTAGAATATATTTAAAAGAATTTTACATAATAATAGTAAAATTTTAAAAAGGAGGAAATAAAAATGTCAAATCCAAAAAAAACAATAATTCCAGAGGCTAGGGAAGCATTAACAAAATTTAAATTAGAATGTGCCCAAGAAATAGGAAGAATGCAATTTGTAAAAGAAAATAATGATCATTATAAAGGTAATTTATCATCAAAACAAAATGGAGAAGAAGGTGGTCCTATAGGTGGACAAATGGTAAAGAAAATGATTGAACAAGCAGAAAAAAATATGGTTAAATAAAATTTTAAAGAACTCAAATAATTGGGTTCTTTTGTTTTTAAATAATAATAAAAATTACTTGTAAAAGCAATTTACTTACGATATAATTCTTTTAAATAATGAGTTTAAGAAGGATGTACAAATGTCAAAAAGTATTTTAATAACAGAAAAGCCATCTGTTGCGATGGAGTTTGCAAAAGTTTTAAAAATAAATGGAATAAGAAAAGATGGATTTTTAGAATCTGAAGATTGGATTGTAACATGGTGTGTAGGACATTTGGTTACAATGTCCTATCCAGAAAAATACGATGAAAAACTAAAATTTTGGAGATTAGATACATTACCTTTCTTACCAAAAGAATATAAATATGAAGTTATTTCAAACGTAGAAAAACAATTTAATATTATAAAATCACTGTTAAAAAGAGAAGATGTAACATGTATATATGTTTGTACTGACTCAGGAAGAGAAGGTGAATATATATATAGATTAGTAGAACAAATGATAGGGGTATCTGGAAAGCAAAGAAAGCGTGTATGGATAGATTCGCAAACAGAAGAAGAAATTTTAAGAGGTATTAAAGAAGCAAAAGATTTATCAGAATATGATAGTTTATCAGATAGTGCCTACTTAAGAGCAAAAGAAGATTATTTGATAGGAATTAACTTTTCTAGATTACTTTCTATAATTTTTGGAAGAAGAATAAGTGCTAACTTAAATTTAGATAAAGTTTCTATTTCAGTTGGACGTGTTATGACATGTGTTTTAGGAATGATTGTTTCAAGAGAAAGAGAAATAAGAAATTTTGTTAAAACAACATATTATAAAATTTTAGGCTCATTTGGAGAAGAAAATTCATCTTTTACAGCAGAGTGGAAGGTAACAGAAGAATCTAAAATGTATCAATCACCTAAACTATATAATGATTCTGGATTTAAAAATTTAGAGGATGCAAGAAATTTTATTATCTCATTAAAAGATAAAAAAGCAATAATTAAAGAAATAAAGAAAACAAAACAAAAAGAAAATGCTCCATTACTTTTTAATTTAGCAGAAATACAAAATGAATGTACAAAAAGATTTAAAATAAAACCAGATGAAACATTAGAAATAATACAAAGTTTATACGAAAAAAAATTAGTAACCTATCCAAGAACTGATGCAAGAGTACTTTCTACTGCTGTTGCAAAAGAAATAGGTAAAAATTTAAATGGACTGGTAAAAGGATACAAAGATGAGGAAATACAAAATTTTTTAAAAAAGATGATACAAGAAAAATATAGTACAAATCTAATAAAAACAAAGTACGTAAATGACAGTAAAATTACAGATCATTATGCAATAATTCCAACAGGACAAGGTTTTGAAAATTTAGATAAATTATCAGATTTACAAAAAAATATATATAAGCTAATTGTAAAACGTTTTTTAGCAATTTTTTATCCACCAGCTGAATTTAATAAAGTATCAGTTACCGTATTAGTGGAAAAAGAAATATTTAATTGTAGTGGAAAAGTATGTATTAGTTTAGGATATTTAGAAATACTAAAATCTAAATCACAAGGAGAAAAATCCACAGAAAAAACAGAAAATGTGGATAATAAAGAAGAAAATACAGAAAATTTGAACATATTAAAAGACTTGAAAAAAGGGCAAGAAGTAAATGTATTACAATATGAAACAAAAGATTCTGAAACAAGCCCTCCTAGCAGATATAATTCAGGTTCAATTATTTTAGCAATGGAGAATGCAGGAAAATTAATAGAGGAAGAAGAATTAAGAGAGCAAATCAAAGGAGCCGGAATTGGTACAAGTGCAACAAGAGCAGAAATTATAAAAAAACTAGAAAAAATAAAATATATTGATATTAATAGTAAAACTCAAATTATTACTCCAACAGAATTTGGAGAAATAGTATATGATACTGTATATAAATCTATGCCAGATATGTTAAATCCAAAATTAACAGCAAGTTGGGAAAAAGGCCTAGATTTGGTAGCTAAAAAAGAAATTATGCCTGAAGAATTTATGGAAAAATTAGAAAAATATATAAAATCAAAAGTAGATAAATTAGTTGTAAGAAGATAAAGTTTAATTAAAAGATAGGAGAGAAATAAATGAAATTAGGTCTTGCATTATCAGGAGGAGGAGTAAGAGGAGCAGCTCATATAGGTGTAATAAAAGCATTAGAAGAAAATGGAATATACTTTGATGCAATTGGAGGAACAAGTATTGGAAGTATTGTTGCTACATTATATGCAATGGGATATACAACAGATGAAATGCTTAGGATATTTAAATATTTTGCAAAAGATATTATAGGTGCAAATCCTAAATCTTTAGTAGGAACCGTAAAAAAGGAAAAAGGATTTAAACTAGATGGATTATTATCATCTTATCCAATAGAAGCAGCTTTTCAAGAAGTAGCAAAATACAAAAAAGTTAAATATATTAGTGATTTGAAAATTAAAATAGCAATACCAACTACAGACATTTTAGAAGAAAAAGAATATGTATTTACAAATAACAATAAAAACGAAGAATATTACATAAAAGATGTAGAAATAGCAAAAGCAGTAAGAGCTAGTTGTTCTTTTCCAGGAATATATACAACATGTTCTTATAATCAACATAAATTTGTAGATGGTGGTGTATTTAATAATTTACCAACTGAAGAAGTAAGAAAACTAGGATGTGATAAAGTAATAAGCGTAAGATTTGTAAGAGAAAATAACAATAAACTAAGAAGTGCATATTCTATAGCATTTAGATCACTAGATGTAATTTTTGATAATTTAATAAAAGATTCTATAAAGAATAGTGATTATTCCTTAGGAATTAAATGTGGGAATGTAAACTTATTAGGAATAAATAAGATTGATTATTGTTATGAAAAAGGATATAAAGAAACAATAGATAATATTGAAAAAATAAAAAGTATATTAAAGAATAATAATTTATAGTAATTACTAAAAATTTTAAACAACATATAATAAGATCATTAGAAATACTAAAATAATCATTCAGATATTGACTTATGTAAAGTAAAATGATACAATAATAATACGTAAGTACACTTATGTCATTAGAAAGGAGAACATTATGAAACAAGCAAATAAAATCAATCTTTCTAAAACACAGGATCCACTAGAAGCATTTTCAGACTGGATTCGGAAAACAAAAGAGCACAATGAGCTCGGTAATACACTACTAAATGGAGATGCTATAAATGCATTGATAACTTTTGGAAAAAATGCTGGAGATTACAACATCAGAAACGGAATAGTTGATGTGTATTATCCATCAATGATTAATCCCATAAGACACATGACATTTTATTTTATTGATATGCCAAAATCAAATAAAGATTATAAAAATGCACTGGGCGTGGTAACATCTTACCAAGAACCTAGTGAGAAAATGTTATATGTTTCTTCGGGTGAATACGACTATGCATACATAGGAGTATAAAAAGAGTGCCTTTAAAAGGCATTCTTTTTTTGTAGTTTTCAAAAGTATTAAAACTATTAATATGCACATTCACAAATTATGGAAACGTTACATAAAATATAGCATAAATAAAAAAGGGGTGAATAGCATGTTAAGTTACATAATAGAAGGAGGAAATAAGCTAGAAGGTGAAGTAATAATATCGGGATCTAAAAATGCATCTTTACCAATTATTGCGGCAAGTATCTTAAGTGGAAAGAAAACAAAATTATATCATGTACCAGATATTCATGATACAAGAATAACATTAGAAATATTAAAAAATTTAGGTTGTAAAGTAAATAAAAATAATGGTAAAATAGAAATAGATTCAAAAGATATGAATAAGCATGAAATACCAGAACATTTAATGCGAGAGATGAGGTCAACTGTAGTTTTAGCAGGAGCTATAATTGGAAGATTTAAAGAAGCAGTATTTTCTTATCCAGGAGGATGCGACATTGGAGCAAGACCAATTGATTTACATTTATCAGCTTTTAAAAAATTAGGAATAAATATTGAAGAAGACTCTGGATATATTAGGTGTAAATGTGATAAAATAATAGGTGCAAAAATAGATTTTGATTTTCCAAGTGTTGGTGCAACAGAAAATGCAATACTTGCATCAGTATTTGCAGAAGGGGAAACAATTATTACAAATGCAGCAATGGAGCCAGAAATAGTAGATTTAGCTATGATGTTAAATCAAATGGGAGCAAAAATTGAAGGAGCTGGTACTAAATTAATTAAAATAACTGGAGTACAAAGCTTAAATGATGTTAGTTATAAAATTATGCCAGATCGTATTGAAGCAGGAACATTTTTATGTATGGGAGCTATAACGGGAGGAAAGATTTATGTTAAAGATGTTATACCAGAAAACATAACTCCTATATTATCAAAATTGGAAGAATGTGGTTGCAATATCGAAATAAATGAAAATAATATTTTATTGGTAGGACCTAAAAAATTAAAAGGTGTAGATATAAAAACAATGCCATATCCGGGATTTCCAACCGATATGCAATCTGTCTTTGGAGCAATGCTTACAGTATCTAAAGGAACCTCTGTTATTATAGAAAATATTTTTGAAAATCGTTACAAATATGTGAGTGAATTAAAAAGAATGGGAGCTAAAATAACAATAGAAGGTAAAACAGCGGTAATAAAAGGAGTAAGAAGATTATCTGGTGCCACAGTAAAATCTACCGATTTAAGAGGAGGGGCAGCATTGGTAACAGCAGGATTAGTTGCAAAAGGAAGAACTAAAGTAGAAAATATAGCATATATCTTAAGAGGATATGAAAATTTAGATCAAAAATTAAGAAACTTAGGAGCTTCTATAAAGATAGTAGAAGGATAAATAAATTTCTAGGGTAAAATAATATTTTACCCTAGAATAAAAGTAGGTGATGAGATGGGAAAAAGAAATAAAAAAGCTTCAGATGTGGACTTATATTATTTAGGACAAGCAGAAGAAAAAAATAAGAAAGAACAAAAAAGGGATAAAAAGAAAATAGAAAACAAAAAAAATAAAAAATCCCCTAAAAAAGATATAAAAGAAAAAAAATCATCAAATAAATTAGAAGAAGCATATAATTTTGAGGAAGAAATTGTAATTGGAATTCCTATAAATAATAAGGAAAAGCAAGAAAAATCAAATAAGAAAGAAAAAAAGAAAAACAACCATAGTAACAAAAATAACGAGACAAAAAAGAGAAAAAAAGAAAATAAAACTAGTAAACAAACAAATAAAACAAATAAAACTAAAAAATTAATTCCTAAACAAGAAAAAGCCTTAAAAAAGAAAAAAATAATATTAGCTATTTTGAAATGGTTAATTTTATTAATGCTTTTAGCAGGTTCTATTACATATCTTTTATTATCCCCACTATTTAATATTATTAATGTAGATGTAACGGGAAATAGTAAAATTAGTATAGAACAAATCAAAAGCCTGTCACAAATACAAATAGGTGAAAATATTTTTAAAATCAAGAAGAAAGAAGTTATAAACAATATAAAGGAAAATCCATATATAGATTCAGTTATAGTATCTAGAAAATTACCTAATACCATAGATATAAAAGTAGAAGAAAGAACAGCTACACTTCAATTACAATATGCAAATAGTTATGTGTATTTAAATAATCAAGGATATATGTTAGAAATAAGTGACAAAAAGTTAGAAAATGCTCCTATTTTAAAAGGAATTTCAACAAAACAGGAGAATATAAAAGAAGGAAATCGTTTAGAAAGTGAAGATTTAGAAAAATTAGAGATAGTACTTAGTGTATTAGAATCAGCTAAAAGTAATGATGTTTATCAAAATATTAAACAAATAGATATTAAAGAAAAGAATGATTTTATACTATATTTAGACGAAGACAAAAAAATAGTATATTTTGGAGATGAAAAAGACTTAAGTACCAAAATGCTATGGATAAAAACAATGTTAGAAAGAGAAAAAGATATAGAAGGAGAACTGTTCTTAAATAAAGGAATGGACTCTGTATATTTTAGAGAAAAAGTATAATAAAATATTAATATTTTGTGAATATTTTGTAAAATAAAAAAATACTATTGCGTTAATAAAAAAAAACGTAGTATAATAAACTCTATAGTATTAAAAGGAGGAGAAATATGTCAAAAAATAAAATAGCTGTTATTTTAGGAATAGTATGTATAATTTTAACTTTTTCAATATGTATGCAATTAAAAACAATAAAAAATATAGGTTCTCCTTCAGAAGTATCTTTTCAAGAAAATGAATTAAGAGATGAAGTACTAAGATTAAAAGAAAAATACGATAATTTATATAATGAGCTAGAAAAAGCAGAAGAAAAGCTTGAAAAAGTTAGAGAACAAGCAACACAAAATACTTCTGATTCAGCACAAATAGAAGAAGAAATAAAACTAAATAATACATTATTAGGATTAACAGATGTAACAGGAGAAGGTGTTATTATAACACTAAAAGATAATCCAAATGTTACATTAGATTCATTAAGGGACTCGTTAAGTTCTTCTGTTAATACATATATTGTACATGACGAAGATTTAAGAATGATTGTTAATGAGTTAAAAAATTCTGGTGCAGAAGCTATATCAATAAATGGAGAAAGAATTTTATTTAATACTCCTATTACTTGTATAGGAACAGTTATACAAGTAAATAATAAAAGATTAAATTCTCCATATATAATTAAAGCAATAGGAAATCAAGACACATTAAATGCAGTAGATAGATTAGGAAGTTATATTGATTATTATATAAAACCTTATGTAGGATTTAGCATGAATAAATCAAATAATATAGAAATACCAAAATATACAGGCGTATATAATCCAAAATATATTCAGCCAGTAACAGATTAAGAAAAGAGGTGCTACAAAACTTGAAAAAAGGAAAAATTACAATGACAATTATAATTGGAATAATGTGCTTTATCTTAGTCTATGTAATGTTTATTCAATTTAAGACAATTAAACAAACAGATATTACAGCAATAGAAAATATGAGAGAATCTGAATTAAGAGCAGAAATAACAAGTTGGAAAAACAAATACGAAGAATTAGATGCAAAATATCAAGATACAATAGCAAAAATAGATGAATATCAATCAAAAATAGAGACAAATCAAGAAGCATCAGAATTGTTAAAAGAAGAACTTCAACAGTCTAATATGATTTTAGGAAAAAGCGCTGTAAAAGGTGAAGGAATTATTATTACATTAAAAGATACTGAAGAAGCTAATGTAACATATGATATGTTATTAGAGTTAATAAATAGTTTAATATATGGAGAAGCGGAAGCAATTTCAATAAATGACCAAAGAGTTATAAACACAACTGACTTAGCTGCACCAACAGGAGATGCTATTTTAATAAATGCAAATAGTCGCACTCATATTTATTCTCCATATGTAATTAAAGCAATTGGAAATCAAACATTATTAGAAAGTAATTTAAAATCCACAGATGGATTTATAAATAAATATAACAAAAGAATAGATATATCATTAGATAAAGATAAAAATATAGAAATTTTACCATATAATGGAGAAATGAAATTAGAATATGCAAAAGATAAATAAAAGTGAATAGAAAAGGGGGAATTTATATGATATTTATTGCTATAATAATTGGTTGTTTATTAGGTGTATTATTAGGTACTATTGCACCAATAATTCCTTATTCTTATTCAGGATATTTAGCAATAGCAATTGTAGCTGCACTAGATTCTGTATTTGGTGGTATTACATCGGTCGTAAAAGGTAATTTTGATTTAAAAATTTTTGTTTCAGGTTTTTTTGGAAATGCAATTTTATCAATATTACTTACATATTTAGGTCAAAAATTAAACGTAGATATATATTTAGCAGCAATTGTAGTTTTTGTAGGAAGAATGTTTACTAATCTTTCTATAATAAGAAGATATTACATAGAAAAATGGACTAATAATAAGAAAAAAGATGTTAAAGAAATAAAAAAATAATACATCTTAAATGTTACAAAAACATTACGAAAATATTACAAAAATATAACGAATAGTATTGACTTTTTTAAAAAAATATAATATTCTTAGTAGGAAAATAAAGAAGCAAAAAATGGAGGAATCAGTCTTGGCTATAGGTGATATAATTGTAGGGATTGACATTGGTACTTCTAAGGTAAGCACTGTGGTTGGAGAAGTCAACAATTTCAATCAGATTGAAATACTCTGTAGCACTAGTAAAGAATGTAATGGCTTGCAAAAAACAAAAATTGTAAACGAAGATAAAATTGCAGAAGCAATCCAAGCAACAATTAATCAAGCAGAAGACGAAATAAATTTAAAAATTAATTCTGCTTATGTAACTATTCCAGGCAAGTATATTACCATTGTACAAAATAGTGTTACTAGAGATGCTAAAGATAAATTTGCAGGAATATCAGTAAAAGATGTAGGAAACAGTATTATGCAAGTAAAAGATATTGATATTCCAGAGGGAAGAACAATTATAGATATTGTTCCAGATAAATTTAGATTAGAAGATGGTAAAGTAGTATCAGATCCAGTTGGACATTTAGCATCAAATTTTACTTTAGAAGCGCAAATAATATTAGGAGATAAAGAATATATTAGACAACTAAACTCTATTTTTAAAAAAGCAGAAATAGAAATAGATGGAATTGTTCCAACTTGTTTAGCAGAACGTAATTTAGTATTAGATAATAACGAATTAAATGACAATATTATGTTATTAGATATTGGAGCCGGAAATACAGATATTGGTATATTTGAAGGTAATAGCTTTATTTATGCTAATACAATTCCACTTGGTGGAGATAACATTACAAAAGATATTGAATTAGTATTAGATATATCAGAAGAAGAAGCAGACAAACTAAAAAAGCAATATGGATTAGCAATGCGTTCTTTTATTGATAATGACAATTCTATTATTTTAAATACATATAAAGGTGAAAAGAAAAATCAATCTATTAAAAGCTCAGAATTAATAGAAATTATAGAAGCCAGAATAGAAGAAATATTTTCTTTAGTAAATAAAGATATTACAACAAATGGAATAAAATCTAGAGTTAACAATGTAGTACTTACAGGCCAAGGAATTACTAATATTAATAAAAGCGATGTAGCAGGAAAAATAATATTAAATATACCAGTTAAGTTTGCAACTGGAAGATTAATAAGTACAGTAAGACCTGCTTACAGAACCGCATTTGCACTTGTAAGATATATTGCAGGAAGACCATTTGCCAAAACAGTATCTAGTAATATTGGTACAAAATCAGAAGAAAATGGATTTAGAAAAGTAATTGATAGAATTAAAGAATTTTTCTATTCTTAATTTTTGTTATTAATTTTAAAAAATATATATAAATCAAGGAGGAATAAACTTTATGATGGACATAGAGGAAAACGTAATGTTAGATGGAACAGCTACTATAAAAGTAATTGGAGTAGGTGGAGCAGGAAATAATGCAGTAAACAGAATGGTTGATTCTGGAATTAAAGGAGTAGAATTTATTGCTGTTAATACAGATAGACAAGCTTTAATATTATCTAAAGCAGCAACAAAAATTCAAATAGGAGAAAAAATAACAAGAGGATTAGGTGCTGGTGCTAATCCAGATATTGGAGCTCAATCAGCAGAAGAAAGCAAATCTGACATTGCTGAAGCATTACGCGGAGCTGATATGGTATTTGTTACTGCCGGAATGGGTGGAGGAACAGGAACAGGTGCAGCACCAATTGTAGCAGCTGCAGCAAAAGAAATGGGAATTTTAACAATAGGTGTTGTTACAAAACCATTTACATTTGAAGGAAAGAAAAGACTTTCACAAGCAGAACGCGGAATAGAAAGTTTAAAAGGAAAAGTAGATACATTAGTAGTAATTCCAAATGATAAATTATTACAAATAATAGATCGCAAAACATCTATTGTAGAAGCTTTTAAAATGGCTGATGATGTGTTAAGACAAGGTGTACAAGGTATCTCTGACTTAATAGCAGTACCAGGACTTGTAAATCTAGATTTCGCTGACGTTAAAACAATTATGCTAAATACTGGTATGGCACATATGGGTATTGGTAGAGCATCAGGAGAAAATAGAGCAGAAGATGCAGCAAAACAAGCAATTCAATCTCCATTACTAGAAACTTCAATAGAAGGTGCAAGAGGAGTTATTATTAATATAACAGGAGGAACAAATTTAGGATTACATGAGGTAAACACAGCTGCAGAACTTATTCAACGCAGTGTAGACCCAGAAGCAAACATTATCTTTGGTGCAGTTATTGACGAAACATTAGAAGAAGATATGACTATTACAGTTATTGCTACTGGATTTGAAAAAGAACAGACAATTGCAAATATGGGAGCAGCAGAAATAGTAAATAAAGCATGGGACAAAAAACTAGGACAAATCCCAACTCCAACAGATAACTCAAATTCAAGTAATGATTTAGACATTCCATCTTTTTTAAGAAAAAATAAAGGAATAGGAAAATAAAAATAGAATAAAAGAACCCCTCACAAATAGTGAGGGGATTTTTGTGGAAGAATGGTAAAATTTGACTTTTTGATAAAGAAAGAGTATAATCGTATAAAGGAGTGATACTAATGAAAAACAAAATTAATTCTAAAATGTTAATACTAATAATTGCTATAATAGTATTAATAATTGTGGCTATTACTGTTTTAGGTCAAGTTGGAAAAGTATCTAAAGAGGAGGCTAAAGAAATTGCTTTAAAAAATATGAATGCATCTAATTATGTAGAAACAATAAAACAAGGGGATAATGAAACAATCATTACTTGCAGTGACAACAAAATGAAAATAACATATTCTAATAAAGATGCCTATCTTTTTATGGACTTAGAAACAAAAGAAATGAAAGTAATTTCTGAGCAAGAAAAAACAGTAAAAACTTCACAAGAAGAAAAAACAGTGGGGTTACAGGTATTTAAAAATTACTGGAATGAAGAATATTATACTTTTAAAGGAGCTAAAAAAGTAGATTATGAAAATAAGGAATGTCTATTAGTAACTTTTGAAAATGAAGAATTTGAAGTAAAAGTATGGAATGAACTAGAAAATGGATTACCAGTAAAAGTTGAAACAAAGGATAAGAAAACAAAAGAAGTATATACTGAAGAAATAACAGTAAAATTGAATGAAGCAAAAACAATAGAAATTCCAGATTTAACAGATTATAAGCAAAAATAAAGCATTAATTAATTTTTGGATTAATATCTAAACATAAAAAAATCAAATATTTTAAAATTATAAAAGGATTAAAAAAAGAAATAATCACAATTTGTAGATTATTTCTTTTTTTCTGCCCTAAGATATGACAAACTTTTAAAAGAAAAAGTTGTACAATATAAATACTTCGGGGGTGATACAAAAATGATTGTATATATAGATATAATTATATTAGAAAATATTGTAATGAATTATATTATCTTATTGGCAACAGGAATAATAATGAGAGCAAATAAAAGTAATTTTAGAATTTTTTTAGCAAGTTTAATAGGAGCTATTTATGCTGTTGTATCACTAATGAATATATTAGAAATATATTCTTCCATATATATGAAGATATTACTGTCTGTTGTAATGATATATATTTCTTTTAAACCTAAAAATATAAAGATAATGTTAAAACAAGTACTTATATTTTATCTTACTTCTTTTGTATTTGGAGGATGTGCTATTTTCTTATTATATGTTGTTAGACCACAAGATATATTTATAAGAAATGGTGTATATACAGGTACATATCCTATAAAAATAGCTTTATTAGGTGCAATAGTAGGATATATTGTAATTACTATTGCATTTAAAATAGTAAAAAGTAAAATCTCAAAAAATGATTGTTATTGTGAAATTAAATTAAAAATTTTAGGAAAAGAAAAGACTTTTATATCAATGATAGATACAGGCAATTTATTAAAAGATCCTATTTCTGGAAGTCCCGTTATTGTAGTAGAAAAAGATAGTTTAGAAGGATTTATACCAAAAATTATTTTAGAAAATATAGAAAATATTATGAAAGGAGAGATGAAAGAGGTATTAGAAAATTTAGAAGAAAAAGAATATATTTCAAAGTTAAGAATTATTCCTTTTAATTCTTTAGGAAAGCAAAATGGACTGTTATTGGGAATCAAAGCTGAACAAGCGACTGTGATAAAAGAGGAAGAAGAAAAAAATATATTAAATACTATTGTAGGAATATATCCAAATTGTTTTACAAAAACAAAAAAATATACTGCATTAGTAGGATTAGATGTTTTTCAAGAAAAGACTTTAGAGTTAACTAATAAAAAGGAAGAAATTATAAAATAAAGGAGGATAAAAATGAATATTTTGCAAATGTTAAAAGAAAGTATTAATACAATATACGCAAAATACTTAAACAAAGAAGAAATGGAATTTCTTCCTATATATTACATAGGAGGAAGTCAAACTTTACCAGCACCACTTAGCCCGGAAGAAGAGGAAGAATTATTAATAAAATTAAAAGATGAAAATCAAGATATAGTAAAAGAGACAAGGCAAACTTTGGTAGAAAGAAATTTAAGGCTAGTGGTATATATAGCAAAAAAATTTGAAAATACTGGAGTAGGGATAGAAGATCTTATATCAATAGGAACAATAGGACTTATGAAAGCTATAAATACTTTTAATACTGATAAAAATATTAAATTAGCCACATATGCTTCTCGTTGCATAGAAAATGAAATTTTAATGTATTTAAGAAGAAATAATAAAATAAAAGGTGAGATATCTATTGATGAACCATTAAATCAGGATGGAGATGGAAATGAATTACTGCTTTCAGATATATTAGGAACAGATCCAGATATTACATCAAGAAGAATAGAAGATGAAGTAGATAAAAGATTACTTAAAGCTTCTATTGAAAAATTAAGTGGAAGAGAAAAAAATATTATGGAATTACGTTTTGGTTTTATAAGTCGGAAATGAAAAAACACAAAAAGAAGTAGCTGATATGCTAGGAATTTCACAAAGTTATATATCAAGATTAGAAAAAAAGATTATAGGAAAAATGAAAAAAGAAATAATGAGTAAAACAGGTTAAATAAAGTGTCGAATTATAAGTAAGAATATTTGAATACAAAAAACTCCTTTTGGACATACTTTTAACAAGAAAGTATTTTCAAAAGGGGTTTTTTTAATGAATAAAGTTGAAATAGCAGGAGTTAATACTGCTAAATTACCAGTTTTAACAAGCGAAGAAAAAATAAACTTATTAACCCAAATAAAACAAGGAGATGAAGAAGCAAGAAATAAATTTATTCAAGGAAATTTAAGATTAGTATTAAGTATAATAAAAAGATTTATGGGAAGAGGCGAAAATGCAGATGATTTATTTCAAGTTGGATGTATAGGATTAATAAAAGCTATGGATAATTTTGATTTAGAACAAAATGTACAATTTTCAACCTATGCAGTTCCAATGATAGTAGGGGAAATAAAACGATATTTAAGGGATAACAATCCAATAAGAGTAAGTAGATCAGTAAGAGATTTAGCATATAAAGCAATTCAATTTCGCGATAAATATTTAAAAGAAAACGAAAAAGAGCCAACAATAGAAGTAATTGCAAAAGAATTAGGCGTAGATAAGGAAGAAATTGTTTTTAGTTTGGATGCAATACAGGATCCAATTTCTTTACAAGAACCTGTTTTTAATGATGGTAATGATAGTATATATGTAATGGATCAGGTTAAAGATAATAAAAATAGTGATGAATTATGGTCTGAGAGAATAACAATAGAAGAAGCAATGAAACGTTTAAATGCAAGAGAAAAGAAAATAGTAGAAAAAAGATTTTTTGATGGCAGAACACAAATGGAAGTTGCAGAAGAACTAAATATATCACAAGCTCAAGTATCTAGATTAGAAAAAAATGCAATCAGTCATATAAAAAGAATATATAAATAAAAGTAATCATAAAATAAAGTAAAAAGCATACAATAAATTAAGCGTATGCTTTTTTATTTTTTTAAACAGATAAATTTATATTTATATAATTATAAGAGGAGGATATAAATGGGAGGGAAAGGATTAGATTTTAAACATAAAGAGGTAATTAATATTATAGATGGAAGAAGAATGGGATATGTTCAAGATGTTTGTGCGGATTTGGATAATGGAGTTATTACTTCCATTATTGTTCCAGGAAATAATAAATTAAGAAATGTGTTCTCAGGAAATGGCGATATTGTAATTCCATGGCAAAATATAAAATGCATTGGAGAGGATGTTATATTAGTAGAAATTTCAAATGGATAATAAAGAAATTACGTATATAATAATAAAATAAAAATTTCTAAAAAATTTTAGAAAAAAGCGTCAATTTACAAATTAAGTGCAATTATGAAAAGTTAAATGCAATAATGAAGGTA
>CAUWGC010000005.1:0-88595 GCA_963558405.1 uncultured Clostridia bacterium
AATAATTTTGCGAATGTTCTATTCCCATAAATACCTCCTTTACAAATTACTATTTGATGAAATCATTATAGCATAAATTTAATTTTTTTAACATCTTTCTGGAGAATTTTTATCAGGAAATTTATCTTGTTTTTCTTCTTTTTCATCCCCTAGCATTTCGTGTTCATTTTCATTTATTTTTAATTCTGCATTTATTTCTTCTAGTTTTCGTAACTTTTCTTGTAATTCTTGTTCTTTAGGAAATTTCTTTTGAGATTCTTGTTTTGCATTTTCTAATTGAAAATATGTATTATCTAATAAATCTCTTTCGTGAGGAATATCTTTTGCAATATTCTCTAAACAATTATTTATTCTTGTTATATTTCCATTTACATCAGTTCCTAAATCAATAGAATAACTAAATTTATTTTTTAGTTTTAATCTAATATTTCTAGTTATTGAATCAAAACTCATCTCCATTGTAAATCCTCTATATTCTCCTATTTCTCGTGTTTCCATACTTTTTAAATCTTGAATACTCTCTAATAGTTTCTTTCCAGCCTCTTGTTTTTCAGTATAAGTTATTCCATTTATTTTCATAGGAGAAAATCCATCTGCATTGGATCTAGTGTATTCTTGTAATTTAATAGTATCTTCTTCCATTGCTCCAATTTTATTATTAAGTCTTGCTATTTCTTCTGGAAAGTATTTTATAATCTTATCTTGCAATGAATATTTTTGATTCATAAATTCTTGTTTTAATAATTTCAATTTTGCAACATCAGTATCTAACGATGTCTTTTCTAATATTTTAGGATTTCCTGTTGCTAATGCTTTTATTTCTCCATAAGTTAATGCTTTGTCATCAATATCTTCCATTGTTCTTGCAGGAGTCTTTGATGTCATTATTTGAGAAATGAATTTTTGCTTTTGCTCTACTAATTGGTACATATAACTATCAAAGGTCTTTTCTGTAACATAAGAATATACAAATACTTTTTTATTTTCATTTCCCTGTCTAATCATTCTACCATTTCGTTGAGTTAAATCAGAAGGTTTCCATGCACAATCTAAATGATGAGTTGCAATTAACTTATCTTGAACATTAGTACCTGCACCCATTTTTTGAGTTGAACCCATTAACACTCTAACTTGTCCTTTTCTTACTTTGCTAAATAGTTCTTTCTTTTTAACCTCATTGTCTGCCTCGTGAATAAAAGCTATTTCATCAGGTGGAATACCTTTTTGAATTAGCTTTTTCTTTAACTCATTATATACATCTGTAAATTCTTCTTTTTCATAGCCTTTTAAGTCTTTTGGTGTTGATAAATCGCAAAATACAAGTTGAGTTGATTTCTTATCACTATTTTCATCCCATATTCTATAAACATTTTCTGCACATGAATTTACTTTACTACTTTCTGAATCTGGTAATAAAGGATTCATAAGTCGTTGGTCTAGTGCAAGTTTTCTACCCTCATTTGTAATTTTAAGCATATTATCTTCTGTTGCATCAACTGTTCCTGACCTTATTTTCTCTGCTCTTTCTCCTAAAGCCTTAACCATTTCTTGCTGTATTTCACTTGGTTTTACAACTACATTTATATTTTCAAATTCTGGTGTTGGCAAATTTAATGTTTCAGCAGTTTGAATATCTGCTACTTCTTTAAACATAGACATTAGCTCTGGTAAATTGTGAAATTTTGCAAATCTTGTTTTTGCTCTATATCCTGTACCCTCTGGTGCAAGTTCTATTGCAGTAACTGTTTCTCCAAATGTACTTGCCCAATTATCAAAATGTTCTAAACTATTTTCTTTTAGTCCAGAATATTGTAAATATCTTTGCATTGTATAAAGTTCTGCCATCGAGTTACTTACTGGTGTTCCAGTAGCAAATACAGAACCTTTGCCTCCTGTAATTTCATCTAAATATCTACATTTCATAAAAAGGTCGGAGGATTTTTGTGCTTCAGTTTGTGCTATTCCACCTACATTACGCATTTTCGTATATAAAAACAAATTCTTATAATTATGAGCTTCATCAACAAATAATTTATCTACACCTAATTTTTCAAATGTTACAACATCATCTTTTCTTTCTTCCTTATGTAATTTCTCTAATCTAGTTTCTAATGATTTTCTTGTTTTCTCCATTTGTTTAATAGTATAGTTTTCTCCTCTGTTTGATTTTTCAGAGGCAATTCCTTTTGTAATATCACTTATTTGTTCTTCTAATAATGCAATTTGTCTTTCTATTGACATTGGTATTCTTTCAAATTGTGAATGTCCAATAATTACTGCATCAAATTCTCCTGTTGCTATCCTACTACAAAATTTCTTTCTATTTTTGGTTTCAAAGTCTTTTTTAGTAGCAACTAAAATATTGGCACTTGGATAAAGTTGCAAAAACTCACTTGCAAACTGCTCTATAATATGATTTGGAACTACAAATAAAGACTTATTACATAAGCCTAAACGCTTACTTTCCATTGCAGCTGCAACCATCTCAAAAGTCTTTCCTGCACCTACTTCATGTGCTAATAATGTGTTATTACCATATAAAACATGTGCTACTGCATTAAGTTGATGTGTCCTTAATTTTATCTCTGGATTCATTCCTACAAAACCTATATGAGAGCCATCATATTCTCTTGGCCTTATGCAATTAAATTTATCATTATAAAGTCTTACTAAATGATTTCTTCTTTCTGGATCTTCCCATACCCAATTTAAGAATGCTTCTTTTATTGCGTCTTGTTTACTACAAGCTATTGCAGTTTCTTTTCTGTTTAATACTCTTTGTTTTCTGCCCTCATCATCTATAAATGTATCAAATATTTTTACATCTTTTAGATTAAGTGTCTGTTCTATTATTTTATATGCATTTATTCTTGATGTACCATAAGTTGTATATGCTTTTACATTGTTTCTATCATTACTTTTTCCATCAATATACCATTCAGCAGTTATATTAGAATATTTAACATGAATATCCCATCTGTTATAACTTGGTGTATCTAATAATTCAAAAATAAACTTTCTAATGATTTCTGGAGGTATCCATGTTGAGCCTAACTTAATTCCAATTTCACTTGCAGTAAGGTCTTTTGGAATAACCTCTTTTAATTTTTCAACATTTATATTAAAACTAGAATCTTCTTTTGCAAATTCTTCTGCAACTTTTAGTTTTTCTCTAACATTACCAGATAAATATTCATCAGCAGTTACCCAATTATTTGTATTTTCATAATCAGGTACTTTAAATATAACACCCTTTAAACTTTTTATTATTTCTTTTTTGTCTATCTTGCATAATTGTTGCATATAATCTAAATCAACTTTTGCCTTATCTTGTATAGATAAAATCAAAGCCTCATCTGGAGTATCTACTTGTAATACTTTCTTTTTAGCTTTTATAGTTCTTTTGCTAAATATATCAGCTTTTCCTACAAATTTACCCTCTCCATCCATCTTTTCAAGTGAGCATAATAAGAAATAACTACTATCATTAGAAAATGCTGTTTCATTTGCTCTTGAATTTATTAAGCCATATTCTTTTGTAAATCTATCATATAATTCATTTAATTTTGCTTGTGCAATATGAATTTCCTCATCTGAATAATCTTCCATTTGAAAATCAATTAATTCTCTTACCTGTTCTCTTAACAAAATTAAACCTTTTATTCTATTTTGTGCCGTTAAAGGTAACTCATCTTGTAATATCATTTTTGAATTTTCTCTAAAATACAATTTATCATCTACTATTGCATAAGAATAATTCTTAACAGTTGGAATTGCAGGTATTGATGTGTCTTCTTGTTCAATTTCATTTTCAATACTATTATTCTGTAATTCTCCATGTATATTAGTTATCGCATAATTTAATTGTTCTTCTAAATTTGTGTCTTCTTCTGCTTTACAAGTTGAATCATAGCCATAAGCAGTAGATACCATTTCCATTTTTCCTAATATCATATCTGGATTATCTACAAAATATTTATTCATTGTAATATTGTTTTCATCTCTATCAAGATATACCCAATCTGGCATTATATCGGTCAAATTTTCTCTTTTTTGTAAGAAGATAATATCTGATGTTACTTTTGTTCCTGCATTCTTTGTAAAAGTATTATCTGGTAATCTAATAGCACCTAAAAGGTCTGCTCTTTGTGCTAAATACTTTCTAACCTCTGGACTTGCTTTATCCATTGTTCCTTTTGAAGTAATAAATGCAATTACTCCTCCTGGTCTAACTTTATCTAAAGTTTTAGCAAAGAAATAATCGTGTATTAGAAAATTATTTTTATCATATCTTTTATCATTAACTTTGAAATCTCCAAATGGCACATTTCCTATTGCTATATCAAAAAACGAGTCTGGTAAATCTGCTTTTTCATAACCTTGAACTTTAATATTTGCTTTTTGATATAATTGTTTTGCTATCTTACCACTTATAGAATCTAGTTCTACTCCATATAGTTTTGAACTTTGCATTTCTTGTGGCAACATTCCTAAAAAATTTCCTGTACCACAACTTGGTTCAAGAATATTTGCTTGTTCAACACCCATGCTTTTTAGAGTGTCATATATTGCATTTATAACTACTGGTGGTGTATAAAAAGCAGTTAAAGTAGAAGCTCTTGCAGACTTATATTCTTCATCTGTAAGAATTTCTTTTAATTCGTTATATTCTTCGCTCCAATTATCTTTACTTTCATCAAACACATCTGGAAGTCCACCCCAACCGACATATTTCGACAAAATATTCTGTTCTTCAGAATTTGCTAATCTATTTTCATCTTCTAACTTATGTAAAAGTTTTATTGCATCAATATTTCTTCTTACTTTTTCTTTTAGTGTACCTTCTCCTAATAATTTATCATCAATGTGATAATTAATCTTTTCTTGTTTAGGTTTTGGTTCTACTATTTCCTGTTTATTAGTAGTAATTTCTTTTTCAAAGTTTTTTTCATTACTATGATAAAGTGAAACTGCTCGTAAATAACTTTCGTTTCTCATAATTGGATAATGTGCAGTTTCTAACATTGTTTGGTCTAATAAAACAATTTCATCTAATTCTTTGTTAATAGCCTCAACTCTATATTTTCTATCACTTTCTAAATAAATAATTTGTCCTATTTTAAATTGTGTTTTTGGATCTTCGCTTAATTCTTTTACTGCACTAATGGCATTAGCAATTATTTGTGTTTCAACTCTATCAGCAATATCTTTTAGTTCTGCTTCTTGCTCTAAATTATCAATAAATTCTTGACTAACTTCTTCTAGGCTTGTATCTGCTAATTCTGTAATATCAGTAAACTCTGCTAAATCTTTTCTTATATCATCTAAAGTCTTTTTGTCTTCATTTTCTGAATATTCTAAAAGTCCACCATCAATTTCTGTTCCCCTGTTGTCATATATTGCATAATAATATCCCTCATCGTTTGTATGAAAATGAAAATAATTTCCATTATTCAACTTATAATTTTTTTCAATATTTATACTAGATATATCTATAAAATCATTTGTGTTTTCTTTTAATCCTCTATCTAGCATCCATTTTTCTTTTTCATAGTCATTTTCTAACCATTCCTGGTATTTTATTTTTTCTTCATCATTAAAGTATCTATCTAATCTAATAATTTCTTTAAGTCTTTGTTCAACTTTACTCCAATTTATTAGTAGTTCTGCTCTATCATCTTTATAACCCTTATATAGCTTTATTCCTTTGCTATCGTGTTCTTGTCCAAAATCAGCACCATAATATGCAGAACTTGAGCCTCCTATACCATATTCATGTTTTAGAAATATTATATTTTCCTTTGATGATAAGCTCCTTTTAAATTGTTCATAAATTCTATATTTACTATGTGAAAAATTGCTGCCCTCAATAAGTGTTTTATCTATCATTTCTTGAGTAAAAGAAAAAGCAGGAGTATTTTCTACTTCTGCTTGTGCTTGAATATTATTTATTTGTGTATCTACACTTGGCAACTCTTTAATTGGTGGTACATAAGTATCTTCAAAAAGATTTAATTGTAAATTAGCTCTGACATTATCATTTCTTCTGCTTGGTTCTTTATTGAGTTCATTGCTTGTACCCAACTCATTTGATTCTCTCTTTTCATTTCCTCTGTTATTTGGTTCTTCTCTGCTAGACTTGTTATTATCTGTTTCATTCTCTTTTGAGCTGTTTGTTCTATTTCTCCTAAATGTTCTTCCATCTTTCCATCTAACATTAATTCCTCGTATAACCCTCTTTTGTGTTCTTTTAGGAATTTCTCCCTCATTCTTGAGAATCCCCCCTGTGCCATTTTCTTCGTTTTTGGTAATGCTACTTGTGGTATTTGGTAATCTCCCATTTGATTGTATGTTAATTCTATCATAATCATTTCTCCCTTCATTATTTTTTTCTTCATTATTATGATAATTTATTTTTTCATTATTAACAAATGTACGATTTGTTAATTTGTAATTTTTTTCATAATTTATAACACTAGAATAGATTTCTCTTAATTCTTGTTCTGCAATATCACTTATTGCTGCACCTAATCTTGAAACAACTCTTTTATTATTAAAACTACTAATCATTTCAAAATCTGATACATTAAAATGTTCTGTTGGTTCAATACCACATCTTTTCATTGCCATATATGATATTGATTTTGCAAGTAATACAATAAAGTTTCCCTCTAAATCTATATCTTGCATTCCCTCTAATAAGCTACCATCTAAAACATCTTTTAAATCAACTAAATAATCTTGATAATTATCTTCTACTAAATTTATAGATGCAGAATATATTGCTTCTGCTAAATTAGATTTAACTTCTAAATTTCCAAAACTATTTTCTAATGTTTCTATAATTCCATTTTCATAAGAAGGTTTTATTTCCCACAACTTAAACTCTTTGTTTATTCCACTATGTGTATCTGAAATGTCAAAAACATGTCTTAATACATTTCTACCATTTTCTATTGATAATAATGCAATACCTTTTGCACCCTTATTAACCCATCTTCGTAATTTTTTATTCCAAGTTTCTATATCTGCACAAGCAGTAGCATTTGGTTTTTGAGCATATATTAACACTTGCTCATTAAAAGAATATTTGTAATTGCTACTCGCTGTATTTAAAAACTTAATCCAACTTTCTCCATTTTGAGTAATTTCTTTCAATGTTTCACTTGCCATTTCATTTATTAGTTGATATTTATTCGCCATCGGTTTCCTCCTTTCTCGTTTCTTGATAATTGAAATACCCTATTGTATTATGGTCTTTAATAAACTCTCGCAGTGCAATAATATTTAAAACATCAGGGTCTTTCGTTATTTCTTTTAAATCTTCTATTTTTAAATTAGAAATATCTTTTTCTGTTGATTTCCCAATACTTATTAACTTGTTATATGTTTCCATTCTTAAGTTTCTTTTTCTAGGCATTTCACACCTCCTATTTTTAACAAATTAAAAAGAGCTAGATTTCTCTAACCCTTAATTTACCTTATTCTCTTTAACATATATTTTGTATTTTTTATAAATTCAAATCCATTTTCTTCATAAAAAGAAATTAATTTTTTCATAATTAAATCTTTCTTCTTATTTTTTTCTGAAATGTTTTGAAGTCCCTTACTTTTATTTACTACTCGTGGCTGTGGTAAAACTATTATTTTATTTATAACTGTATTTGCATAGTAATATAATATATCTTCAAGATTATCTATAATGTAACTGCCTATACCACAATTCCTGAATTGTTTGTTTATATAAAAGTCCTCTATATAAACTATTGTATCATCTTCATCAGCAATTTCTTGTTTGATGTTTCCATCTTTACCAACTATAGCTGAAGCCATAGCCTCAAAATCCCAACCTCTGCAATCTGCTACATCACTCAATGTTATTCCAAATCTTGTAAAATCCATAGGTGTAAAAAATCTTCCTTTTATAGAACCTATTTGCATTTTTTCTTCTTCATCAGGATTAGTAACATATATATTCATAAAGAAATCCTTTATATATTGACTATCAAAATCCATTCCATCTATATGTGTTACAATATCTTCTCTTACATATTCTAATTCTGGTCTAACAATATACGCTCTAAAAGATAAAGAGTCCCAACCTAATTTTTCTAATTTATCTAATTTAATCATTTTTATCATTCCTTTCAAATATTCAAAAGAGAGCTAATAATCTAGCTCTCCATCATTTACTATTTATCTTTATTTTGTTTACGCTTAATTATAATATAAGCTATTCCTAGTAAAGATAGAATAATTGAACCTGCAAATAATTTTATTTTGCTTTCCACTCCTGTTTTAGGAACTTCTATCTTTTTATTTTCAAAAGTAAATTCTATTGTATTTTCATTTTCTTCTACTTGTGTATCCTCTACAAATATACCTTTGTCATTGATTTCTACTTTAACAATCTTGCTTGATAATTCATAATCTTTTGGTGCTTTTATTTCTTTAATGTAATATGTTCCATATCTTAATTCTTCGAATAAAGCTGTTCCATCTTCTGAATTAGATTTAACCTCTTTAATAAGTTTAGTACATTCTGGATCTTCGTATATTGCAAATATGAATTTGTCTTTAATAACTTCTTTTGTTTCAGTATCAATCTTAATTACCTTTACATTTTTTAGTATTGGCATATCTTTCATTTCTATTTTTTGAGTTTCTTTATCATTTGTTACTGTGAATTTTATTTCTTCAGTAATTTCATAACCATAAGGAGCAGTAGTTTCTTTTAAGATATATGTTTTACCTTCTTCTAAACCTTTTACTTTATGAGGTTCTTTAGTAGATGTCCATTTATCTATTGTGTTACCATCTTCATCTATAACTTCTAGTTCTGCACCCTCTAATTCGTTTCCATTAGTTATATCTGTTTTTGTTATTTCTACTAATTTATCAATCATAACTACTTTTTGTGTTTCTTTATCTGGTGTTACAATAAACTCTACATCAGTTGCTTTTACATAAGAATCTGCAACTATTTCTTCATGTAATGTATAAGTTTCTCCCTCAACTAAATTTTTGATTTTGTGTGGTTCTTTACCAGATACCCACTCATCAACTACTTTGTTGTATTTATCTAATACTTGAATTGTTGCACCTTCAATTTCTTTTCCTGCAATATCAACTTTGCTCATTTCTACTATTTTGTCTATCATTTCAACTTTTTGAATATCTTTTTTATTTGTAACTTCAAATTCAACATCTGTTGCTACAACATATCCATCAGGAGCATATTCTTCATGTAAAATATATTTTTTACCTTCTTCTATTCTATTTATGTTATGACTTTCTTTTGTAGATGTCCAACTATCGATTACATTTCCGTCTTTATCAGTAACAACAATTTCTGCACCCTCAATTTCTTTTCCACCTATATCTGCTTTTGTCATTGTTACTATTTTATCTATCATTTTAACTTGTTGTACTTTTGTTGTACTTTCAACTTTAAATTCTATTGTAGAAGCTCTTACATATCCATCAGGTGCAATTTCTTCTTTTAATTTATAAGTTTTTCCAACTACCAAGCCCTCTATTTTATGAGTCTTTTTAGTAGATGTCCATGTATCAACAACTTTATTATTTTCATCAATAACAGATAATTTTGCACCTTCAAGTTCATCATCTCCTGTTACAGATTTTTTAGAAAATTCAAACATTGTTGTATCATTAGATATATCTTTAATATCTTCATATACCTTTGTTGTTAAGTCTTTTTGTTCACATTTTACTTCATATTTAGTCCAATTTAAAACTAATCCGTCTAAAGTTTTTGTTTCCTCTAATTCATAAGTTCCCATAGGTAAATTATCAACTTTTAAATTACCTTTTTTATCCAAATTATATTTCTTTATTTCTTGACCTTTAGTATATATTTTGCTTCCATCTGCATAATCAATAATATCTTCTTTTGCAGTAAGTTTGAATTCAATACCTGATAAATCAGAGGTATCAACCAATGATGTGTCAGCATCTTCTCTTAATGCTATTGTTTTATTTATAATTAAAGTGCCTGTAGGTTGTTCATTTTTCATTAAAACTTCTTTAATAAAATCTTCATCTTGATCTTTATCATAATCTCTTATTCCTTTTATTTCAAAAGTAACTGGTTTTTCTAATTGTAAGAAACCTTTTGGAGTTTTTATTTCATAAATTGCATAACTTCCAACTGGTAATTGTAAAGGAGTAACAACTGAACCTTTATCATCTTTGTTATTAGTAAAGCTTTTATCTGGTACTATCATATTATCTGCATTTGTTGTAAATGAAGTATATGTTGTACTACCAATTTTTTGTGAAATTGATTCTCCTTTTTTCCATATTATTTTTCCTGTTGCTCTATCGTAAATATCTTTTTCAGCTTTTATTTCAAAGGTTGTACTTGTCAATGTAACAACTTTTCCAGTTTTTAAATCTTTTTTGATTAACTTTATATATGCTTCTAATTGTTCATTATTAACAACAATATGTTTTGTTTTTTGTGGTATTTCTTTTATTTCACTTTCGTCTTGAGTAATAGAAAAATAGAAATCACTTGCACTTTCATAATCTTTTGGTGTAACTGTTTCCTTAACGATATATTTACCATAAGGTAAGTTCTTTTGTGTGTATGCATTACCATCTTTATCAGTTACTAATACATCATAAGTAGGAGCTATTTTTTGAGCTTCTGCAACTCTTTTAGTATCGACATTAACTTTATTTCCGTTTTCATCAACACCATTCCATACTTCCGCATAAGTGTATCCTTGTGAATATGCTTTTTCTACTGCTGAATTTAATTTAATTGTAAATTCTGCACCTTCAAGACCAGGTGTTTCTCCTGAATTTGCTTTTATTCCTGATTTAAAGATGTGTACTCCCATTTTCTTTACATCTTCATTACTTGTAGTCTTATTTGCTATAACTTTTGTATGTTGGTCTTTATACTCCAAATTTACAGGATATTCCGTTTTATCAAGTAAGTACCCAACAGAAGCTTTATCTTCTTTTACTATATATTTTCCAAGAGGTAAATCTTCAACAGGTGTTGTGTTGCCAAACTTATCCATTGTTCTTGTTGCTACTAAATCTCCTTTTGAATAATACTTTTTACTTTTAGCTACATTGTATATATCTTCATTAGCAAATACTTTATAAACTGCATTTTCTAGTGTAGCATCTCCTTGTGCCATGCTTCCTGTTTCACTATCTTTTTTAATTATTTCAATAGAACCTTTTGGCTCTGTATCAACTACTCCTTCAATTTTTAATTCTATAACTGGTGTAGTAGAATTAACATATTGAATATTAGCATTAAATATTGTTTCATTTAATAAATATCCTTTAGGTGCTTGTGTTTCATAAACTATATATTTACCTACTGGAATATCACTTAATGTTGCGACACCATCTGAATTAGATGTTATTTTAGCAACTACTTGTCCTTTAGAATAGAACTTTTTAGTTTTCGCAACATTATATATATCTTCATTTGCCTTTACTTCAAATTCTGCTCCTGCTATTTTATCATTATTTGTACTTACTTTATAAATCTTTATTTGTCCAGTAGGTTCGTTATTTTTAAATGTTACACTAGCTGTTTGACCACCTGCTACATTAACTCTTTGAATACTTGTATCTAATAAATAACCACTAGCAACTGATTCTTCTTTTACAAAATATGTACCAGGTTTTAGTTTTTCAATTAAAATTTTACCTTCATTATTTGTATTTGCTTTCTTTACTAAATCAGTACATTCATTATTTCTATATAGACCAAAAACACAATCTGAAACTGCATTTCCCATATTATTTGTTTTTCTAATTTCTATTTTTCCACTTTCAACATGAACTGAAACACTAAATGCTGATGGATCAACATAGTTAGAAAATATTAAGTTTTGAACACTACCTGAAGTAAATGTAAAATACATATAATTTGACATTGTAGAACTATTATATGCACTTCCATTTGGCATTAATTGATATAGCCCATATTCTCTTGAATTAAATGTTACATTTTCTACATTACAATTATCAGATATTGTTATTACTAAATCATTACTTCCTTGTGTATGGCTAAATGTTACTCCATCTTTTGATTGTGAAAATGATTGATATGCTGATAATTTTCCATTATTATCTGTTATCACTTTTCTATCTCCAATAGCAACACTTTGTGTTGAACCATTAAAAGATGTATTTCCATGATACTGATTATAATATCCTTCAGCTTCTGCTACCCAATTAGCATAGTGTCCTGATGACATGAAATTTCCATTCCATGAATCTCTTGGGAATGCATCAAATGAACTATTTATATTGTTATGTATATACTCCCATACATATTGTTGAGTACAACATGCTGCTCTATATGCTTCATCTGATGATGGTAACCCTAAACCATATTTCATAGTATAACCAAAATATATCATTTCAGCTATTTTCTCGTATTGTGGTAAGTTTTGTTTATATTGAACATAAAAATCTCCGTTGAAAGTATATTCACTTCCGTTAGGAGATTTTACACCCTTTTGACAACAAAAAGCTATATAAGTTTGACCATCATAAGTAGCATAATGTAATTCGTGTCCTACTTTTGCTAAACTTCCTGATATTACACCAAATTGTGCATTTGAATTCATATCAGTAATAAATGCTGCAAAAGTATTAATTGGCAAAGATGTTAATAGCAATAATGCTAAACATATAATTGCCATAAATTTCTTTGTTTTACTTTTCATATTTTTATCATCCTTTCATAAAAAATAAGCCTTAACTAAAAAATTAAAGCTTATAAATATAATTTATTTAATTTAATTTTATTTTATTGCCCAGAAATAGTATTTTCCACACAAACATTGACTTATTTTGTATTGAACAGAAGGCCATCCTTTTGTATAATTTTCAAAAGCAATTTGAGCTTCATTCCAACTCGAATAATATCCATGTTCATTTGCCCCATCTCCTGCAATATGGTGAGTTCCACCCTCTGCACACCAATAATCTAAATCACTTGGTGTAGGCTCTTTTGTAACTTTATCTTTACTTTTTTTCTCTTCTTGTACTCTTGTTCCATTCGTATCTTCATCGTTATTTTCTCTATTATCATTTGCATTATTTTCCAATACCGTATTAGACATTTGTTCTTTTTTTATAACATCATTTTCAATAGTTTTAGATTCTTCATTTTTATTAGTATTTTTTGCTATATTCTCTTGTCTAATAGTTGGATTTTTCTTTGGTTCTTCTTGAATACTTGTATTATTAACTTTTACAATATCCGCTTCTAAATGTGTTTTTTCTTCAATCTCTTGTTCTTCTACATTGTTTTCAACAGCAATCACTTCTGTATCTTCTTTTCCTTTGTCATCAGTATTATTTATTTCAGTTACAATCTCTTTCTCATTTTCCATTTTACTTAAACTTAAGGTCTTTGATTTTATAATCATCATATTCGCAAATAATATCATTATTAAGGCTATAATTATTAAAACTAATATCTTTTTACTTTTCATTACTACCATCTCCTTATAGCTTAATTATATGCTTTTTAGAGATAAAAACAAATGTGTAAATTATTATAATATTATTAAATATATTTTATATAATAATTCTCTTTTAGTTTGTAATATAGTATATATTTAAAAGGGATTGTAAGGGAAAACTTTGTAATGTGTTCACACAAACAAGTATAACTAAATATATCTAATTTTGTTCACACACTATCTTGAATTTCTTTCTTGTTTTATTCGTTCTCGCCTAATATAATCTTGCACACATTGAATAATAAAATCTTCAACATTTCCAGATTCTTTAACTCTACTTGGAATATATTTTTCTATTTTTTCATTGTGTATCTTTATATATTCTTTTTGATTTGGCTTTTCCTGTTGTAGTATTTCTTCTATTTTTTCTTCTGTTAGGTTTCCTTCTTGTTCTAATTTCTTTAATCTTATTGCTTGACTTAAAGAAGGTGTTACCTCATCAAATTCAAATATATTTTCTACAACATATTGATTTTCTTCACTTAAATATGATAATTCTACTGCTGGTCTAAAAGCTATTCTTTTGTTATCAACTTGTTCTAATAACTCTGGTATTAAATAAGTAAGTCGAATATATCTCTGTATAGTTCTTGCACTTTCTCCAACTTCTTCTCCCATTCTTTCTGCACTTTTTAACTTGTCGCCCAATGGTCGCGAAGTTATATCTTCTTCTAAATCAACTCTTTTCCCCTGATGTTTCATAGCTTCAAGTTTCATTTTATATGCAAATGCTTTTTCACTAGGCAATATTTCTTCTCTTTGAATATTACTATCTACCATAAGAATTGTTGCCTCATCATCAGTTAATTCTTTAACAATACATTTTATTTTATCTATTCCTGCAAGTTCACACGCTCTTTTTCTTCTATGTCCAGAAATCATTTGATAATTTCCTTCTCCTCGTTTTCTTACTATAACAGGTAATAAAACTCCATGTTCTTTTACACTTTTAACCATTTCTTCCATTTTATCATCATCTATAACTCTAAAAGGGTGGTCTGGAAATTCTCCTATTTTATATAGTTCTATTTCCTTTACCTCATCAACAACTGGATTATCTCTTTGTTCTTGACTTGTGAATAAATCATCTAACTTTGGAAGTACCATCTTTTTGTCTTGTTCTTTCATTCTCTAATACCTCCTTTGCTAAATTATTGTATGCGTTTGCAACAGGACTATTTTTATCAAACTCAAATATACTCTTTCCTGTTGATGTTGATTTTGCTGTATTTATTGCTTTTGGTATTTCAGCACCATATATTTTCACATATTGTCCATAATTGTCGATTAAAGTATCTCTTACATCTTTTGATAAATTTGTTCTTTTATCTACTAATGTAAGTAATACTCCACCTATTTTCAAATTAGGATTTATTTGTTTCTGCACTCTCGTAACTGTCTTTAATAAATGTCCCATTCCTTTTGCAGCCAGATATTCTCCCTGTACTGGAATTATTATCTTATCACTACAAGCCAGAGCATTTATTGTTATCATTCCAAGAGATGGCATACAATCTATCAATACATAATCATAGTTATCTTTAATATCTCTTATAGAATTTTTAAGTGTGAACTCTCTGCTCATTGCATTAACTAATGAAAACTCTATTGCTGATAAATCTAAATTAGCAGGAATTAAATCTATTCCTTCTTTATGATGAAGAATAGCATTTTCTGCATTTATTTCATTATCACATATAGTATCAGACATTAATGTTCCAATAGTATTCTGCAATTCATCTTGATTATAATAACCCATACAAGTAGTTAAATCTCCGTTGTGGATCTGCATCAATTAGTAATACTCTTTTTCCTTGTTTACTAAGTGCAACTCCTAAACTAAATGTAGTTGTTGTTTTTCCAACTCCACCTTTTTGATTTGCTATTGCAATTATCTGACACTTTCCCATTCTTGCTCCTTTCCTCAAAAAAAGAGCTAACTCTTAAAAGCTAACTCTTGTCTTTAATATTTATTCCTCTGTTATTTCTTTATCATCTTGTAAATGAGTAGAAACATATATAAACTCCTCATCATCTGCTAATTTACCAAATAAATTGTTAAGTCCTGCAATAAAAGGTTTTATATCTTCTTGAACATTATAACTATATGAATAATTCAAATAGTATTCATTTAAATTATCATATAAAGGTACAATATTTACTAATCCTGGTCTTATCTTTTTTCTTAATATTACCCAATTAGGTATATCGTCTTTTATAATATTAACAATTTTATCTTCAGAAATTAACATTCTCATAATTCCATTCATTATATCTGAAAAGTCTTTTTCTTCATCACAAAATATTTTATTCATCATAGCACTCATTGACCTTACAAAATCTGATAAGTAATCATCTTTTATACAAGCAAAGCAATCAGTTTCTATTTCATCTAAATACCCTATTGCTGTTAAACACTCATAATAATTTGATGCCATAATATAATAAAATTGTTCAAATTCTTTCTTTAAGTTTCTTGAGTTCATCTTCTTTATATAAATACCTGTCTCCTTTCTTATAATCTCTTTAATCTTTTCTGTTTCTTTTTTAATTTTTTCATTATTTTTTGGTTTGTTTTTTTCATTTTTTTTCATTTTCTTTTTACTCCTTCCTTTTTGAAGGCAAAATAAAAAATCTAATATTTCTATTAGATTTCTTATATATGTTAGATATTATTTCAATAACTATAATATTTTATTTTTTCTTTAAATCTTTTGAATAATATATTAAATCAGTACAAGTTAATTCTCCATCTTTTATTTCTTCTTTATAATTATCTATAAAGAAATTTTTAATTGTTTTCTCATATTTATCAAATCCCTGCTTAACATAGAAAGGAATATTATTCTCTGTTGTTCCTACCAACATTCTGTCATATTTTTGTTTATAATTACCACATAATGATTTTAAAAGTGTTTTTGCATAACCTTTATTTCTGTAATTTTCTTTTGTAACTATGTTCTTTAACTCTAATGTTTTTCTATCAATGTGCAAAATAACTGCAATAGAAATTAGCTCATCTTCTTTTTTTAATGCATATACATCAGAATCGTTCAAATACTTATGTATCATGTCTTTTGAAGGATCTGCCTCTAAAAGTAAGTCTATATAATCTTCTTTATTTTCTATTTTTTTAACCTGCATTCTAGGTTCTTTTGGTATCTCGTAACCATTGGTATTAGTGGTTTGTATAGGATTGCGGTTATAATATCTCATCTCCTCAGAAAAAATACATCCACAATACTTTTGCCTATATAACCCTAACTCTTTTGCTTTTTCTTGTCCTTGTCTAAAGCCTACTCTAAAATCTCTTTCTAAAAATTCTAATCCATACTTTAAAGCTATTTCTTTTCCTACTTTTATTATTCCTTCATGATTTTGGTATGGACTTACTAATAAAGTTGTTGTAATTGTGTCATATCCATGTTCTTTTGCATATTTAGCTGTTTGTTCTAATCTTATTTTATAACAATAGTTAATACATCTATTTTGTAAATCATTTATTACATTTTTGCAAAAATTTTGCAAACCATATTCTTCTTCAAAAATTACATTTACTCCTACTGATGGTGCATATTCTTTTAATGTATCTCTTCTCATTTTGTATTCAGTATAAGGATGTATGTTTGGATTGTACCAATATAATGTTGGTTCTATATTTTCTTTTCTTAATGCTTCTATGCAGTAAATACTACATGGAGCACAACATGTATGCATTAATAATTTCATTCAACTTTTCCTCCTATTTCAACTATTATTATATATTAGTTTTATATTTTTTCTAATATACCTATTGATTCATTTTCGAATATGACATTACTATCTTTTAAAATTTCTTTTTTATTAGCAATATAATAAATTGATTTTTTAAAGTATATAATATAATCAGCTTGACTAATTGTATTATCTATATTTATAAGTTTTTGTTTAAAAAAATGTATTCCTCTGTATCCTTTTGTATTCTTATCATTGTTTACATACTCAATAATCTGATATGTCCAATCTAGTTGCTCGGGATTTCCAACTATTTCTATCTTTTTAGAAAAGTCTAAATTTTTCTTTGCATATTCTAATCCTTCTATATCATTTTTATTTAAGTCTTCATTATTAAATATAATAGTTTTATTTATATTAAAAATTTCCATTACACTTGTTATTTTTTCATTTTCATTTGTTTTTTTATTTTCTAATTTTACGTCTTTAAAAACAAGAGCAATAATAAGAAGAAGTATGTATATTCCAACATAAGCTATAGGTATATACTTATTTTTTTGTCCCAAATGCATAAATCCTTTAAAAGATGTATATATCACAATTCCCCAAAATGCATAATAAATTTTAGCAAGATAATATGTAGAAACTATTCCTATTTCTGATGCAATAAATAATGTTATTATATATAACGTACAAAAAATAACTAATAAACTATTAAATACATTTTCTTTTCTATATTTTATTAATTCATATAAAGTAAACGGAATCCATAATATTATATTAGAATATAAATTTCTATATATATATCCTTCTTTTGGAAATCCTTTCAAAACATCAGTACTATTTTCCACCTGTTTTACAATATTTTGTACATTAAGAGAATATAATTTGGGCATAAAGTGATAAATATATCCCATTATAAATGGAATTATAAGCGTTATAATAATTGTAAATATAATACTTTTATTAATTAATTTTTTATATCCCAAGTAAATTATATATATAAATATAGCAACATACGTAAAAGGTACAAACAAATAATAAGAACAAAACAATTCAAAATTTAATAAAAATAAGGATAATACCCAAAAGAAATATGATATTTCTTCTCTTTTAAATAACTCCATTGTTAATATAATTGCACTTATTATAACTAATGACATACTTAAATACTCAAATCCAAAAAGTAAACTGTTAAGCGGATATCCTAATACGTAAATAATACTAACTATATATGCTAAGATTCTTTTCCAAGTATCTTTTGAAAAATGAGATAGACATGCATACATTACATATGCACTGATAAATAAAATAAATATTTCAAACCATATAAATACAGTATAATATCTTGTTTGCGGTACAAATTGTGAAACTGCTTTTATTAACAATCCTGAGTTTACATAGGAACCAAATTTAAAGGTTGTATAGTTAAATAATTTATCTGTGTCTTGATTAGCTATGTGATTACTTTTTGCAAATGTTTTTGCTGCACCAAAATGAATAGCCGAATCTTCACATTCATATTTAATTTCAAAAGGATAATTAAAATTAAATATACAAACAACAAAAACAATTATTGCTAATATTGTAATATAAATAAAGTCTGAATATACAACTTTATAAGATTGTATATTTTTGCTTTTAATTGCATATACTGCCAAAATTGTAGCAATAATAATATTTATTATTGCTAATAACCACAAAGAAATTGGTATTTTAAAAAGTGTTAATAAATAACATATTAGTGCATTATAACACAAAAGTAAAATAACGCTTAATGCTAACATTATTGATATATTGATTTTTTTATCTGTTTTTTTTACTACTAAAAATGATATTAATAATAATAAAATTGTGCTTAAATATAATATCCCCATTTTTTCTCCTTAAAATATTACTTTTTTAATTTTTACTTTTATGGATAATAATAAATAATATAATCGCCTACTTTTTCATTTAAAAAATTTCTTTCTTCAAATTCTTGTATTAAATTTTCTGAAGGATATTTTAATACATAAACAGTATCATAATTATATTCTTGTATGTTATAAAAATAATATTTATCATAACTTGACAATTTATTACCTGAATTTCTTCTAATGCTATTTTTAAATTCTTCTGGTTTCATTTTATTTGATATTAATGTATATATATATGGTTCTTTTTTGTAATAACTTGAATTATGTGTTCTTAATTCCATATGTACTTTTTTATCTTTATATTTATCTTGTTTATTTATATAATCCGTAATTTCTTCTATACTATCATCAAAATAGGTATTATAAGTAGAATCTATATTGTTTTTAAATTCATAAAAGTAATATATTTCAAAAATAATAAAATGTATTATATATAATGCTACTAATAGCCACAATAATTTTGGAAATTCTTTAGAAAAATATACAATACCTATCATTGTAAAATATATCATTGGTATAAAAATAGCATTTGCTTTATTTACTTTAGGTTCTATAATTATAAGCATACATATAACTGAAGCTATAAATTGGAATAACATTATACAATCAAATTTAAATTTTTTCTCTTTTATATTTTTACATACATTTATAATTGATTCCAATAATCCAATTATAGTAAAAGGAATAGAAATATAGTATAGTGTTCCAAATCCATCTGGAACATTATAAATCATGTTATCTCCAAAAAATAATATTATTGGTAAATATAGATTTTCTTTAATATTTTTAATACTTATTTCTCCAATTCTATACATTGGTAATTCTGGAATACTAAAAAATGGAATATTAATTTTAGGAACTATGTGGTTATTTAGTAAAATCATATATATTAATGGTAACGCAAATATAAAAATTGGTATTCCAAGAAAAATAATATTTTTCCATGTTATCTTTTTTAAATATAACAAATATACTAATGTCATTGCTAGAAAAATAGGAATTATTATATAAGATAAAGCATATGTATATAAAGTAATTCCAATAACTATTCCCGCTCCAACATATCCTAAAGGACTTTTTGCTTTACTAAAAGCAAAAAGTGAGAATACTAAAAATGATGATAGTAGATTACAATCTAATCCCCATCTTGCTTGCATTATATGCCATGGATTTATTGCCATTAAAAATAGAAAAATTATTGCCATTTTAGTATTTTTAAATTTCTTTACACGAAAATACATTGTAATCATTGCTAAAATAGATATTGTAGCGATGGGTAATCTAATTGCCCAAGTATTTATTCCAAAAATCCCCACAAAAATGCTTGTAATATATGTGCATAAAGCACTTTGTCCTTGTCCAAAATTTGTAAAGTATAACGGATGTTCCTCTCCATAACGATCTGTTCCATATTTTGCAATGCAATATGAATCATATGCCATTCCTGCTTCGTCTATGTGAAGTCCCTTTGGAATATTACCAATTTCCACTACTCTAACTAAAATTCCTATTGTTAATATTATAATGAATAATCTTTTTTTATTTTTTTCTATCCATTCATCTAGTTTTGTATTAATATCATTTTTTTTAGTTACTTTTTTTATAAATTGAATACAAATCATTAATATAATTATAATAATTGAACATACCGATACTGTTTCTATCAAATTAATCACCCTTTAATCTTTATCATATTTATATCCCAAATGACTATATGCATCTGGAAGTGCAATTCTTCCTCTTGGAGTACGAGAAATAAATCCTATTTGCATTAGGTATGGTTCATATACATCTTCTATTGTCTCTAGTTCTTCTCCTGTACTTGCAGATAAAGCTTCTATTCCTACTGGTCCACCACCATATTTTTCTATCATAGTACTTATTAATCTTCTATCTATCTCGTCTAATCCTAATTCATCTATCTCTAATTTATTTAATGCTATTTTTGCAATTTCTAAAGTAACATTTCCATCTGCTAATACTAATGCATAATCTCTAACCCTTTTTAAAATTCTATTAGCAATTCTAGGTGTTCCTCTAGATCTTCTAGCTATTTCTCTTGCCGCTTCTGGTTCAATACAAATTCCTAAAATATTACTAGAACGGTCTACTATTTTTTGCAAATCTTCTGGTGAATATAATTCTAGACGTTCAACTATTCCGAATCTATCTCTAAGAGGAGTTGTTAAAGATCCAGCCTTAGTAGTAGCACCAATTAAAGTAAATTTAGGCAAATCTAAACGAATAGACCTAGCACTTGGTCCTTTTCCTATAATAATATCTAAAGTGTAATCTTCTAAGGCAGGGTATAAGATTTCCTCTACTGATTTACTAAGCCTATGAATTTCATCAATAAATAACACATCAAAAGGAGATAAGTTTGTAAGTAATGCAGCTAAATCTCCTGGTTTTTCTATAGCTGGTCCTGAAGTAATTTTTATGTTAGAATTCATTTCATTTGAAATAATATTAGAAAGTGTTGTTTTTCCTAATCCAGGTGGTCCATATAATAAAACATGGTCTAAAGGTTCTCCTCTTTTTTTTGCAGCTTCTATATATACTTTCATATTTTCTTTTACTTTTGTTTGTCCAATATATTCTGATAAAGTTTTTGGTCTTAAAGTAGTTTCTAATCGTTCTTCTTGAATATCTTCAAGTTCTGGATTAATAATTTTATTTTCGTCCATTTTAATCTCCTTTATTATCATATACATAAAACTGTCTGTTCTGCATTAGAACAGACTGAAGTTTTATTTTGTTATTACTTCTATATTATATCCTATAAAAAGACCACTTTCTAATACTCCTGTAATGTTTTTTATTTCTTTTTCTAAGTTTTCGTAAATATTAGCAAACTTAGTATCTAGAATAAAATTTCCGTTTTCAGTAATAACAGGTCCATCTTTTTCTTTTGCTAAACGTAAATTAATATCTGTTGCTCCTAGTTTTATTAGTTTTTCTTTTACCATATATAAAGAATCTGGAAATATTTCAATAGGAATTGGAAATTTTTCTCCTAAATTTTCTACAAATTTTGTCGAATCAGCCAAAATATATGTTTTACAAGATGCTTTAATATTTAGCTTTTCCTTAAACATAGCAGCTCCTCTTCCTTTTATTAACCAACCTTCTTTGTTTATTTCATCTGTTCCATCAAAACACCAATCTGGTCTTTTTTCAAATAATGAAATAGTTTTTATTCCTAAGCTACTACATAACATTTTTATTTCATAAGATGTAGGTATTCCTTGTATTTGTAATCCTTCTTCTTTAATTCTTTTTTCTAATTCTAAAACTGTTAAAAAAGATGTAGACCCTGAACCAAAACCAATAACATCACCATTTTTTGCAATATTTGCTATTTTTTTAGCAATTTGTATTTTTTCTTCTTTTAAACTTATCTCCTTACCAAACTCACTTTGTTGTATTACTTCTTTATTCCACTCCATATTTTCCTCCAGTTATTTTATATTTTATATTATTCTATATTTTCTTTATTTTATTGTCAAGCTTTGTTTTTTATATAGTTAGTCTGCAATAAATTCTAGCACTCTAGCTACTAAATGTTCTGGCTTTGATGGTTTTACCAGTTTTAGAGTTGTTATTTCATTAAGCATAATATCATAATTTTTTTGTAAAATGTAATCTTCTCTTCCCAGTATTTTTCTTGTTTGATTATTTACTTCTACTAATATATTAAAACTAACATTATCTTTTCCAGTTTTAAACCAAATTAAAGTATTTCCATTTTCTCCTTTTTCTTTTTTTACAATGCTACCATCTATCTGTTCTTGCTCTAATAATTCTTTTTTTATTTTATTTATATCATCCTTTTTTACCACATTTATTTCATAAGCTTTAAGCCATCCATCCATAAAATCTCCTGTGGTTTCTATTTGGTCTCCCACTTGTAAATCAGATAATTTCATTAAGCTATTGTTTTCTTCATTTTTTATTACCAATTCATTACTTAAATGTATTTTAGCATTTTCTACTGGATTTATTCCATATGCATTTTCTATGTATTCTAATCCTCCCTCTATTGTAATTGTATCATTACTTTTATCTGTAATATATCCTTTTAAATATTTTTTCTCTAATGGTAAGTCCATAACAACATCTTGTAGTGTAGTCCCTTTATGCGTTATATAAAAATGTAAATAATATATTTGAGGATTTTTATAACTATCCATTGTATAATATAACATCATATTTTTATATTCTACTTTACTAACCATATATTTAGAAACAGTTGCAACAATAATTGTTTTATCATTTAATTTATTATACAAATTTTCTACAGCATAGTCTGGAATATTAAAGTCATAAATAAATTGTTTAATATTATCATCATTTTCTAGTAAAATTTGATATACCTCTGAATCTTTATTTTTTTGCATCTTATCTTGATATTTTATGGGTATATTAGTTACAGTAGAAAAAATTTGAAATTCTTCATGAGTAGTCATAGATGCATTTTTTTCTTTTTGAATAATTTTATTCATTTGTTCTATTGTTTTATCTTCTTTATTGTCACTTGTTGTTTTAAATACAGTTGCCAATACAATAATAGCAACTAGTACAATACAAATGCTAAAAATAATATACCATTTTTTCATAGTTTATCACCTAACCTTGATATTTTAATTTGAAATCACTTAATTAGCTACATGATGTGTTACCATTGAAGTAGACATAGTTATTTTTTCAAAAGAATATCCATTTGTTCTTCCGTAATCTATAATGTCTGAAATTGCATTTAAAGTATAAGTATTTCCTGCCTTATCGTGCATGAGAACTACATTGGCTCTATTCTTTCTTAATCCATTTATTACATTTTTATATACGCCATCTTTACTTGTAGTTTCACCTGCATCTCCAGAACTTACATTCCAATCAAAATACCTATAACCTTTTCCTACAACTAATCTTGTTAATCTTGTCATAATTCCTTTATTAAATGAACTAACTGTGTTTGAACTTCCTCCTGGGAATCTAGATATATATGTATCAACTCCTGTTGAGTTTTTTATTTTTTGTCTTAATTGTTCTAAATTATTTATATAGGCATTCTCTGAAGCATATATCTTTTTATAATCATGAGAATATCCATGTATTGCAATTGTATGACCTTCTGCAGCCATTCTTTTTATTAAATACTCCTTATTTGAATCATAATTTACTATAAAAAAAGTTGCTTTTACATTTTTTGCTTTTAATATATCTAATAATTTTGGAGTAATATCATTACTTGGTCCATCATCAAAAGTTAGATAAATTGTACCTGCTGTACCTGCATTTGTATTTCCTGTATCTGTTGCTGTATTTGAAAGTACTGTTACAGTTAAGTCCTTTTGTGCAATATTTCCACTTTTATCTTTTACTTGATAAGAAATAGTATAATCTCCTGGCTTAGAAGTGTCTACATTTCCTCTTATTTCTATCATAGAAGTTAAGTCTCCATCTACCTCATCTGTTGCAGTTGCTCCTTGCTCTTTATATGTTTGACCTTGTTTAATAAAAATTATATCCGAATTTGTATTTAATTGAATAACCGGTGGAATGTCATCAACTTTTTCAACTATTCTTTCTACAATTGTTTGATTTCCAGACGTATCTATACTGATATAAATGTACTTATCCGTAGTATCATTAACAGAACTTTTTTGTACAGATACTTTATTAGTAATATCTCCGTCATAATTATCTACTGCTGTATATCCTAATTCTTCATAATTTTCTTTGTATGAAATTTTAACAAAATCTCCTCCATTTAGAGTGATTTTAGGTCCGTTAGTATCTACTACTTCATATGTTTTAGTGTATTCTCTTTTTATATACTTATATTTTAATTGATAAACTACTTCATAAGTACCTAATTTAGAAGAATCAACTCCTTTTATAACCTTAATATACTCAGAAATATCTTTTCCATGATAAGTTACCTTAGGTATTTCATATTCCACATTAGAATTTGCTTCTACTTTTATTATATCTTTTGAAAACTCTACAACTGGTTTTTGAAAAATATACATTCCTAATATTAAAATTATCGCTAAAAATATAATAATAATTGCTATAATTAATACAACTTCTCTTTTTTTCATATTTTGACACCTTTTTATTTTATATTTAATTTAATTTTATTTTATCACTATTTTTTATTATAGTCATCTCTTAATTTAATTTTTATTTAAAATTTTATATTATGTATAAATTTAGCAAAAAATAAGAAATAATAATATTTTGAATACTATTATTTCTTGTTGTTTAATATTTTTTATTTTAAAACTTCATCTAACACCTTTGCTAAATATTTCATGCTAATCATAGTTTCTTCTAGTGTGTTTCCGGTTGCACCGACTTCTATAATACTTGCTGCTTTTCCTAAGTTTTGATTATATCTAGAATTTCTTACCATTATTGGTTTAAATAGTCCTGGATATAATTCATTTGCCTTTTTAACTACTTTTACAGCAAAGCTTAAATTTTGTATCCAATTAGGATGATATAATCCACCTCCATTTGTTCCTATTACAAACATTAATTGTGCCGCATATTCATCGCCTATTTTTACTTTTGGTGCATATGTATTATCTCCTACAGCATCTCTATGTAAATCTATTATAATATCTACATCAGGATTTGATTTTAGCTCATTTTCTACTGATGTGTAAGAACGGTCATAAGAACCATTGTAAGCAGGATAATCATGATAATTTTGATTGTGTATTACTTGCCTTCCTTGTTCTTCTAAGTATTTTTTTAATTCCATTCCATTTCTAGCTACTGAATGATTTAAATCTATTGTTCTAAAAGTACCGTGATGATTGATATTCATAGCCGGGACTTGGCGTGTAACTTTCACAAGTATGTGTATGAAATAACAATATTTTATTTTTATTAACTTGTATATTCATATCTAGCATGTCTTCTGTTATAGTATTATCTGATTCATTTTTTATATTAACACCATAACAAGTCATTGTATATTTATTATTTGCTGTATTATTTTCTGTAACAACTTCTGTTGGTAGTCCTGTTTTAGCTTCTTCAATTTTTTCTTGCTCTTGTTTTTCTTCTTGCTTTTCAGGTATATCTTCCACTTTTGTTTCAACTTCTTCCGTTTCATCTTTTTTTATATTTTCCGTCATAGCGAGTCCTACTGTCATAATTTTTAATAATGGAGATTCTTTTTCTTCCATTATAGCCTCATCTTGCATTATTTCCTTATTTTTGTCTTGTATAATTTTTATGCCTGGGACAACACGTTCAAAGCAAAAAAAATATGGTTCTTTTACGTTATTTTTGGTTTCTTCCTTTACTTTTTCAATATTAGATGTAATTTCTTCTTTTTCATTATTATTATTTAAAAATCTAGTAAGCCCAAATATAGAAAATACTATTATCATTACACTTACTAGATATTTTACTAAATCTTTAATATTAACAACCGTAATATTTAACATATTTTCTCCTTTGTCAATTTAAGCTATATAACTATATATATTCAAAAAAATCAAAAATATGTTAAAATACCTATTATCTTTGTAAAATAAAATAAATCTACATTATGTAGATTTATTTTATTTCTTTAATTGCCTCTTCCAATGTAACTTGTTCTTGTTCTCCTGTTTTCATATTTTTAATCATTACTTTTTCTTTTTCTATTTCTTCTTCTCCAATTACTATTGTGTATGGCACTTTTATTTTATCTGCATATTTAAATTTAGCTTTTAATTTTTTATCATTTAAATATACTTCTGTTTTTATTGCTTCTTTACGTAATTTTGTTGCAATTTCAAAACATTTTTCTATTTCATTATTTGATGCAGGTAAAACTAATACTTTTGCAATAGATTCTTCCTCTTTTTTAAGAATATCTAATTCATTTAATTTATAGAATAATCTTGTAAGACCAATAGAAATTCCAACTCCTGGTAGTTTTTGGTTTGTATAAAACTCTGCTAAATTTTCATATCTTCCCCCAGAACAAATACTACCAATTTGTCTGTATTCTTTTAAAAATGTTTCATATACTGTACCTGTATAATAATCTAATCCTCTTGCTATTGTTAAATCAATTTTAAAATTATTTTCTGGTATTCCAAATATACGAATATATTTTACAACTTCTTTTAATTCATTAAGACCTTCTTTAAAAGTATTAGATTCAATTTTCATGTTTTCTAATTTATTACATATTTCATCTGTACTACCTTTTATTTCCATAAATTCTAAAATAGTATTAATTGAACTATTATCAATTTTTAGGTCTTCAAATTCTTCAATAATCGCTTCTTTTCCTATTTTTTCAATTTTATCTATAATTCTCATAATATCAGTGGAAATATTATTAAGTGATAAACTTTCAAATAATCCATTTAATAGTTTTCTATTATTAATACAAATAACAAAATCACCTAGTCCTAATTTTTTAAATACTTCATATATTATGCTAGGTATTTCTGCATCATGAGCTAAACTTAATTCTCCATCACCTATAATATCAATATCACATTGATAAAATTCACGAAATCTACCTGCTTGAGCTCTTTCTCCACGATATACTTTTCCTATTTGATAACGTCTAAAAGGAAAACTTAATTCGTTTTGATGCATTGCTACGTATTTAGCAAGTGGTACAGTTAAATCAAAACGCAAAGATAAATCTGTATCTCCCTTTGTAAAACGGTATATTTGCTTTTCTGTTTCTCCTCCTGCTTTTGCAAGTAGAACTTCTGAAAGTTCCATTACTGGTGTATCTAATGGTAAAAATCCAAATTTTTCATATGTAGATCTAATTGTATCTATCATTTGATTAAATAAAATTTGTTTATCTGGTAATAATTCCATAAATCCAGATAAAGTTCTTGGTTTTGTAATTTGTCTTTTTTCTTCCATATTATATTCTCCTTTATATTTTTCTTGGTCCTAATTCTAAGTAAATAGGTTCTTCTTCTCTTACCATAGTTGATTTTCCATGTCCTGGATAAATTATGACATCATCTGGAAGTATCATTAATTTGTATGCAATAGAATGAATGATGTCTTCAAAACTTCCTGTAGGTAAATCTGTTCTTCCCCAAGTTCCATTAAAAATGGTATCACCCGAAAACAGTAATTTTTCTTCTTTACAATAAAGGCATGTGCTTCCTTTTGTATGACCTGGAGTATGAATAACTTTAAACTCTATATTTCCTATATGGATTAAATCTTCATCATCTACTCTAGAGTCAGCTTCTAGCTCTATATTTTCCATTCCTATATAATCTGTTAAAGTAATATTTTTGTCACTTAATCCTTCTGCATCAATACGATGAATTAAAACTTTTCCACCCATTTTATTTTTTAAATCTTTTACTCCACCTATATGGTCTCCGTGACAATGTGTTAAATAAATATATTTAAGTCTTGCATCTAAAATTTCTAACATCTCTATTATTTTATCAGCTTCACCTGCTGGATCAATTACTATTGTTTCTTTTGTATTTTCTTCTTGAATAATATAACAATTAGTTGATTCTCCTAAATTTGTATTTATCTTTAGAACTTTTAATATCATTTTAAACCTCTTCTTATTTCTTTCTTGTTACTTCGTAAACACTATCTACTTTTCTAAGTGCTTTTAGTAAATTATTTAATTTATCTACATTTTCTACTTCAACAGTTAACTCTGTTGTAGCAATTCTTTCTTTATTTGCTTTTGAAGTTACTGCCATTAATTTTATTTTAGTATTGTTTACTGTTTGAATTATATCAGATAGCAATCCACCTCTATCATTAGCTAATACAACGATATCTACACTATATGCTACTTCTTTTTGTGTATACCAGTATACATCAATAATTCTATCTTCTTCTTTTAGTAATTCTTTTATATTAACACAATCTGTACGATGAACAGATACTCCTCTTCCTTTTGTAATATATCCTATAATCTCATCTCCTGGAACAGGGTTACAACATTTTGATAGTTTTACTAAACAATTGTCAATACCTTTAACAACAACACCTGCATTAGATGGTTTATTAATGTGTACTTTTTCTTTAGATAATTCCTCTATTTTTTGTTCAATATCTGTTTCTTTGTTTTCTTTTCTATATTCTTCTAACATTCTAGTAATAACTTTTACAGGTGAAATACCACCAAATCCCACGCTTGCATACATATCATCAATAGTTGCAAATTTATATCTATCTAAAGCTACTTGCAAATATTCTTGCTTAAATAATTCCTCATATGAAATACCTAGTTTTTTAATTTCTTTTTCAATAATTTCTTTTCCTTTTTCGATGTTTTCTTCACGTTGCTCTTTTTTAAACCATTGATTTATTCTTGTTTTAGCTGTACTACTTTTTACAAATTTAAGCCAGTCTCTACTAGGTCCTTTAGAATTGTCAGATGTTAATATTTCTACAATATTACCATTTCTTAAAGGTGTAATAATAGGCATCATTTTACTATTAATTTTGCACCCTACCATATGATTACCAATATCTGCATGAATCCTATATGCAAAATCTATTGGAGTTGCTCCTCTTGGAAGCACTATAATAGTTCCTTTTGGAGTAAACACATATACTTCATCTTCAAATAATTCAGTTTTTAATGTATTTAAAAACTCTTGAGGATTTTGCATATCTTTTTGCCACTCTAATGTTTCTCTAAGCCATGCCAATTTATCTTCTTCTACTTTTACATTTGACTTTTTATCCTTGCAGGCCTCTTTGTAAGCCCAGTGTGCAGCAATACCATATTCTGCAATACGATGCATATCCCATGTACGAATTTGTACTTCAAAAGGTGTTCCTTTTGGTCCTAGCAATGTAGTATGTATAGATTGATACATATTTGGTTTTGGTACTGCAATATAGTCCTTAAATCTTCCTGGCATTGGATTATATAATTCATGAACAATTCCTAAAGCAGCATAACAGTCTTTTACCGAATTTACAAGTATACGAAGAGCAAACAAATCATAAATTTGGTCTAATGTTTTATTATCCCTTTTCATTTTTCTGTATATACTATATAAATGCTTTGCTCTTCCTGTTACTTCAGCTTCTATACCTTGTTTTTTTAATTCATCACGTATTTCATCCATTATCATTTCTATAAAGCTTAATCGTTCTTCTCTCTTTTTATCAATTCCTTCTACTATTTCGTAATATTCTTCTGGATATAAATATCTAAATGATAAATCTTCTAATTCCCACTTTAGTGTATACATACCTAAGCGGTTTGCAAGAGGAGCATATAAATCTAATGTTTCTTTTGCATTTGCTATTTGTCTATCACGTGAAAGAAATTTTAAAGTTCTCATGTTGTGAAGTCTGTCAGCTAATTTAATAAGTATAACACGTATGTCTTTACCCATTGCTAAAAACATTTTTCTATAATCTTCTACTTGTTGTTCCTCACGTGAAGTATATTGTAATTTACCAAGTTTAGTAACTCCATCTACTAATTCGGCAATTTCTTCTCCAAATTCTTTTTTTAAATCTTCCATTGTTACACTTGTATCTTCTACTACATCATGTAGAAGTGCTGCACAAATTGTACTATCATCTAATTCTATATCTGCTAAAATATATGCAACTTGAAGCGGATGGATTATGTATGGCTCACCTGATTTTCTACATTGATCACCATGATGACCTTTGGCAAATTGATAAGCATGCATAATAAGATCTGAATTAGAATTTTTATTAAATTTTTTCATACGATTAATAACATCTTCAATTACAACTTCTTTAACTTCTGACATACTTTCACACTCCTTTACGTTTTTAGTATGTTTTTCTTATATCTTTAATATTTATTTGAATACTATCCATTCCATTAAATGAATTTATTTCTAAAGTTCCTGCAATATCTATTTTGTCGCCAATTAAATATTCTTCTGCTAAATATCCTAAATTAAATCCAATTGCATTTACAATTAAATGTTCATCTTTAAGTGTTAATTTTAAATGTTTTCCTTCAGATAAAGAGCGAATGGAATTAATTTTTAAATTTTTAAATATAAAAACTGGCATTTTATTTGCTTCGCCAAAAGGTTCAAGTAAACTTAATTCTTTTACTATATCTATAGATATATCTTTTAAATCAATTTGTTCATCAATATATATAATAGGTACTAGTTCCTCTAGTTTACTATTTCTTACTACTTCTTCAAATTCTTTTTTGAAATTCAAAAAATTTTCTTTTTTTAAAGTAACTCCAACAGCCATTTCATGTCCGCCATATTTTTCTAGGAAATTACTACATTTTCCTAATGCCTCATGTAAATCAAAACCAGGTATACTTCTGCCTGAACCCTTGCCTATGTCATCTTCAAAACATATCAAAATACTTGGTTTAAAATATAAATCTGTGATTTTAGAAGATACTATTCCAATTACTCCATGATGCCACTTTTCGTCTCCTAATATAATACAAGGTTGATTTTTTTCATTTTCTACCTTTGAAACAGCCTCTTCAAAAATTTGCTTTTCAATAGTTTGTCTTTCCTTATTATAGTTATTTAATTTTTCTGTTATTTCTTTTGCCTCTTGTTTATCATTTGTTAAAAAAAGTTTTAATGCTTCTTGTTCATATCCCATTCTTCCACAAGCATTTATTCTTGGAGCAATTCCAAAAGAAATCATTGTAGAATCTATTTTGTTATATCCAGAAGCGGTTATTAATTCTTTTAATCCTATATTTTTTGTAACTTCTACTAATTTAAGACCTAACTTTGTAATAACTCTATTTTCATCAACTAATGGTACGATATCTGAAATTGTTCCTACACATACAATATCCAAATATTTTAAATATTCTTTTTCATCTATTCCTAATTTTATTCCTATTGCTTGTATTGTTTTAAATACAACACCTACACCAGCTAGTCCTCTAAAAGGATACTTGCTTGTTTGTATTTTAGGGTCTACAACTGCAATTGCATTAGGTAATATTTCTAAAGGTTCATGATGGTCTGTAATTACTGTTTCTATTCCTAAGCTATTTGCATATTCTACTTCTTCTGTACCAGAAATACCACAATCAACTGTTATCATTAAATTAAAACCTTGTTTTGCTATAGACAAAATGGCCTCTTTATTTAATCCATATCCTTCATCTAATCTATTTGGTATATATGAAGAAACAATAGCTCCTCTCTCTTCTAAAAATTTTTTAAGAACAGTAATACTTGTAATTCCATCTACATCATAATCGCCATAAATAATTATTTTTTCTTTTTTATCAATAGCTTTTAAAATACGTTCAACAGCCTTATCCATATCTGGCATTAAAAAAGGGTCATGAAAATCACTTCTTGTAGGATTTAAAAATACTCGTATATTATCTTCTGTTTCTAGACCTCTATTTATTAAGATTTTAGAAAGTAATTTGCTAATTTTAAAATTATTAGATATTTTTTCTTGTAATTCTTTTTTATCTATTTTATTTTTACTACTTATTTCCCACTTTTTTATCATGCTTTTCTCCTAATATTCAATTTACCTATTATTATATAACAAATCGTCAAAATTTGAAATAGAAAATATGAAAGTTTTATCAAATATTGTATTTTATGTAAATTTATATAAAAAAATCAACTCAGACTGAGTTGACTTATTAGATTGTCTCATTTTATATTAATGTTCTTATAAAACAAATTCCTGCTAAAATAATTACCTTAATCATACAATTATTAAATAGTTTATAAATTGTATATGGAATTCCTATTTTGTTTATTTGTTCATATGCTTCTTCTAATTTATTTATATTTTCTTCTGAAGTTATTTTATTTTCTTTTAGATATTCTTTTGCAAGGTATTTTGCTTTTGTCATTGCGTCCATTTCTAAGTAACTTCTTACAAAATAATAGATAAATGATAGCAATGTAAAACATAAAATAGCAAATATTCCATTTTTTATTATTCCTGTTGCAAGAAGAATTGCTAAAACTAAAAAACTTAGCAAATATACATTTGAATAAATAAAGTTAAACATTAGTATTTTTTTATCTTGTACAGAATGTAAACACTCATGCGCTATAGTTTGTATTCTTGCAAAAGTATTTTTTGAATTAGCAATTATGATTTTGTTTGTAATTGCAATATACAAACTAGATTGAGCCTGTTTATCCTCTTCTACTTTTACTCCTTGATTATTTAACTTTTTTAGTATTGTATTTGCAATTTCTTTATTTTCTGGAAATTGTTCTGTTAGTTTATTTAATTCATCCTTTTCTGCTAATGCCTTTATATCTTTTACTTTTGTATATGATAGTATTCCTAATATACACATAATAGCAATGCAAAATAAAATAATAGCTAAATACTCCATTTTCTCTCCTTTTTATTGTAAAACATCTTTTACTGCTTCTCCAATTATCTTATTAACATCAGCAAGTAATACATTAAATCTTACTTCTAAATCAAAGTATTCTTTCATTTCTGGATTTTCTAGTAACATTTTATATAACTCTTGCAATTTTTGTATTTTTTCTGAATCTTGTTCTCCTTTTTGAATTGCAAGTACTTGTGCTTCATAACGAATTTTTTCAAATTCTTCTATTTTTTGTTTTTTTTCTGGATCTTTATTTATGTTTTCTTTTACTTTTTTAAATTCTAAATATTCTGGTGCTTTCTTTAATTCTTCTGCCAATTTATTTGCAGTATCATATACATTCATTGTTTTTTCTCCTTTATATTAATTTTATTTTAAAAGAGGATTACTCCTTTCAAAGTAATCCCCTTTTACTTATGCATAAGCATGACGTTTTTTGAAAGATAGTAGTTTTGTAATTTCGTTCTCATTGTTCTTTGCTTCTTTTGTTTTCTTAGCTTTTTCTTGTTCAATTTGTCTTGCTTGTCTTTCTGCCATTGTTTGACAGATTGCTTTTTGATAAATAAAATGTGTATCTTGAGCTATTTTATTCCAATTAAATTCTTCTCTTACTTTTGCTTTTGCTTTTTTTGAAACATTATCACATAATTTTTGGTCATAAAGAAGTGCTAATATTGAATCTGCAATAGAATTTGGATTTCCTGCATAGCATTTCATTCCATTTACTCCATGAGTAATAATTTCGTTTAATCCACCAGCATCTGATACTACTGTTGGTGTGCCAGAAAGCATTCCTTCTAATGCAACAATTCCAAATGGTTCATATGTACTTGGAAATACCGCAACATCACTTGCTTTATACATTTTAGGTACTTGTTTTGAATTTAAATAACCTGTAAAATATACTTTATTTCCTAATCCCATAGAATCAGCTTGTGCTCTTAATTCGTCTAACATTCCACCTTTACCTGCAATAACAAGTTTAGCATCATGATATCCATTTAATATTTTTGGCATTGCAGAAATTAAATGTTGAACACCTTTTTCGTAAACTAGTCTTCCCATAAATAATATTATCTTTTCATTATCCATAGCATATTGTCTACGAAAATCATAATCTCTTTCTATACCGTTAAAAGTAGTTAAATTTACTCCATTAGGTACTACACTTATTTTTTCAAAAGGAAGACCAAAAAGACGTTGAATATCACCCTTCATAAAATTGCTATTTACAATTACTTCTGTTGCTTCATAAGTAAGCATCCATTCTGTATCGTTTATATATCTTTGAGTTTCATCATGTATGCCAGAATTTCTACCAGCTTCTGTTGCATGAATTGTAGCCACTATAGGAATATCAAATGCATTTTTTAAAGTTTTTGCTGCATATGCTACTAACCAATCATGTGCATGAATTACATCAAAATTTCCTTCCCTATTCATTATCTCTGTAGCTTTTGCTACTAAATTAAAGTTAAGTTGCATAATCCAATCTATAAAGTTATTTGGATTAATCATATAATTATTTACACGATAAACCTTAACTCCTTTGTCGTTTTCGTACTCTGGTAAATCCCCTTCTTTATATGTTACAACTGTTACATCATGGCCATCTTTTATTAATCTTTTAGATAAGTCATGCACAACTCTTGCAATTCCTCCTACAATTCTTGGTGGATATTCCCATGTTAGCATTAAAATTTTCATCGACTATTTACCCCTTTCTGGCATTTTCCTTTGTTTTTCTACATATTTTTTCTAGGTATATTGTATCGAATAATGTTAAAAAAGTAAATACGTTTTCGAAAAATATTATATTACTTTTATGTTACAAATTTCGATACTAATCATTACGGTTTTTACAACTACAAATATAGTTTTATTAACAATTAAATTTCATGCATTTTATTATTATATATTAATAATCTTTTTGATAATTTCCATATCTTCAATTTTATTAACTCCAAAGCACTTTTTGCCTAAATCTTTTATAGATGCTCCCAAGTGGTACATTTCTTTATTATCTATTACTATAAATCTATCATGAAATTTATTTGTTTTAGCGACTTTTAATATATTTTTTAAGGTGAAAATTTTGCACTTTAAAGAGATATATTCCTAATTAGTTAGTTGAAAACAATAGTACTCTTGAAATCTTTCTATATTAGCAAAACAGCCTATAAACCATCACGGCTTATAAGCTGTTAGAATTTGGAGCTTTCGGCCGGAATCGAACCGGCGACCCCAGCCTTACCATGGCTGTGCTCTACCTACTGAGCTACGGAAGCATATAGATTACTTTAATTTTTAATTAAAGTAATTTTAAAGGTCTTCTTGTCCTATATTTTTTATTGCTTTTTTCCTTATTCTTTGTATTGCATTATCAATTGATTTTACAGGAGTATCTAAATCTTCTGCTATTTTTACATAGCTATCTCCTTGCATATATTTTTTTAATACTTGTTTTTCAAATCCACTAAGAGCTTTATCTATTGCTATTTCAACATTATTATAATACTCTTTTTTAGTAATCATGTCAAGAGGATCTTCTATAGTATTTGAATTAAAAGTATCTAACATTTGTGTATCATCGTCATCATCATATGCAGTAGCATTTAATGATAAGTATGAATTTAATGGAATGTGCTTTTGTCTATTTGATGTTTTTATTGCAGTAATTAATTGTCTTTCTACACAAAGGTTTGCAAAAGTTTTAAAAGAGTTTTGTTTTTGAGCGTCAAAAGATTTAATGGCCTTAAATAAGCCAATCATTCCTTCTTGTATGATATCTTCTTTTTCTGCTCCTACAATAAAATATTTTCCTACTTTCATATGAACAAGTTCTTGGTATCTATTAAGTAAAAAATTTAAAGCTTGTTCATTTCCTCCCTTTATAAGAGAAATTAATTCTTCATCACTCATTATGTTAAAGTTATTAGAAGAAAAGTAAACATTACTGTTATTCATATTAGATAGGTAACCTCCTGATGATTTTACTACGCCTATTATAATCCTATAAATCTAGTACTGTCAAGTGTTTTTAGCTATTTTACTAATTTCTTTCATCAATTCCGGCAATAGCCCACTTTTCTATGCTAACTTCTATATTATTTGGATATAAATTTACTAAAACCCTGCCATTTTCTTCTATTTTAGTAATCACTCCTGAAAGACCTGAATATGTGATTATTTTATCACCATTTTTTAAGTTATCTTGCATTTTACTTAATTCTTTTTCTTGTTTTCTTTTTGGAATATAAGCAAAAGCAAATATTATAAGTATTAAAATAAATGTAACAATATAATTAATATATTCCATTTTTTCTCCATTCTTAAATATTAGTGAATCTATAAATAGATTCACTAATATTTAATTTATATTTTATACTTGCTGATTAACTACGGTTTCATTTTGTAGTACATTACTATTTGATGTTGTAGTGTTTTCTTTTTGATTATCTGTATTTTCTTGTGTAGTATTGTTAACTGCTACGTTATTTGTTACTTCGTTACCTACTACATTATTTGCTACCTCGTTACTTACTGCGTTAGTTGTATTCTCTGTATTACCAGTTGTATTTGTTCCGTCTAGTGTATTCGTTTGTGTATTATTTATTGTATTTGTATTAGAATTTTCTTGTGCATTTTCGTTTTCTGAAAAATCCTTTGCTCCGTTTTCTTTTAAATAATTTGTAACATTCATAAGTTGTCCTTGATAACGCATGTAGTATTCTGTTTTATTACCAGATGTTGTAGAATAAATTTCTTCTAATGCAGCTGGAATAATTATTTCTCCAAGTGAATTAACTAAGCCATATCTTTTTTGTTTTTCAATATCTTTTTCAAAAACAATTCCTTCATAATCTGGTATAACAAGCAGGTTATTTATACTCTTATCCTTTGTTGTACTAATAATATATCCAAGTCCATCTTGTTCTACTGGTAATAACACTTGTCCTTTTTTATCAAATAATCCATATTGTTTATCTTTTCGTACTGGAATACAGTTATCAAATAATAGTGAAGCATTTTTTATATCATCTTCTGGGAATAAACTTAAATCCACACCAATTTGGTCATATTCTAGCTGTATTACTGTTCTACCAGTTGCATCTATTACTCCATATTTATTACCTATTCTAGCTGTATATAGTTTTAAATCTTGATCTAATGTTTTTAATTCATCATATGTTGGCGTGATTCTTGTAACACCTTCCATAGACATAATACCAACTTTTCCATCAGTTGTTGTTACAAAAAACTCTTTATTAGCTTCTGAATATTTAATACTATTAAAACGTACATTTATAATGGTAGAATTTGATGTTATACTAATTACTCCCATTTTTCTATTTTCATTTTCTACTATTAACAAATTTTGTAACATTGCTTTTTGCTCATTTAATGTAGTTGCAACTGTGTATCCTTGTGTTGTTAATGTTTGATTATAATAATTTACTAAGTATGGAATTGTATAAATAGTTACCTTATTGTTTTCTCTATTGTAATTAAATGAAATATTAAAGCCTATTCTTGCACCTTCCATATTTGTATACATTTTTCCGTTTTGTGAAATAACTGTTTTAGGAAGTTTTAAATATTCGTAATCTCCACCAGAATTAGTTAGATTTTTTTTATAAATATTACTAGAGTTTAAAGTAAATGCTGTTACTTCACTGGTAGATTCTACATAACATTCATTCTGACTTTGATTCATTTCTTTATAACTACCTTGATTGTATTGATATCCTACATAACTTGCTAAATCATTAATAGAAACATATACATCATCATCTTGTACGATTATTGTATTTTGTGGTAAGCTAACTGAAACTCCATCAATTGAAACTTTAAGTTTTAATGATTGAAAATACGAAATAGCTATTAATAGCCCTACACATAAAATTACTAATAATACTATTACAATAAGTATTGCCATAGCTATTCTTTTATTTTTTTGCTGTTCTCTTTTATTGTTTACTCCATTTTCAATTAAATTCATAATTTTTTCCTCCCTTATTCTTTTGTATATCCATATTTTTTATAAAATTCATTTTTAAAGTTTTCTAAATTATCATGTTCTATTTCTATTCTAACTCTTTCCATTAATTTAGTCAAGAAGTATAAATTATGAATAGATAATAATCTTACTCCCAAAATCTCTTTAGCTTTAATTAAATGGCGAATATACGCTCTTGTGTAATTTTTACAAGCATAGCAATCACATTCTGGATCTAAAGGCCCAAAATCTCTTTCATATGTTGCATTTCTAACTACAACTTTTCCATTCCAAGTCATAGCAGTTCCATTTCTAGCAATACGTGTTGGTAATACACAATCACACATATCAATTCCTGCTAAAGCTGCTTCTATTAAATAGTCTGGTGTTCCAACACCCATTAAATAACGTGGTTTATTTTCTGGCATTAATGGTGCTGTGTAACGTAAAATATCTAAAAATTCTTCTTTAGGTTCTCCAACACTTATTCCTCCTATTGCATAACCAGGAAAATCAAGTTCAATTAAATCTTTTGCAGATTGTGTTCTTAAATCTTTATAAAATCCACCTTGAATAATACCAAATAATCCTTGTTTATCTGTTTTTAAATGTGCTTCTTTACACCTTTTTGCCCATCTTGTTGTTCTTTCCATAGAATTTTTGGTGTATTCATATGAAGCAGGATATTCAACACATTCATCAAAAGCCATTATTATATCTGCACCTAATGATTCTTCTATTTCCATTACTTTTTCTGGTGACAAAAAGTGCTTACTTCCATCTAAATGTGACTTAAATTCCACTCCTTCTTCTGAAATTGTTCTTAAATCACTTAGACTAAACACTTGAAATCCTCCACAATCTGTTAAAATTGGTCTGTCCCAATTCATAAATCCATGCAAGCCACCTGCTTCTTCTACCAACTTATGTCCTGGTCTTAAATATAAATGATATGTATTTGATAGTATAATTTGTGCTCCAACTTCATTTTTTAACTCTTCTGGTGTAAGAGATTTTACTGTAGCCTGTGTTCCTACTGGCATAAAAACTGGTGTTTGGATATCCCCATGTGGAGTATGTATAACTCCTCTTCTTGCACCTGAATTTTTATCTTTATGTATTAATTCATATGTTATTGCTTGTTTCATTGTTTCCTCCTATTCAATAAACATTGCATCTCCAAAACTAAAAAAACGATATTTTTCATTTACTGCTTCTTTATATGCTTTTAAAATATACTCTCTACCTGCTAATGCAGATACTAACATTAATAATGTAGACTCTGGTAAGTGGAAATTAGTAATTAATGCATCAATACATTTAAATTTATATCCTGGATAAATATATATTCCAGTATCTCCTTCAATTTCTTTTACTAATCCATTTTCATCTGCCACTGATTCTAAAACTCTACAAGAAGTTGTACCTACTGCAATAACTCGTCCACCTTCTTTTTTAGCTTTATTTATTTTTTCTGCATCTTCTTTTTTTATATAATAGTGTTCTGTATGCATTTCATGTTCTTCAACATTTTCTTCTTTTACTGGTCTAAATGTGCCTATTCCTACGTGTAAAGTAACATTTGCAATTTCAATTCCTTTTTCTTTAATCTTTTCTAATAATTCCTCTGTAAAGTGCAATCCTGCAGTTGGAGCTGCAGCAGAGCCATCATATTTTGCATATACAGTTTGATATCTATCTTTTTCTTTTAATCTTTCTTTAATATATGGTGGAAGTGGCATTAATCCAATTTTATCTAATATCTCATTAAAAATACCTGTATAATAAAATTCTACTTTTCTATTACCTCCTGGCATTTCTTCTAAAATTTTAGCTTTTAAAATTCCATCTCCAAATGAAACTTTAGTTCCAATTCTTAATCTTCTTCCTGGTCTTACCATTACTTCCCAAATATTATTTTCTATTTGATTTAATAATAAAAATTCTACATTAGCACCTGTTTCTTCTTTTACACCGTATAATCTTGCTGGTATTACTTTTGTATTATTTCTTACTAAACAGTCTCCTGGTTTTAAATAATCTATAATATCTTTAAAAATTTTATGTTCTATTGTTTGTTCTTTTCTGTTTAAAATCATTAATCTTGATTCATCTCTTTTTTCTATAGGAAACTGTGCTATTAATTCTTGTGGTAATTCATAATTAAAATCTGATACTTTCATTTTTTTCTTCATTCCTTTTATTAATTATATTTTAAAATAATCTCATAATACTTCCAGATAATTCTTCAATTGGATTTGCTGGTTCTTCTAAATCTTTTAAAGAATACGAAAATTCCATATCACTTTGCTGAACTGGCTTTGTTTTATATACTTCCTTAGGAAGTCCAATATTACCTTTTATTGTACTTGTCATATATGCTCTATACCAATCTTTTAATCCATTTAAAGAAGTCTCTTTATATCCATATTTTTCATTATCATGAAGTTCTGGAATATTATATCCATTTTCCATAGCATTTCTTTCTAAAGTATGTAAAAACTCATGAATAAATACTTCCTCTGGAAATTCATTTTTATTATACTCAAAATGGTATAAATACTCTTTATCTTCCATTGGAATATGTACATTTGAAAAACCAATTTGTAGATAATCCATTCCACCAAGACCAATCCATTTTGTCATATCTGAACTTATTCCATTATTAGCATCTCCTAAATTCATGCATATAAAAATGTGATCATACTCTTTTTCTTTTAAATACTTTTGTATATGAGTATAAACATCTTTTGGTCCTACATAATATCCATTTTGTTCATCATAAGAAAGTGAAGTAATAGGTTCTGATATACGAAACATATCAAACTCAGCCGTCATAAGTCCATTTGAAAGATTTTCGCAAGTATCTATAAATCTTTCCATATCATTTTTCATAGTATAATAATCATAATCTTGCATAATTGTTTTTACTTCTTTTGTAGTACCATTACTTTCTATTTTTGCATTAATTTCATCAAAAAAGAAACAAGCAAAATTCCAATCTGTTGATTCATTTTCACTTCCAGCTTCTAATGTAAAATCTGAAAACCACGCAGTACCTTTTACATTATCATCATATCCACCTAATCTAAAACCTATATCTACTTCTTCTCTATTTTTTGAATTAAACAAAAATTCTAACTTAATCCAATCTGATGTTCCAGTTATTGCATTTGATCTTTCTACTGTATCACCAATAACTATTTGAGCACCTGCTAAAGATGGTTCATTTTCAGTTACTACATCTTTAGTCTTTACCATGCAAGTTACTTTATATGGAGTATTAGGAGTAACTTTTACTTTTTTAGAAAACATTGCATCATTAAACTCTTTATTTGTAATACGATAACTAGACATATCAGAATATTTTACCTTGTTATCTCTTTTAAACTCAGCATATCCCAATGTATGCTCACTTCTTATATATTCATTAAAATTATTTTCTTTATATAAACCATATGCCTTATATACGCCTATTAATAAAATAAAAACTATAAAATAATAAACTACTCTACCAACAAATGATCTACTTTTTCTCATCCAAATTCTCTCCTTCTATTTTATTATACTAAAATACTAAAGTAAAAAGCAATCATTATTTAAGATTTTGTAAAAAAAGTTAATTTTACATTTCACTTAACTTTTGGCAATAAAAAAGGTAGTTAACTATTTCTAATCAACTACCTTAATTATCAATAAGATACGTCCCTTTTGACACTATTTTAAATTTTCACTACATCTTTTGCAAATTGTTGGGTTTTCTTTGTCTTGTCCTACTGTTGTTGAGTACATCCAGCATCTTTCACATTTTTCTCCTTCTGCCATTTCTACTTTAACTCCTACTTTTTCTCCTTCGCTTCTGTTGTCTTGTTCTATTTGTAAGTCAGAGATTATAAATACCGTCATTAATAGTTCTTGATTTGCTTTTAAGAATTCGTATTCTGCTGGTTTTGCATATAATGTTACTTTTGAATTTAATGAGTGTCCAATAATTTTTTCTGCTCTTGCTTCTTCTAATTTTTTTGCAACTAATTCTTTATATGCTATTATTTTTTCCCATTTTTCTGCTAATTCTTTATTTTCCCATTTTTCGTTTACAACAGGATAAAAGTCTAACATTACACTTTCCGTGTTTTCATTTTTGCGGTGTGGCATATATTTCCATATTTCTTCTGCTGTAAAGCATGTCATTGGAGCTAATATACGAACCAATGCACTTAGTATTTTATACATAGTATATTGAGCAGCTCTTCTTTCTTTTGATTCTACTTTATAAGTATATAGCCTATCTTTTATAATATCTAAATAGAAATTACTCATATCTGTTACACAGAATTGATTAATTGCATGATATGCTCCATGGAAATCGTATTTATCATAGCTTTGTGTACATTCTCTAATTAATTTATTTAATCTTAGTAATGCCCATTTATCAATTTCTAATAAATCATCATATGCAACTTCAGTTTCTGGATCATAATCTGATGTATTTCCTAAAATATATCTTGCTGTATTTCTTATTTTACGATAACTTTCACTTATTTGTTTTAAAATGTCTTTTGATAAGCTAACATCTGTTTTGTAATCAGATGCAAGTACCCATAGTCTTAAAATATCAGCACCATATTCTTTTATTACATCTTGTGGACTAATTCCATTTCCTAATGATTTAGACATTTTTCTACCTTCACCATCTACAGTCCATCCATGTGTTAATACTTCTTTATATGGAGCATGACCATTTACTGCTACTGATGTTAACATAGAAGCTTGGAACCATCCTCTGTATTGGTCTGCACCCTCTAAATATAAATCTGCTGGATATGGTAAACCACGTTCTACTAATACACCTTGATGTGATGTACCAGAATCGAACCATACATCCATAATATCAGTTTCTTTTTTAAATTTTGTATGTCCACAATGAGCACATTTTGCACCTTCTGGCATTAATTCTTCTGGTGCTAGGTCAAACCAAGCATTTGAACCTTTTTGTCTAAATATTTCTTGGATTTTTTTAATAGATTCATCTGTAATATATTCTTTTCCACATTCTTCACAATAGAACATTGGAATAGGAACACCCCATGTACGTTGTCTAGAAATACACCAGTCTGCTCTATCTTCTACCATGCTTGCTATTCTATCTTCTCCCCAAGCTGGAACCCAGTTTACATTTTTTATTTCTTCTAATGTTTTATCTCTAAATTTATCAACAGAAGCAAACCATTGGTCTGTAGCTCTAAATATAATTGGATTTTTACATCTCCAACAATGTGGGTAAGAGTGATTAATTTTTTCTTTGTGTAATAAATAGTTATTTTCTTCTAACCAAGATATAATTGCTTCATTTGATTTATCATAATACAATCCTGCAAATGGACCTGCTTCTTCTGTTTGATATCCTTTTCCATTTACACAAACAACTATATCTAATCCATTTTTTATTCCGCATAAATAGTCTTCCTTACCATATCCAGGAGCAGTATGAACAGCACCAGTACCTGTATCTAGTTCTACTACTATTGTATTATCGCTTCCTAATACTACTCTAGAAGTTCTATCTAAAAATGGATGCTTACAAATAACGCCTTCTAATTCTGTACCTTCTAAAGTTTGTACTGTTTTATATTCTGCAATTTTAGCATTTTTCATAACTTCTTCTACTAAAGCAGTAGCCATTATTAGTTTTTCTTTTCCAGTATCAACTATACTATATTCGTATTCTCCACCTACTGTAATACCAACATTACCTGGTAAAGTCCATGGAGTAGTAGTCCATATTACCATATAAGTATCTTTTGTATCAAATTTACCTTTGCTATCTTCTACTTTAAATTTTACATAAATAGAAGTTGTATCACAATCTTTATATTCTATTTCTGCTTCAGCTAATGCTGTTTCGCAGTCTGTACACCAATATACTGGTTTTAATCCTTTATAAATATATCCTTTTTGATACATCTTTCCAAATACACCAATTTGTCTTGCTTCATATTCTGGTCTTAAAGTAATATATGGATTTTCCCAATCACCTAGTACTCCTAATCTTTTAAAACCTTCTGTTTGTTTTTCAACAAATCCTAAAGCAAAATCTTTACATGTATCACGGAATTTAGAAACACTTATTTCATCACGGTTTAACCCTAATACTTGTATTGCTCTTTTTTCTGTTGGAAGACCATGTGTATCATATCCAGGAACATATGGTGTATAAAAACCTTTTAAATTCTTATATCTAACTATTGTATCTTTTAATATTTTATTTAAAGCATGACCAATATGAATTTCTCCATTTGCATAAGGAGGTCCATCATGTAATACAAAAGGTGTTTTACCTTCATTTTTCTTTAACATTTTTTCATATAAATCATTTTCAAATACATCTTTTTGTATATTAGGTTCATTTTGTGGTAAATTTGCTCTCATTGAAAAATCTGTCTTTGGTAAATTTAATGTTTTGCCATAATCTTTTTTTTCTTCCATTTACATCCCTCTTTCTTATATTATAAAAAATAAGTCCATTTCATCTTTTAGGACGAAATGGACTTTTATTTTCCGTGGTACCACCTAATTTAGAATAATTTTTAAATTATTCTCACTCTATTCCTTTTAACGCAAGGATACGATTCTTCTTACTATATATTTCTGAAGAATAACAATTAGGTGATAACAAATAATTTATTATTCTACTAAACTTTCACCATTTGTTTAGCTCTCTAAAGATTTTATATTATCTGTCCTGTCCTAATTCTCATTTTTAATGTAAATATAATATCACTTTTTATTTGCTTTGACAAGTATTTAAAAACTTTTTATGCAGTTTCTATATTATCACTTTCTAATTTAGTTGTTTCTCTTTTTGTCTTTTTTTGTTTTTGGTCTTTGTTATTATTAACAACAATATCTGGTTTTTCGCCTTTTTCTACTGTTTCTTTAGTTACAATACATTTTTCTATTTTAGGATTAGAAGGAACTTCGTACATAATATCCCTCATAATTTCTTCTATAATAGAACGTAATCCTCTAGCACCAGTTTTTCTTTCTATTGCTTTATCAACTATTAACTCTAAAGCTTCTGGTTCAAATTCTAATTCTACATCATCATATTTCATTAATTTTTTATATTGTTTTACTAATGCATTTTTTGGTTTTGTTACAATATCAATTAATGCTTTTCTATCTAATTCTTCTAAAGTAGCAATAATAGGTAATCTTCCTACAAACTCTGGAATTAAACCAAACTTTAATAAATCTTGAGGTAATAATTTTTCAAAGATTTCATATTTTTTTGTATCATTATTACTTTGAATATTAGCACCAAAACCAATTGATTTTTTACCAACACGGTCTTTTATTATGTTTTCTAATCCTTCAAAAGCACCTCCACAAATAAATAGAATGTTTTGTGTATTTATTTGTAATAATTCTTGATGTGGATGTTTTCTTCCACCTTGTGGTGGTACAGATGCAACAGTTCCTTCAACTATTTTAAGTAATGCTTGTTGTACGCCTTCACCACTAACATCTCTGGTAATAGAAGGATTTTCTGATTTTCTAGAAATTTTATCAATTTCGTCAATGTATATAATTCCTCTTTCTGCTTTTTCTATATTATAATCTGCTGCTTGAATTAATTTTAACAAAATATTTTCAACGTCTTCTCCAACATATCCTGCTTCTGTAAGAGTAGTAGCATCTGCTATTGCAAATGGTACATTTAAAATTTTAGCAAGTGTTTGAGCAAGTAATGTTTTTCCACATCCCGTTGGTCCCAATAGAAGTACATTACTTTTTTGTATTTCTACTCCATCATCATCTTTTTCACTATTATTAATACGTTTATAATGGTTATACACAGCTACTGCTAATGTTTTTTTTGCTTCTTCTTGACCTATAACATATTCGTCTAATATAGACTTTATTTGCTGAGGATTTGGAATTTCATCCATATTATTTAAAGTATAACCTGTTTCTTCCTCATAATTGTCATCTTCTAAAATATTAGTACATACTTTAACACATTCATTGCATATATATACACCTGGTCCTGCTACAATTCTGTCTACTTCCTCTTGCATTTTTCCGCAAAATGAACATTTTATACTTCTATTTCCTGTATTTTTAGCCATTTTCAATCTCCTTATTTTTTTATAATCATTTCTATCTTTAGTTTATTGTCTTTTATCAATTATTCCATCAATTAATCCATAAGCTAATGCTTCTTCTGCTGTCATATAATGATCTCTTTCTGTATCTCTATTAATAGTTTCTAAACTTTGACCAGTTTTTTCACTAAGTAATTTATTTAATTTTTCTCTTGTCTTTACCATATGGTCTGCATGAATTTTAATTTCTGTTGTTTGACCAGAAAGTCCGCCACCACCAATTAATGGTTGATGAATTAAAATTTCTGAATTTGGTGTTGCAAATCTTCTTCCTTTTTCTCCTGAAGCTAATAGTACAGAACCCATACTTGCTGCCATACCAATACAAATAGTAGAAACTGGACATTTAATATAGTTCATAGTATCTACAATTGCCATTCCATCTGTAATAGATCCTCCTGGGCTGTTAATATATAAACTAATTTCTTTATCTGGATCTTCTGACTCTAGAAATAATAATTGTGCAATTATTAAGCTAGATGTTGTTGGATTTACATCCTCACCTAAAAATATAATTCTGTCCTTTAATAATCTTGAGAAAATATCATAAGATCTTTCTCCTTTTGATGTTTGTTCAATAACATATGGTACTAAACTTGCAAATTCTTTCATTTTTATCCTCCTTAGATTTTATGTATTTATATTCATAATAGTACAAAAAGCCAGAGGCATATTTTTTATTTTTTAAAAATAGTTACCCCTAACTTTTTACCTTACTTTTTATTTTATTTTTGCATTATCTACAATATAACGAATGGCTTTTTCTTCTTTTATACTTTTTTCTAAGTATTTTTTAAGATTTTCATTTAATTTTAGTTCATCTTCTTTACGTCCGTAATTTTCTGCCATTTCTTTTATCTTGCTTGCTACTTCATCTTCTGCTACTTCTATTTTTGCATCATTTGCAACAGCTTCTAAAACAAGTCTTGATTTTACGCTTTCTTTTGCTTGTTCTTCATATTCCTTTCTAAAATCAGCTTCTGTTTTATTAAGCATTTGCAAATATTGTTCTAATTTAAGTCCTTGGTAAGAAAGTCTAGCTTCTACTTCTTTTACCATATTATCAATTTCAGATTCAATCATTCCAGATGGAATATCTATTTCTGTAGCTTCACAAACTGCTTTTATAGCAGCTTCTTCAGTTTCATATTTAGCTCTTCTTGTATTTTCCTCTTCTAATTTTTCTTTTATACTATTTTTTAATTCTTCTAAAGTATCAAATTCGCTTACATCTTTTGCAAACTCATCATCAACTTCTGGAAGTTCTTTTACTTTTATTTCATGTAATTTAACTTTAAAAATAGCTTCTTTTCCAGCTAAATCTTTAGAGAAATAATCTTCTGGGAATGTAACTTTAATATCTTTTTCTTCTTCTATTTTCATTCCAATAATTTGATCTTCAAATCCTGGAATAAAAGTTTTGCTTCCAATTGTTAATTCATGTCCTTCAGCTTTTCCACCATCAAAAGCAACACCATCAATAGAACCTTCAAAATCTATAACAACTATATCTTTGTCTTTTACTTCTCTATCTTCTACTGTTACAATTCTTGCATTTCTTTCTCTCATATGTTCTATTTCGTGATTAATATCTTCATCAGAAACAGTATACTCAATTTTCTTTAAAGCTATACCTTTATATTTTCCAACTTTAACTTCTGGTTTAGTTTGAACAACAGCAGTAAAAATAAGGTCTTGTCCTTTTCCTATTTGTTTAACATCAATATCAGGTCTGCTAACAGCTTCTATATTATTTTCTGCTAATTCTTTTTCAAAAATTTCTGGAACAACTTCGTTAAAAGCATCTTCATAGAAAATTTCTTTTCCATAATATTTTTCTACAATAGCTAAAGGAGCTTTTCCTTTTCTAAATCCTGGTATGTTAAAATATTTAGCACTTTTAACATATACTTTTTTAATTGCCTCATCAAATTTAGCTGCCTCTACAGTAAATTCTAATTTTAATTCATTATTTTTGTCGGTTTTCTCAACTTTGATACTCATTTTATTCATCCTTTCCGATTTTTTATGTTACTTATTTCTTAGCTTTTATATTATATCATGGATTTTTAAGATTTCAAGGGGTTGATTAATATTTCATTCAATTTTCATTTATTTTTTCATTCCACCGGTGCATAATCATCCGTCAAATACTGTCCTAAAGTATCACTTATCTTTCTTTCATTACTTAATAATTCCTTATACTCTGCACTTTCTTCTAATTCAAAATTCCCCTTTTTGCTTCCAACCAATATAAAATTTTGCTTTCTATTTATATCTATGTTAGGTGCTACTTGATACACAAGTACTGTTGGAAATACTTTTTTATATGTTTCGTATTCCATTTTTAAGAATTCAGAATCTTTTCCTTCTAAAGAACCTAAAATATTTGTGATAACCACTCCATTGTCTGTTAATGCTTGACTAATTTTATTGGTAGCTTCCAATGTTGTTAACTCAAATGGAACACTTAATCCTTTAAATGCATCTACAAATATTGCATCATATTTTTTTGAACAAGAATTCAAGTATGTTCTTCCATCTTGATGATAAATACCTAGCCTTGGATTTTCTTGTAATTCAAAATATTCTTTTGCAAGTTCTGTCATTTTTTTATCTATTTCTACAACATCTATTGTATTATTAGGATATTTTTCTAAATAATGCCTGGGATATGTATAAGCCGCTCCTCCTATTAATAGAGTATTTTTAGCTTCATTATTAAAATATTTAAACAAATCATAATACTCTAAATATTTAGCTCCCATCTTTTTTGTTTCTTCATCTATATATGATTCTAAACCCGTATCTACCTGTAGCATTTTATATGTTTTTCCATTAATTTCTTGTTTTTTTATCCATATTCTACTGTATTCTGAATCTGTATCTAATATTATATCTGGATTTTCTTGTTTAAATATATATCTTCCAAGGTACAATAAAGTAAGTATACAAATTATACAAACTAATACATAACAATAATATTTTTTAGTTTTATTTTCATATATAAAAATTGCTAAAAGTAATAAAATAATAGTAAGTCCTAATATGATATTTTTAACACCTAAGTTTGGAATTAAAACAAATCCTGATAAAAATGTTCCTACTATACTTCCTAAGGTAGAAAATGCTGATAATTTTCCAGATGTTTTTCCTATATTTTCTGTTCCTACTTCTTTTAATCTTATTGCATATGGAGAAATTGTTGCTAATAAAAAACTTGGAATTGCAAATACAAGTAAACTGCTTAATATTGCTACAATTCCTAGGTTAGGTATTAGTAAAGCTAATTGTTTTATAACGCTTGTTTCCAATATTGGAATAAAACTTGTTAATATTGCAGATAGCAATATTATATTAGAAAGTAAATTCCTTTTTGGTGTTTTATCTGCTAATTTTCCTCCATACCAATATCCCAAACTCATACTAATTAATATTACCCCAATAATACTTGTCCAAATAACGTTTGAGCTTCCTACATATGGTGAAAGTACTCTTGCTGCAATTAATTCTAATACCATAATTGCAGCACCACATATAAATACAATAATTTCTAATATGTACTTTTCTATTTTTTGTTTCATTATGCTTTCCTCTTTCTTTTTACATTAGCTATTTTGATATGTAGAAGCTTTTGGTGGTGTTTTTCCTTTTAATACTTTATGATAATATTCATATGTTAATGAAGGTTTACTACTTAACACATTAGCGTCTTTAGCTTCTAACACAAATAATACATGTGTTCCACAATCAATTTCTTGTATAATATCACATTCTATATATGAAACTGTACTTTCTGTAATTATTGGTATTCCATTTTCTCCTGTAATGTACATTGTATCTTCTAATTTATTGTAATCTTTTCCTGTTCTAAATCCAAATTTACCAATAAGTAAAAAGTCTGTATCTTGTGCTAGTACAGAAATATTAACTTTTTTAGCCTTTTTCATAATTTCTGTTGTATAGTTTTCCTTATTTACAGCAACAGTCAATTTTGGGTTTTCTTCAGCTGTTATTTGACAAACTGTATTTACTACACAACCTGAAAATTCGTTTTCATATTTTGAAGTAATTATATATACTCCATAAGATAGTGAATATAAAGATTTTTTATCCATTATATTTTTCCTCCTTTTTTTATTTTTCTCATTTTATCATATATTTTTAATAAATATCAATAATTTATATTTTTTCTATAACTATATTTCTTCCTTTTTTATTTTTCTCTATCTCATCAGCTCTATATGAGCATATTTTGTATTGGTTTAAATTATCAAATCTTATTATTACAGCTTTAGTATAATGATTTTCTTCTGATGGTGGATTTTCTTTAATTATAATACTTGCTTTAGTTTGATTTAGTGTTTCAAATGTTGTCATAAATCCTATACCACTTCCACCTGTATCTTTGTGTGTAGTAATAGGCTTAGTACCTAATTTTACTAGTGTTCCAATTTCGAACTCTATTCCTGTGTCGTAAATACATAATTCATACTTTTTGTTTTTTACTCCCAATATTACAAAGATTTCTCTATTATTATTTTTAGAACTATTTACTGCAATTATAGCATCTCTAATATGATCACCTATCATTGTTTCTAGTTTATTTTTAGGTATTATATTGTTTACTAAATAATATATGTTTCCAGAAATTTTTAAATTAAATTCAATATTATTGTCATAACACTCCTTTTGCATATATTTAAACATATTATCTATTTCTTGTATTCCGGTAACTTCTAACTCGGGTAATGTTTTTATATCCTTAATTTTTTGAGAATATTCATTTGTTAAATCTTGTATTTTATTTAATAAACTTAATTCTTCTGCAGTTTCAGTTTTCATATTTTCTTTTACAAACATTTCTAATGCTTTTTGCCTATTATAGAACTCATGAGTAATTTTGCTAATATTGTACTTTTCCGCTTCTAAGTCTTGGATTTGGAGATTTTGCTGTTTTATTGTTTCTTCATATTCAAATAAAGCATCATTTAATAATTTTTGTTTATAATACATTGTTAGTGTCTTATAAATTATTATACACATTGTAAAAGCTAATATAAAAAATGTAATTAACAAATTCTTTCTTATTTCTTCTATACTTTCGAAAATAGTTCCAAGTAAGCATGTAATTAATATTATCGCTATACTGATATTAATTAAGACAATATCTGCAAAATCACTATTAAACTTTTGTTTTATAAAATCTAATCCGTTTTTTATTTTTCTTATTCTTACTAACAAATATAAAAATATAAATTGTAAAAGTAATATAAAGAATGTATTAATGTATAAATTTTCAACTTTAAATACTATATAAGGAAAATATAATGTTAATGTACTTATAACTAAACATATAGAACAAATAGCATATGAAATTATCACTATAACTAATGTATTTCCTATTTTCTCTTTAAACAACCAACTTAATATGTTTACATATACTAATCCCGCAATTACAACGGATAATAATGAACTAACATTAAATTCAATATACATACAAATAAATGTAACTATTATGTTTAACACATAAATTAAAATTTTTCTCTTTATATTATCATACTTTATGTTTGATAATTTTTTAAAAGAATAATATACATATAAATTCATTATAAATGTTTTTAAATAATATATACTTATGTATTTTTGATTATCCATATTTCTCCTCGCTAATAGTATTATTATATATAAAAAAAATGCAATAATCAATATAATATGTTTTTTTAACAATATTCTTTTGATCATTGCATTATCTTAATTTTATTTTAATATTATCTTAACCAAAAAGCTAACCATTCCCAGAAACTCATCATGAGAATCACCTCCCGGATATTTTTTACAATAAAAAAATATCACTTATACGTGCTTGTATAAGTGATATTGGGAAGTGCAATTTTGTTACATTTTTTTATTTTTTATTCTATAAAATGACTATATCTCCTTTTTTATTTTATCTGCATAGTAATATATTAATTCTGTTGGGGTTGGTACGCCTGTTTCGTAGTTTATTCTTGCTGTATAGTATTTGGTTAAATCTTCTATTGCTGATATTCTCCATGCATGAAGTATTGCATTTTGCATTGCTCTACTTATTGTACTATTTGATTTTTTATATTTACCTACTAAATATTGTATTATTGATATTTTATTGTATTTTTCTTCATTTTTTATAATAAAGAAAATAGAGTCAAATAAGTATTTTCTTCCTTGCAAGTGTGAACTTATTCCTATTAATTCTAATTCTTTATTTATCTTTTCTGCTATTATGTCATCTTTATTATCTATATCAGTTTCAATTTCTGTAACTGTATTACTTGTTTCATATTCTCTTAATAGAACAATGGTATCTATTATTTTGTTTTGTGAGTAGTTTGTTTGTTTTTTATAAAAGATAAAATCTATTTTATTTCTATGACAAAAATTATATACAGAGTCTGAATACACATTTGTTGTTACAACAATGTTAGGAATTTTATTTAATTTTAGCTTTTTGAATTTCTCTATAAAGTCAAATCCACTACCTTCTCCATCTGTTAATTCTAAATCTAAAATAATAGCATCTGGTTTATATTTATTAACACATTCTATAGCTTTTATTGAAGAGTTTGTAATTGCTACTAAATTAAAATCGTTTCTTTTTTGACTAAGATTTTTATAAATATTACATTCGTTTACATCATCTTCTATTAGTAAAATATTTATTGGATTGCTATTCATATTTTTACCACCTTTTGTATTTTTGTCATATTTTATCATATTTTGTAATTGTTTTCCATGTTTTATGCAGTAATATTATTCACTTCTGGAGTTATTTGATTATTTAAAATATATTTATATTTGTTTGTAGAAATAGGAGTTTTGTTAATGAAAAAAGCAATTGGAAAAAGAATTAAAGAAATTAGAGAAAATATGGGAATGACTAAAGAAAGTTTTGCAAAGGAACTTGGAATATCTGGTCAATATTTAGGAATTGTAGAACATGGAAAAAGTTATTTATCCATTGAAAAGCTAAAAGTTCTTTGTGACTTTACAAATTTATCTGCAGATTATATTTTGTTTGGAAGAGATAATAATCTTATTAGTGATATGCAAAAAATATTATCTGAATTTTCTCCTGAGCAAATAGAAATTGGTTGTGATACCCTTAAAAAATTAGCACTTTTTATAAAAAATCAATAATTTCGAAAGTAATAGTTTGTTTTGAAAATATTATATTGACACTCACTACTCCTTTTGGTAAAATATGGTATAAAATACAATATTTTGCAAAAATGAGTAATTTTATGTTGAAAAAAATACAGAATTTTTTGTTTTGTTTTAAAAAATCCAATAGTATAACAAATATAAACCCTACAAGTAGTACTAATATTTTAGAATTGCAAACTCAAATAGATACATGGAAAAAAAATGCTAATGAAATACAGTCATCTTTTGATTTTGATATTCCCAATTATATATTAGATGAACTTATTAAAAAAAGAAAACACTTAAATTGTAGTCATGATAATCTTTATTATTTATTAAATTGTGCTGTTATGAATGGTAAATTATCTAGAACTAATGCAAATAAAATAAAATAAAAAAAGCATGTTAATTATTAATAAAAGTTTTGTATAAATTACAAAACTTTTATTATTTTTACGCTTGAATATTATGAAATTTTGGTATAATCTTATAAAGAAATTTATTTTACGAATGGAGATGTTTTTTATGCAATCAGAAAAAGAAGAAGTAAATGTTAAAGCTTTGTATGGTAATGAATGTATTTTACCCAAAGAAGATTTCTTGAAAAAATATAATGTAACTGAATCAGGTTTAACAACTAATCAAGCCCAAAATAACATTTACAAGTATGGTTTAAACGAAGTTAGTCAAGCCAAACCTAAAAAATGGTATCATTATTTTTTAAATAGTCTTTTTAGCCCTTTTAATAGTATTTTACTTGGTATTGTTGCTATTTTGTTTTATACAGATGTTTATCTTTCGGCTACACCAAGTTATGCAAATATCATAGTAATAGCAATTTTAGTTACAGCAAGTACTTTGCTAGAATTTTTTGAAGAATACCGCTCTAACAAAGCTGCTGAAAAATTAAAAGAACTTGTAGCTACAACTACTACTGTTTTAAGAGATGGTAAGAAAATTCAAATTCCTATAAAACAAGTAACTATAGGCGATATTGTATTTCTTTCTGCTGGTAGTATGATTCCTGCTGACCTACGTATTATAGAAGCTAAAGATTTGTATGTTGGTCAATCATCTTTAACTGGTGAATCAGATGCTGTACAAAAAGTTGTAAACTCTGAACTTAGTGAAAATCAATTAGATTCACTTTCTGATTTGGATACTATTTGTTTTATGGGAACAAATGTTATTAGTGGTACTGCCAAAGGAGTTGTTATTAAAATTGCAGACAATACTTACTTTGGTAAAGTTGCTCATACTTTAAGTAATGGTAAACCTAAATCTGCTTTTCAACAAAATATAGAAAGTATTAGTAAATTATTAATTCGCTTTATGCTTATATTAACTCCTATTGTTTTTATTATTAATGTATGGAAACATAGTTCTGTAACCGCATTTACATTTGCAGTTGCAATTGCAATATGTATTACTCCCCTTTTATTACCTGTTATTTTATCTTCTAGTCTTTCAAAAGGTGCTGTAAAAATGTCTAAAAAGAAAACTATTGTTAAAAAATTAGATTCTATTCAAAATTTTGGCGCTATGAATATTTTATGTACAGATAAAACCGGAACTTTAACTGAAGATAAAATTGTTTTAGAAAAATATATGGATATTTACGGTAACGAAAATCTACGTGTTTTAAAACATGCTTTTTTAAATGCATATTTCCAAACCGGATTAAAAGGTAATATTGATGAGGCAGTTGTTTCAAGAGCATTAGAAAATAATATGGAAGAATATATTAGTAAATATAAGTTAATTGATGAAGTACCTTTTGACTTTTCGCGTAGACGTTTATCTGTTATTGTATCTGACGGCAATAAAAAACAGTTAATTACAAAAGGAGCAGTAGAAGAAATTTTAAGCATATGTACAATGGCAGATGATAATGGAAATGTTATTCCTCTTACAAGTACTTTAAAAGAAAACATAAAAAAAATATCTAAAAATTTAAACAAAGATGGATTAAGAGTTATTGCAGTTTGTCAAAAAAATGAAATATTAAATATTGAACATTTTTCTGTTGATGATGAAAAAAACATGGTTCTTTTAGGTTTTATTGGCTTCTTAGATCCACCAAAAGAAAGTGCAAAATCATCTATTGAAAAATTAAATAATTCAGGTATTCGTGTTGTTGTATTAACTGGTGATAATGCTGATATAACAAAATGGATTTGTAATAAAGTTGGTATTAAATCCAAACGTATTGTGAGTGGTAACCAAATAGAAAAGCTTTCTGACTTAGCTCTTACAAGATTATTAAAAAATACCAACATTTTTGTAAAACTATCACCTATACAAAAAGCAAGAATTGTAAGAGTTTTAAAAGAATCAGGAAATGTAGTTGGATATATGGGAGATGGAATAAATGATGCACCACCTCTTACAAACTCTGACGTAGGAATTTCTGTTGACACTGCCGTAGATATAGCCAAGGAATCTGCTGATATTATTTTATTAGAAAAAGATTTACATGTTTTATTGGATGGTGTTACAGAAGGTAGAAAAACTTTTGGTAATTTAATGAAATATATAAAAATGGCAACAAGCTTTAATTTTGGAGAAGTTGTTTCTGTTATAATTGCTAGTGCATTTTTACCATTTTTACCAGAAACACCTATTCAGCTATTAGTAGAAGGTTTATTATACGATTTTGGGCAATTAACTTTACCTTTTGATAATGTAGATAAAGAATATTTACAAAAGCCTAGACAATTTAACCTAAAAAGTCTTAAACACTTTATGTTATTTATGGGACCTTTAAGTTCGTTTTTTGACTTAATTGTTTTTGCATCATTATGGTTTATATTTAATTTACGAGAAGCAGCTCTTTTCCAAACAATATGGTTCTCTTATAGCATAGTATCTAATCTTTTAGGTATGCATATTATAAGAACAGCTCATATTCCATTTATTCAAAGTAATGCTCATAAAGTAGTTTATTTTTCATCTATATTACTTAGTATTGTAGGTGTTATAGTTCCATTTACATGGCTTGGAAAAGTAATTGGATTAGTACCAATACCTTTTGAATATTTATCTATAATAATTATTGTTCCAATTTTATACTGTATTGTAGCTATATTCGCTAAGAAAATTTATATTAAAAAATATGGTGAATGGATTTAGTTTTTTGTTATGTAAACATTATTGCTTTCTTTACTTGTATATTTTTATTTAAAATGTTATAATGATGCTACTTCTTATTTTAGAAGATTTCACTCACACTACTAAATTTATTAAAGGAGGAATATTCATGAGTGGAAATTATCGTTGTTCAATATGTGGAAAAAAGCATGTCAAACTATGGCGGCCATTTGATGGAACAAAACTTATCTGTGCTAGATGTGCAGAAAGAAAACAGGTACATGACATACAGTATGTATATGTAATGAAAACATCAAGTGATGAAAGAAGTACAATTCCTAAAAAAGTCAAAGTATCAATTCCTAAATGGAAAATTGATGAAAATGGAAATATTCCTTTTTACTTTGATTCATCTTTTGGTGACATTGTCCATAACAAAACAAATAGTTTCTATGTAAAGTTGAATAATCGTCAAGCAACATTGTTGGTACCAGCAATTTTAGTTGCTGAAGGAGTTTTCTTAGGTGGATTTATTTCTCCTAAAAATGAATTATATAGGAAGTGGCAAAATTTACCTACAAGGTAAAAACTAAAAACAAGATGTTCTAAGTAGAACATCTTGTTTTTTAGTAAATTAGTTACTTTACAATTTCATATAATTTTGAAATTTTTTCTTTTGCACGGTATAGAATTGAATTAAAATCTTTTTTTATAATCTCTCCCTCTTTTCCTTGTATGGAAATACTATACTTATCAATTTCACTATTGTAAACAATTTTCAAGTCGTTAAAAATCATATATTCCCAACTTCCATTTTTGTTTACACTAAAAGTTTCTTTTCCTTCTGAAATTGTGTATTTTACAATTTTTCCATTTTCAATTATAACTTCATAACAAGGTTGTAAAAATTCTATATATTGTGACAATTCCTTATTGTTTAGTTTTATAACTTTATGATAAGAAACTTTAACACTTATATATGTCTTTTCTTTTAAATCTAGTATCTTTGATATTTCCTCAAATACAAGATTAGTGTCGGAAAAATCACATACTCCCAATAGATATTGTTTTAAATCTATTAGGTTTTGTAATCTTGTTTCTACGAGATAAGGGTCATCAACATATACCATAAATTCACTTTCGTCATTATTCAATTTTAAAGATAGACAAAAGCTATTTATAGAATATTTACATTCTAATTTACAATTATTCCTTGTTATTGTTTGTTTTTCTAAAAACACATTAGGTCTTTCCGTGTTACATGTTTTTTCTACTATATATTTTTTCTCTTCCTCACCTTCTTTTATTATAAAGTTGGGAAAATAATAAATATTATAGAAATTTAAGAAAACTTGTATTCTTCTATTTTTAGAAATCACAACAAAAGAATTTTGCTGTTTATTTAACTCCTGAATTTGAACTGGTAAATCTATTTCCAGTTCTTTGATAATATCTTCGATATTTTCTAAGCTCCATCTAGATTTTTTTATCCAGTCTGAAATAAACTCTTTTAATTCTTCTGTTTCATATGAGATTTGACTTTCTTTTATACTGTTATTTACAGTATATTTATCATCTTCTTTTTCCTTCCGTGAAAACAATCTTTTCAAAATCATAAATTACCCCTCCTGTATTTAACATTAAGAAGTTTATAAACTATATATCCTATTATTTAGGATAGTTTTTTTATTATAGCATTTATTTATTTAATAAGCAATAAAACTGAAGAAATTATTTTCTTCAGTTTTAATATGTTATTTTTCTTTATTTTGTATTCTATTTTTTATTAATTCTAATCCTAAAATTAGCAAACCACCAATAACAAAAAATACTATACTAAATGTTGAAAAACTAATTGCTGCTTGTGGTACTGGTAAAGTTGTTGGTCCCATTATAATAGCATAAATTGATCCTAACATTAATCCTAATATACAATAAATTGTTTGGCTTCTATATTTTTCTAGTGCTATTTTTATTAATCTTATAATAAGAATTACACCTGCTATCACACCAAATCCAAATACAAATAAAACTGGCATGTAACTTAAATTAAAATGTAAAAATTCTTTTATTGCAGTTATTATTGGGATATATAATCCAAATATTAAAAGTAATGTTGAACCAGATATTCCTGGTAATATCATTGCTGATATTGCAATCATTGCAGCAATAAAAATATATACACATAATCCAAAGTTCAAACTACTTATATCTACATTAGTACTTGAACCAGATACTGGATTTAACAATGATATAGAAACAACAACTATTATTCCTATTATAGCAAATACTATATTTTTATATTTTCCCTTTAAACTATCTTTTTCTTCTTTTATTATAAGTGGTATTGCAAATAAAATAAATCCTATAAATAGTGAGCTTATTTGATATATATGCTTTTCAAAAACACTGGCTAATACCAATGATGCTAATGCCATTCCAATTGCCCAGCCTATTCCTAGCTTAAAAAGATATTTAAAAGCATCAATTCTTTCTTCTTTACTTCCTTTTATTAGGTTATTTAATGAATTTATAAATTTATCATAAAATCCTAAAATAAAGGCAACAGTTCCTCCGGAAACCCCTGGTACACTGTCTGCTAATGCCATACAAAATCCATTAAATGCATTTGTTAATATTTCTTTTAATTTTTTCATTTTAATCCTCCTAAAATTAATACTTTTTTACCATTTCTATTGTACATGATTTAAATCATATTCAAATATTTTTTGACCATCTGTAGTTGTTAGTTTTAAATAATATATTTTACCTTTAAAATTATTAGCATCTTGCCAATAACTTTTTCCAATATAATTTTGTGTTCTATCTATACCTCTTATTGGCGTAATTGTCTTAAACATTTCACCTGAGCCATCTCCACTTTTTTTATTTCCATTAATCATTATTTCAGAATAATATTTTGCCCAAAAGTTTGTATCCATGTTAATAGAAATATTAACTTTTTGGTTTACTGGAGTAGTATTATCAGAATAGTTTGTATGATATACTAGTAATTCTTTTCCACCTTGCGCCTCAAATTTAATTTTATTATCAACCATTTGAATGATTATATGACTTTGACCAACACCTGATGAACTTAATCCATTACCTAATGTTAATAATCCCATATTTGCATCTTTTTCTTCTATATTAACTATAGCTTCAATTTTCATTCCATTTTTCCAGCTAAAATTTCCACTTATAGTTGGGAGCTGTACAAAATCATCAATTCCATCAAGTTGAATTGCACAGTTATTTTCTTCATCTCTAATAATTTTAGCTCCACTAATCAATTTACCATGATAATTGTTTCCTGAATAATCAATAATATTATCGTTTAGGACCTCTATTTTTAACACCTTTTTGACTTTAATAGGCTTTTCTAAATTTATTTCTAATTCTACTGTCTCTGAACTCAAGCTTTTTCCATTTTTAACTTTTAATTGTAAATCCGCTTCTTTTATTTGCTTTTCTTTTCCTTTAATTGTCCCCTTATAATTTTCTTGAGTTAGATTAATATTTTCAATAACTACATCTAACGATGATTTTTCTTTATCTTTCAATTCAATTTCATATACTATATCTTCATATGTAATATCTTCATTTTGATAATTTTTTAATGTTAATTTAATACTGCTTTCCATACTTAAGTCTAATTTTATATTATCTTTATCTATATGTGATGTAAAATATAGATTTATTGGAATATCTCCTATTCCTTTTAATTCAGAAATAAATATTTCTTTAAATTCTTTATCTATATAAGTTAGCTTTTCACCTTTTAAGGAATAATAGTCACCCGCATCCGTTGTTCCATACCCTTTTTCTAATCCTCTTAAATTAAATTTTTCTAAATTTAATTTATAATCATATTCTATATATCCTTCATTAAATAGTTGAGTAGTTGCATTAATTTTATTTTCTGAAGTTTCGTTATAATGTTTTACATAATTTGAATCTATTTTACCTATTACAGCTTCTTTAACTGTTGCATATTCGTTTTTTATTATTGCATCTTTTGTACGATAAAATAAAGACTCATCTCCTACTACTAAATTCATTATTGCCGATGATAAAATTAATAAAATAACTATAGTTATTACAAGAGCAACCAATGTAATTCCTTTCATCTGTTCTTCTCTTTTTGTGATTTTCATTTGTTTTCCCTTTCTCTTACATATTTTTGTTAATTCCTACATATAATATAATTTTTGCGTTTAATAGTCAAGATAAATTTTATATTTTATTAAAATTTATCTAACCTCTTTATATCCTTTCATAACAATAAAATTATATATTAAAAAGAACTACAATATAGTAGTTCTTTTGTTAATTATTGGAATTTTGTTATATCATTTATTTTTCCTGCAAAATATGGATTGTTTTTTCCCTTTTCTATTAAAAATATTGCAAAAGTATCATCTAACGCAAATTCTCTAATTTCATCATCTCTTATTGCTGCTGTATTTTCTACTGACATTCCAGCTTCACTTTTTATTTTTCCTCCAGTTTTATCTAGTTCAAATTCTATAGTTTGAACGGCTTTTTCTATTTCATATTCATCTCCATTTGAAAAGAAAAAAGTTTTATTTTGCAATTCTGTAAATTCATTTTTTTCTTTTAGTTTTATATTTGGAATTTTTAATAATTCTCCTTCTTTAAAATATTTTTCTTTCTTATAACTTGTAGCTTTGCTTAAAATATTTTGATATATCTGGTTAAAAGTATTACCTTCTGGTTTTTTACATAGTATAACTTCATCTTCTTGTTTTGTTTTTAATTTTATGCCAAAGTCATCTTTTGAATTATAATATAAAACCTGAACTTGTTTTCTTATTTCTTCATTTTCACTATCCTTCTTTATTCCAAAGTAAGTTACATTATCATAATTAGCAAATTTTCCTTTTTCTAATTCTTCAAATGTTTTTTCAAACTCAAATTCTTTTTTCAACATAGCATATAAAAAGTAATCTTTAGGATTATTATTCCATTCAAAACTATCCAATATATCACTTTTTTCATTAAATTTTTGTTTTATAGCTCTTTCAATTTCTTCTTTTAATTCAAGTGATGGTGTCCCATATTTTTTGTAATAATATTTATCAGATAAGTCATTTACTGTAAAAGTTTCTTTATTTAAATTTTCTACTACCTTAAGTTGTGGTGAAAATATGATATCTTGTTTTGCTAAATCATTTTTTAAATGAACCCGCTATACATTTATTAAACATATACATTTCTACTTTCACTATTTGATTTTGTGCTACATCTTTATTAACTATAACGTTATATCCTAAACCTTGGTATTCAATTGTTTTATTAGTTGAATCATCTTCCTTAACGGTTATTGCAAATATTGGCTCTTTTAAATTAGCACATCTATTATAGTCTATAAAAAATATAACTAAATATAGAGCAAATATTACAACTACTATCCCTATTAATATTTTTAATTTTTTATTCATAAATACCACCTTTATCCTTTCTATTATTTAGACGTTTTTTTCTTTCTTTTTAGTTGGTATTTTGTTAAATAAATGGAAAATATTATTGTAATTATTAAAAATACTGCTGAAAAGCTTAGTATCGCTATACTATAATAATTGATATTAACTACTTGTTCTGTAACTATTGTTTCTTTATCTATACTTTCTTCATGTATTTCATTTATTATATTTTCAACTTTTTCTTGTGTAGTATTTTGTCGCTCTTCATTTTCATTGTTATTTTCAAATTCGCCATCACCTTTTATTGTATTATCATCTGCATAATCTACTGTACTATTCGTTAGTTCTGTGTCCATATTAGCAGCATTTTTAGGTACTAATAATGTTTTTACTCCAATAAAAAATGTAATTATAAACATTCCTAAGTTAGTTAATAATATTTTTAATGTATGTACAGCTTTATAATATCTCCATTTTATGGTAGCTATTGGTTCATTTAATATATTAGCTATATCTTTAAATGATAAGTTTCCTATTATTTTTAAAGAAACAATTTCTTTTTCTTTATCGTTTAATTTTTCTATTAATTTATTGTAACTATAATTGTTTACTATGTTATCTATTTCGTTGTTAGTATCTTCTATATCATATATTAAATCAATATCTATCATATTAGTTTTCTTTCTAAGTAATGTAATTGATTCATTTTTTGTTACAGTATATAACCAACTTGCTTCATTTTTATTTGGAAGTTTGCTTTTATCCATTTTGTATATTTTTGAAAATACTATTTGTACCACATCTTCAGAATCTTCTTTATTTTTTAATATTGTAAAAGCAATTTTGAAAATTAGCTTATTATAGTTCTCATATAATTTTTTAAAACTATTTTCTTTATTATTTTTTAAACTATTGATTGTCTCTTTTAAATCTTCTTTATCAATATTTACCATTTTGCATCTCCTCTGTCATATATATACCATACAACATAAAAAAAAGAAAGACTAGATTTTTAATATCTAATCTTTTTGAATATTTTTTGGTACCGATGGTGGGACTCGAACCCACATGGTTTCCCGCCAGATTTTGAGTCTGGTGCGTCTGCCAGTTCCGCCACATCGGCATTTTTACTTTAGCTATATTATCACACTTTTCTACTCTTGTCTAGTGTTTACTTGCAAAAATCTTGATTTTGTGGTTTAATATATATACTTCACTTTTGAAGAAACCTTACCACTTTGATTTAACATCTAAGGAGGAATGAGTATGGGATTCGATGAATTAGGAACCTGTCCATTCAATAATATTAATCATTTAACTTACAAGTTTGGTGGTCAAATTTCACCAACATTTGAACTTGTAAAGGAAAAGTTAAGAAATTTGCTTCCTAATATGGTGTACGAAGAGGGAAAGTTTGATTCCATTACAGACTGCTTGGCAGTCAAAGTCTTTACTCAGACAACTAATTTAAATGTAGCTCTTGCTGATACAGTTTATCGTTTATATCAGAACATGTATCACCATACAGAACTATGGGGAAGAAAAAACAAGATTATACTCAGTGACCGCGAGATACCACTTAAGTTTTCTGGAAAGTTTTATTCTTTCCGGCAAGAAGGTTATATTGTGGAAGTAGGAGTTGTAGGTACACATATTGCAATTCACTTTCACTTAGATTAGTTTTAAAACAGCCTCTATGGTAAGGGGAGGCTGTTTTTTTATTGCTTATTATTATTTTATTTCATTTAAAAAGCTTTTTCCCCATTTAAGTATTGGTAAATTAAAATATTCTAATATGGTAGCAGAAATATCAGAATAAGTTTTTCTTATTCCAAGTTCTACTCCACTATTAAGATTTTTACCATACACTAAAATTGGAATATATTCTCTTGAGTGATCGGTACTTGGTGTACTTGGATCATTTCCATGATCTGCTGTAATAATTAGTATATCATCTTGTTTTAAATTTCCCATTATTTCTGGTACTTTAGAATCAAAATACTCTAATGCTTTTTGATATCCAACTATATCATTTCTATGTCCATATAGCATATCAAAATCTACTAAGTTAGTAAAAATTAGACCTTCTGTATCTTTTTTTATTTCTTCTATAGTTTTATCAATTCCATCTGCATTTCCTTCTGTATGAATAGCTCTTGTTATTCCTCTACCACCAAAAAGGTCTTCTATTTTTCCAATAGTAATTACATCATTTCCATTTTCTTTTAGTACATCTAACATCGTTCTTCCAAATGTACTTGCTTCTATATCTTTTCTGTTATATGTTCTTACAAAATTGTCTTTGTTACTTCCAACAAATGGTCTTGCTATAATTGTTCCTATATTATATTCTGGTTTATCAGCTAGTTTTCTTGCTATATCACACCATTTATAAAGTTTTTCTACCGGAATTATTTCTTCATGTGCTGCAATTTGAAGTACACTATCTGCTGATGTATAAATAATAGGATATCCTGTTTTAATATGTTCTTCACCATATTGTTTTAAAAGTTCTGTTCCAGAACCTCTAACATTACCAATAATTCCGTCAATTCCCGCTTCTTTTTTAAATTCATCTATAAGTTCTTTTGGAAATCCATTTGGATATGTTTTAAAAGGTTCTTCTTTAACATATCCAGAAATTTCCCAATGTCCTACTGGACTGTTTTTACCTGCACAGGTTTCTATAGCTTTTCCGTAATTACCAATAACATTTTCTTCATGTTCATTTATTCCTATTTGTGGAATATTGTATAATCCTAATTTTTTTAAGTTTGGTAATTGTAATTTTGTATTGTCATAAATTCCTTTTAAAGTATTACTTCCCTCATCTCCATAAGTATTAGCATCTGGAAGTTCTCCTACTCCAAAGCCATCTAAAACAATAATAATAGCTCTTTTTTTACTCATTTTTTCCTCCTATCTCTTACTTTACATTATATTCATATACATAAATTTTTTTGTTTATTATAGTATTATCTTCTTGAATATAATTAATTCGAAAACTGTCTTTTTTTATTTCTTCTAATTCAAATTTACTCATATCCACTAGTACATCTTCTGTTAAATCCATTCCTAATGGTAATGTTTGATTAAGATTATCATAAAAAGTAATATTTGTAAAAAATATTAATGGCATAGCTTCTTTTATATTTAATCTATATAAATTTAATTCTTTTTCATTTTGATTTTTAATTGCATTTTCTGGTGTAAGATGAAAAACACAATAATCCATATCTGTTACATCATCTTCTGGATCTCCTGCCTTATATATTGAAAGTTCAAGTGGAGTTGTAACTTTTTCATAAGCACTAGCAAGATGATATAATATTTGTTTTAATACATCTATATATTGCTCTTTATCCATATTGTCATGAATTCCTAAAATGGAATATATATTTTTTTCTATTTCTCTATGTTTCTTATTTGCTAGTAATTTTATTTTTCTTTTATCCTCTGACATTCCACCAAAAATATCTATATCGGCAATTTCTGCATTTTCTTTTGCCTTTTTAAATTCTTGTTTTATTTTTTCTAGATGTTTTTCTATTTCTTTTTCGTCTTTTTTGTTAAGTACAGCTCTTCTTATCATGTTTAAATCTCTTAATACTTCAGTTCTTGTAATAAAGATAGCATCTAATTCTTCTTTGGTTAGTTTTCTTCTTTGTCTATCATCCATTTTCTTTCCCAAAGATTCCATATCGTCCTTATACTGAAATACCTTTTTTAGTTTTTTAGATAATTCCTCTTGATTTACCTGCTTACCTTCATTTAGTCCTAAATCATTGTCCTTATTAGCAAATTTCCAAAATTCAAAAATACTTTTTTTGTGATTATCAATTTCCTTTAAATATAATTCGGCATTTTCTATTTTTTTCTCCATAATTTCAATTTTGTTTTGTTGCGCATCAACATCAAGTCTTAAGTTTTTATATTCTAAAACCTTTTCTTCTAATATTTTACAAATATTTACTAAGTCCTCTAATGTGTACGTATCCTTTTTTTCAAAATCAACTTTAATTTCTACTGGTTCTTCTTTTTTTCTTTTTTGCAATTTTTCTATTACATCATCCTTATTCTTTTTTCCTGATTTAAAAAAGTATTTTACTTTTCCAAAAAAGCTTTTTCTACAATCTAAATATGTTGTAATTTGCTTTTCTTTGCTTATGTATTCTAAATCTCTAAGATTAGATATTTCTTTTAATTTTGATAATTTTCTTGTAAACTCAGTAATATCTTTTAATGTATCATATATTTTATTATATATTTTTTCTGTTTCTTCTTTCATAAACTCTGGAAGCATTGAATATGTAATTTTTTTATCTTTAAAATAAAAATCTAAGCCTCCATAATTATTAATTTTAGCATCAAATGTAAATTCTGTAGGTACTTCTGTTTGTAAAATAAATAAAGCTTTTATTAAGTTATATTCTTCTATTGCCTTTTCCCTTGATGAAAGTTTTATGTTATAAATACTTTTTATTTCTTCATATACTTTTGTATCTCCAACAATTTGAATATTCATAGTTTCTTTTTTATCATATACTTCGTAAATTTGTGGCCAATCATTTGTAAAAAGCCATAAGTAATTTTCTAAATCCACTATTTCTGATTTTCTTAAAAACTCTGCCGAATATCCAACATAGCTTATTGGTACAAATATTTTTGATTTTCTTTTTTTACTTTCAAGCTGTTTTTTTAACAAATAAAATAAGCATGCATATTGACTTTCTCTTTCTGGAACCAACATAAAATACTTATTAGCTGATTGTGAATAAAATATTTGCCATTGATAATGATTTTTAAATTTTACTTCAAAAGGTATTTTTTCTTGCAATTGTTTTTGCTCTTGTTCAATTTCTTCTATCTCTGATATAGACACTTCTTTTAACATGTTTAAAAATACAGTATGTTTTGCAATTCCTTCTTCTGTTTGTGGAATTAAATAAGTGTATAAAGGACTTGCTAATTTATATCTTTCTCTTAAATCTTCTGTTCTATCTGTTGGACTAATTAATATTTCAATTTCATTTACATCTATATATCTATATACCCTATATTTTTTTTCATCATATGTATTTGACACATGAAAATTTAGTGGCTCATATTCTTTTAAAATTTTTGGAATTTCTTCAAAATCTAAGCCTATATATTCTAGTTTTTCTTCTAAATCATCTTTCTTTGCCATTTTATCCTCCTGTTTCTTTTGTAATACTTTACTAGTATATCACACTACTGTTTTGCTTACAATAAAAGAAAGAAAATCTGTTAAAAGATTTTCTTTCTTTATACTATTTTCCAAAACTTTCTACTTCATTTTGTAATTTTTTAGCAAATTCTTCTAATCCCATTGCTCCAATATCTCCGTCTTGTCTAGAACGTACTCCTACGTTTTTAGCTTCAACTTCTTTATCTCCTAAAATTAACATATATGGAACTTTTTGAAGTTGTGCTTCACGAATCTTATAACCTATTTTTTCTTGTCTATCATCTAATTCTGTACGTATTCCTTGTTTTTCTAATTCTTTTTGTACTTGTTTTGCGTACTCTACATGACTATCTGCAATTGGTAAAATTTGCACTTGAACTGGTGCAAGCCATGCTGGAAATGCTCCTGCATAATGTTCTGTAATAATTCCAATAAATCTTTCTATACTTCCAAAAATTACACGGTGTAACATAACTGGTCTATGTTTTTCACCATCTTGACCTATATATGTTAAATCAAATCTTTCTGGCATTTGGAAATCTAATTGAATTGTTCCGCATTGCCATGTTCTGCCAATAGAATCTTTTAAATGGAAGTCAATTTTTGGACCATAAAAAGCTCCATCGCCTTCATTTATTTCGTATGGCATATTTTGACTTTCTAAAGCATGTCTTAGACCATTTGTTGCAATTTCCCATTGTTCATCAGAACCCATAGAATCTTCTGGTCTTGTTGATAATTCTACATGATATTCAAATCCAAAAATACCATAAACATAATTTATTAATTTCATTAATCTAACAATTTCTGATTCAATTTGTTCTGGTAAGCAGAAAATATGAGCATCATCTTGTGTAAAGCATCTTACACGGAAAAGTCCGTTTAGCTCTCCTGATTTTTCATGACGATGTACTAATCCTAATTCACCTGAACGAATTGGTAAATCACGATAAGAATGCATTTTTCTTTTATATACAAGCATTCCTCCTGGGCAGTTCATTGGTTTTAGTGCAAAATCTGTTTCATCAATTTTTGTTGTATACATATTATCTTTATAGTGGTCCCAGTGTCCAGAACGATGCCATAAATCTTCATTTAACATCATTGGTGTTTTTATTTCTTCGTAACCATTTTCACGATGTACTTTTCTCCAAAAATCTTCTAATACATTTCTTAAAATCATTCCTTTGGGTAAAAAGAATGGGAAACCTGGTCCTTCTGGTGCCATCATAAATAAATCTAATTCTTTACCTAATTTTTTATGATCTCTTTTTTTAGCTTCTTCAATCATTGCTAAATACTCATCTAATTGGCTTTGTTTTGGATAAGAAATAGCATAAATTCTTTGTAACATTTTATTTTTTTCATTACCTCTCCAATATGCTCCTGAAGAAGATAATAATTTAACAATTTTTACTTTTCCTGTACTCATTAAATGTGGTCCAGCACATAAATCTACAAAATCACCTTGTTCATAAAAAGAAATTTCTTCTCCTTCTGGTAATTCTTCGATTAGTTCTTGCTTATATGGCTCATTTTTTTCTTTCATAAAAGCTATTGCTTTTTCTCTTGGAAGAGTAAATCTTTTTATTTCTAAATCTTCTTTTATGATTTTTTTCATTTCTTCTTCTATTTTTCCAAAATCATCTTCTGAAAAAGTTTTTTCTGTATCAAAATCATAATAAAATCCGTTATCTATAGATGGACCTATAGTTAATTTTACATCTGGATATAGTCTTTTAATAGCTTGTGCCATTATATGAGAACTAGTATGCCAATATGCTTTTTTTCCATCTAGGCTATTTTCAAAATTTAAAATCTCTAGTTTACAATCTTTTTCTAATACATATCTTAAATCTTGTACCTCTCCATCAACTAAAGCACATGTTGCATTTCTTGCTAATCCTTCGCTTATTTTTTTTGCAACTTCTAAAACAGAAGCACCTTTTTCAACTTCTAAACTTGAACCATCTTTTAGTTCTACTTTAATCATAAAAAAACCTCCCTTTTTATCTATAGGAACAAAAAATACCCCTATAGATATATTTTAATATCTATAGGGGTAAGAAATATATTCTCACGGTTCCACCCTAAATTTAACTTCATTAAAAGATTATAACGAATCTTACACGCTATCGTTTTGCGATAGAACAATAGAGGTAGTTTTTCAAACACGTTTATCCAGATTAGCTTTCAGCCGGTGACCAATCCTCTCTTTTGACAACCTTTATTTTACTTTGTCTCTATATTGTCTGTATGTTTACTATGATAACTCTTTTTAATTGGTTTGTCAAGGTGTGAAAGATTTATTTTAGAAAAGTTTTTTCAAAATTATGAAAAAACTTCTTGATTTTATAACTTTTTTCAAAAATCCATCTTCGTTTTCAATTAATTTATCTTTATCAAAAACTTTAATATCTCACTTGCAAGTTCTTCCTCTTTCTCACTATAACCATGATCTGCTCCTTTGATATATGATATATCCTTATCTTCTTTTGTTATTTTATTTTGCATCTTACATACCAATTCTTCTGCTGGTATCTGAATTAGCTCGTTAGTATCTCCCCATCTCATAAAAAGTGGACATTTTATATTATTTAGCTCAGAAAAAGAATAATCATTATCCATGTATCTTGCAAAATCTATATCTTTGTTATATTTACTATATCTTAAAAAAGTTTTTGCACTAATAGGATGCATAAATGAATCTTTTGGCATTAGTTCGTTTTGTTTTTCTTTTTGTACTAATTCTTCTGCATGTTTGTTCATTTTTATGAACTTGTCTTTTCCTAAGCCTAATTCTAACATATTAGAAATATCAACTAATGAAAGTAATATTATTCCTTTTATTTTATCTAAAATTTCTTTTTCTTTGTTTTTATTTAACATAGTATATGTATATACTACTTTTGTTGAACCCAAACTATGACCTTGTAAATATATTTCTTTATATCCTAGTTCTAGCATTTTTAAAATAGCACCTTTTATATCGTAATATCCATCTAATACATCCTCAAAACTAGTTCCTCCTAAATCTCCCTCTATCTCTCCATTTTCTTTTTCTCTTTTTATATACTTCATTAATTCGCTTCCTCTGTTATTAAAACCAAAAAAAGCAATATTATTTTCCACCATTTTTTGTGCTATTACATCTTCACGATACTTAAAACAATTACTAGTCATCCCATGTACTGCAATAAGTACCTTATCAGTTTTATTTTCTGGTTTATGTAATAAACCAACTAACTGTACACCATCTGTTGCTTTAAAATCAATCTTTTCTATATTCATATCTCTCTCCTTTTTTTCTTTATTCTATATTTTATTGTTTTTAATGTCAATAAAAGCAAAAAATTTTGATAATTTTAATATCAAAATTTTTGCTTTTACTAACTGTTTAAAATATTCTTAATATATCATTATATGCTATATATATTGATAAACCTATTAATATCATGAATCCTGCCATTTGTATTGATAGTTCTGTTTTTTGTTCTAGTGGTTTTCTACGTATTGCTTCTAGTAATAAAAATACTACTCTTCCTCCATCTAATGGTGGAAATGGTAATAGGTTTGTAACTCCCAATGATAATGATATTAATGCTAACATACTTATAAAATCACGTACTCCATCTGTTTTTGCAACTACCTCTGAAATTCCTATTGGTCCCATTAATTGGTTTGTAGATACTTTTCCGGAAAATAGCATTTTTAAATTATCTATAATACTTACTGCAAATTCTTTGGTATCCCAAAATCCATAGTATACGTTATTAAAAAAGTTATTTTCTGCTTCTTTAAATTGTATTCCTAATTTATATTCTTTAATAGTATCTGGCTTAACAATAATTTCTATTACTTTACCATCTCTATCAATTGTAAATGTTACCTCTTCTGTTTGTAAATTTTCTATCTTTTCTGCCACTTTGTATGGATTTTTATTTATATCTTCTCCATTTACTTTTGTTATAATATCACCTATTTGTATCCCCGCTTTTTCTGCTGGACTTCCTGGATATAAAGCTACAATTTCTGTTGTTATTTCTTCCCCTTCTGCTCCAAAATATATTCCTGTACTTTTATAGCTTATTTCTGATGGTTTAACCAATATTTCTTTTTGCTCATTGTTTCTATCTACTAAAACTGATATTTGATTTCCATCTAATTTTGACATTGCATCAATATAATCATATTCATTTTTTATGCTTTTACCATCTATTTTTAATATCTTATCTCCTTCTTGCAATCCTGCTTGTTCTGCTGCATAGTCTGGGATGACATTGTTAATAACCGTTGTTTGATGTCCACCTTGGCTTGATACTAAAACAAAATATACTAGAAGTCCAAAAGCAATATTTACAAATCCTCCTGCTAAAACAATTGCTATTCTTTTTGGAATACTAGCTTTACTAAAAGAACCTTCTTTGTCAGAACGTTCTTCTTCTCCTTCCATACTAACAAAACCACCTATAGGAAATAACCTTAAGGCATATTTTGTTTCTTTTCCTTGCCATTTTACTAAAGTAGGTCCCCATCCAATAGCAAATTCATTTACTTTTACTTTGCAAAGTTTTGCTACTAAAAAGTGACCTCCTTCATGTATTAGGACAAGAAAACCTAATAGAAAAATAATTTTAATTGCAGTAATTAAAAAAACTATCAAACTTTCATTCCTCCTGATGTTTTTACTAACGAATAAACATTAATAAAAAATAAGCAAATGGTGCAATAAAAATTACACTATCAATTCGATCCAATAATCCTCCATGACCTGGAATTAGATTACTAAAATCTTTGATTCCTACATATCTTTTAATACTTGATGCAGAAAAATCTCCAATCTGTCCTACAATACTTAGTATAAATCCTATTATTCCAATTGTTATGTAATTTATATTCATACTTAAGTAAGAATTAGCAAACCATGTATATGCTAGTATAAGAAGCACTGCTCCTAAAGCCCCACCAATACATCCTTCTATAGTCTTATTTGGACTAATCTTGCTAAATTTATGTTTTCCAATCCACTTTCCAAATATATAAGCAAATACATCAGTTCCCCATGCAGCAAAAATTATATACCATACATATATTTTTCCGTTTTCTAGTCCATAAATAATTGGTATAAACATTAAAAATAATGTAATATAACAAATTCCAAAGAATGTAATTGCTATGTCTTTTATATTTGTTTTCATGTTAGTAATAATATTTTGTAAAAATAAAGTAAATACAGTTATTGGTACAATAAATGCTATAATATTTAATAAATGTTCTTTAGGAATTATATGTATAAATGCAATAAGAGCAGATAATACATATCCTAACCAAATTACAGGTTTACATTCACTTTTCATGCTATTAAAATATTCATGTAAAGTCATTTGCGCAATAATAGCAAATGCTATATCAATTATAAAATTATTTCCATATATTAATATAAGTGCTACAATAGGGAAACCTAATAAGCCGAGTTGTGATTCTTTTAAAATTCATATGTTTTTCCTTTCTATTTTCCACCAAATTTTCTATTTCTTTTTTGATAAACAGATATTGCTTCTAGTAAATCATCTCCAGTAAAGTCTGGCCAATATTTTTGCATAAAAAGAAATTCAGAGTAAACTAATTGCCATGGTAAAAAGTTACTTGTTCTCATTTCTCCACTTGTTCTTATTAGTAAATCTGGATCTGGTTGTCCTGCTGTATATAATTCATTTTCTACTGTCTTTTCTTCTATTTGGTTTATATCAATTTCTCCATCTTTTACTTTTTTAGCAATTTTTTGAACTGCTTTAACTATTTCATCTCTACCACCATAATTAAAAGCAATATTAAAAACAATTCCTGTGTTATTTTGTGTTTTTTCTATACATTTTTCAATACTTTTTTGTAATCCTTTAGGTAATCTTGTGATATCTCCTAATATTTTAATTTTAACATTATCAGTATCTACTCTTTTTAAGAAATCTTCTATATAATTTTGAAGGAGAAGCATTAAAGCTCCTACTTCTTCCTCTGTTCTTTTCCAATTTTCTGTTGAAAAAGCATATACTGTCAAATATTTAATTCCTAATTTATTTGCAAATTTAACAATATTTTCTAAAGTTTCTGCGCCTTGCTTATGTCCTAACTTTGGATCTAATCCTTTTTCTTTTGCCCATCTTCTATTTCCATCCATAATTATGGCAATATGTTTAGGCAATCTAGACATATCAACTTCTTCCTTCATTTTTACACCCCTATTATATACTTAATACTTCTTTTTCTTTTTTTGTAGATAATTCATCTATCTTTTCTATTTTTTGATCTGTTATTTTTTGTACTTCAGTTTCTGCATTGTGTAAATCATCTTCTGTTATTTCTCCATTTTTTTGCATTGCTTTAAATTCATCTAATCCATCTCTTCTTACACTTCTAATTGCAACTTTTGCTTCTTCTGCTTGTTTTTTTATGTCTTTTACAATTTCTTTTCTTCTTTCCTCTGTTAATTCTGGAAAGTTTAAACGTATTACTTTTCCATCATTGTTTGGATTAATTCCTATATCAGATTTTAAAATTTCTTTTTCTATTTCTTTTAAAATACTAGCATCCCATGGTTGAATAACAATCATTCTAGCTTCTGGTACAGATATTCCTGCAACTTGATTTATTGGTGTTGGAACTCCATAATAATTTACTTGTATTTTGTTTAAAATTGCTGGGTTTGCTCTTCCAGCTCTAATTTCTGCTAAATTTTCCTCAAATACACTAATTGTTTTATCCATTTTTTGTGTTAAATTTGTATAATCCATAATTTTTTCTCCTTTATATATATATTAATTTTTATTGTACAATAGTACCAATTTTTTTGCCTTCAATAATTTTAACAATATTTTCTGGTTCAGCAATTCCAAATACAATAAGCGGAATATGATTATCTCTACATAAAGATGTGGCTGTAGAATCCATTACTTTTAAATCTTTATTTAAGATATCTAAATATGTTATTTCGTCATATTTTTTTGCATTTGGATCTAGTTTTGGATCTGCAGAATATACTCCATCAATTGTTTTAGCAACTAAAATTACTTCTGCATCCATTTCAACTGCTCTTAATGCTGCTGCAGTATCTGTTGTAAAGTAAGGATTTCCAGTTCCTGCTGCAAAAATAACAACTCTTCCTTTTTCTAAATGCTTAATTGCTTTTCTTTTTATATATGGCTCTGCAATTTCTCTCATTTCTATTGCTGTTTGTAATCTTGTGTAAATACCTCTTGCTTCTAATGCATCTTGAATAGCTAATCCATTAATTGTAGTAGCAAGCATTCCCATATAATCTGATGTTGTTCTTTCCATTTGATGTCCATACTTTCCTCTCCAAAAATTACCTCCACCAACTACTAAAGCAACTTGTACTCCTAAATCTACTATTTTTTTAATTTCATCACATATTTTTCCTAATGTATCTGCATCTATTCCAGTTTTATTTTCCCCAGCTAATGCTTCTCCACTAAGTTTTAATAATATACGTTTGTATGCTACTTTTGCCACTTTACTAACACTCTCCTTACTTTTATTTAATTCATTATTATTCTATCATATATTGAAATAAAAATGTACTATTTTTTAATAATTTCTTAATAAATTGTATATAATAAATTTATTAATAGCGAGGTTTATAATGAATCAAATTTTGGATAGTAATATTAAAGATATAAATAAAAAAGATTCTAATTTTAAGAATAAAAAAGAAAAGAAAAATAATTTTTTTAAAATTCAATTTTTGTTTTCTAGTTTTATTGCTATTATTTGTCTTGTTTTTTATTTATATTTTTATTCTTCTTCAAATAAAGAAGAAATGCTTTCTAAAAAAATAGTTGATAATTTTAATATTAGTAGATTATATAGTAATACCAATCAATTAAGCACTGGAATACAGGTTGTAGAACTTCCTAATACTTATGAAATAGACAAAAATAAATTTACCGTTATTGGTTTAATTGAAATTCCTTCTATTTATATAACTTATCCAATTATCTCTGAAATGAAAGACGAATTTTTAAAAATTGCACCTTGTAGATTCTATGGTCCATTGCCAAATCAAGTAGGAAACATGTGTATTGCAGGTCATAATTACGAAAACTACAAATTTTTTAGTAGAATACGTGAACTACAAAATGGAAACTCAATTTTTATATATGATGAATTTGGAAATAAGCTCGAATATCTAGTATATAAAAAATACGAAACCACAGATGACGACCTTAATCCAGTTAATCAAGATACTAACAATTTACGAGAAATCACTTTAGTAACTTGCAACAATGTTACAGGTAACCGTATTATTATTAAAGCTAAAGAAAAATAATATTTATATAAAACAACAAATAGTCCTAGAATATAAATCCTAGGACCTTTATTAATGATTTGTTTTATACATTATAATCTCTTATTTTTTTATATGCGTAAATAGCAGAAACTACACAAACAGCAATTAATGCAAATACTGTATAACTATTAGATCCTGTGTTTGGAAGATTTTGGTTTGTGCTATTTGTAGTATTAGTTTTGTTTGTTACATTTGTAGTATTAATTACATTAGTTGTATTATTAGTAGTATTAGTTGTGTTTGTATTATTTGTTGTGTTGGTTGTGTTTGTTGTATTTGTGTTATTGGCTGTTGCATTTGGATCTATTACAACTGTACCATCTGCTGCAAATACTGTTTGAGATAAAATAGCAAACATAATTAACATTGCTACTAATAAAATCATTTTTTTTGCATTTTTACTTGTCATTTTACTTCTCCTCTTTTCTTTGGATATTTAATATTATTATTAATCATTTCTTATTATTTATACTATAATTTTGAAATAATTTCAAGACTTTTCGAAAAAAAAGTTATTTTGTAATATTTGCGTAACATTATGTCATAATATTACACATTAAATCTAAATAGAACAATGTCACCATCTTGCATCACATATTCTTTTCCTTCTGAACGTAGTAAACCTTTTTCTTTTACTGCTACTTGACTACCTTCTTTTATTAAATCATCATATGACATTATTTCTGCTCTAATAAATCCACGTTGAATATCTGTATGTATTTTACCTGCAGCCTCTGGAGCTTTTGTACCTTTTTTAATTGTCCATGCTCTTACTTCTGGCTCTCCTGCAGTTAAAAAAGACATTAATCCAAGTAAATCATAACTTGCTTTTATTACTTTATCCAAACCAGATTCATCTAAACCTAATACATCAAGCATTTCCTTTTTTTCTTCTGGTTCTAATGATGATAATTCTTCTTCTATTTTTACACATAAAGGAATTACTTTTGCATTTTCTTTTTTGGCATATTCTTCTACTTTTTTAACATTTTGATTTTGCTCTATGTTTGTTATATCTTGTTCAGAAACATTAGCTATATACAAAATTGGTTTCATTGTAAGTAAAAAAGCATCTTTTATAATCTCTTTTTCATCCTCTGTAAAATCAATAGTTCTAGCAGAATTTCCAGCTTCCAATGTACTTTTTATTTTTTTAAAAACATCAACTTCTGCTTGATATTTTTTATCAGCCTTTAACATTTTTTTAGCACGGTCAATTCTTTTTTCTACAGTTTCTAAATCTGCAAAAATAAGTTCTAGATTTATTGTATCTATATCACGTATAGGATCAATACTTCCATCAACATGAACAATGTTAGGATCTTCAAAACATCTAACAACCTCTACAATACTATCAACTTCACGAATGTGTGATAAAAACTTATTACCTAAACCTTCACCTTTGCTTGCACCTTTTACTAGACCTGCTATATCTACAAACTCAATAACTGCATGAGTAACTTTTTGTGGATTATATATTTTAGCAAGCATATCTAACCTTTCATCTGGAACAGGAACAACACCAACATTTGGTTCAATTGTACAAAAAGGATAATTTGCACACTCCGCCCCAGCATTTGTAATCGCATTAAACATAGTACTTTTTCCCACATTAGGAAGTCCAACAATACCAATTTTCATTTTTTAAGTTCTCCTTTTATTTGATTTATTTAGTTAAATTATAGTTCTACTTTTATTTGTGTCCAATGATTTTTTTACTAATATTTTTATTATCCATATTTATTTATTTTTCTTTCACATATTTTTACAAATTAGAAAGTCGTGCTCAAACGAACGGATAGGTCGTAAATCACATGGAGGCTGTGCACACAGTCATCACCTAAAGACGCAAGGTACGCATATGCCATATTTTGCAATGTTTCTTTTTCTTCGCTTGATGCATTTGTCATATTTTTCTTTGCTTCTTTTGATTTTGTAATAATTCCATTATCTCCTACTACCATACTTATTGTTACACCTGCTAGTATTATTAGTACAATTATTGTTATAACCAACGCTGTAAGTATAAAATGTTACTTTTATTTTCAAAAATATATGGGTCTGTATAACCCTTTAAATAAAAATCAAATTTTCTTGCATTATATATAACAACTTTGTCCACTAATTCTCTGCAAACACTTTTACTAAATTTTTTAATGCTTAGGATATTATATACTACCTTCCTAACATTTGCAATAATTTCATCAATATTATCTCTAATCTGTTTTTTATCTTCTTGTTCGCTTATTTCCTTATTTATCTTTTTTATCTTATTTTCTAATTCATTGTTTTTAGCTCTATACATCTCCTCGCTTATGATTTCTTTAAGGCATAAATCCAGCAATTTATTTTTTTCTTTATTTAATTGTTCTTTTTCTTTAGCTAGTATATCTATTATTTTAGTTTCATTTTCAGATTTTTTTACAGCACCTTTTATATATTCTTCTATATCTTTTGCAATTTCTTCCTTATTACTTACAATAGCTTGTAATGACTTTGTAAAGCATTCTTTTAATACTTCATTATTAACTCTATCATTATCACATCCAATTTCTTCATTATTCTTTGTATGTTTTTTTCCATATTTTGTAGCTGTATAGCACCTCCAAGTTTTTCTAATAGTTCCGTCTTTCCTTTTTCTGTTTTCTCCTCCAACATAAGATGCACCACAACAAGCACAGACTAATTTACCAGAAAATGTGTGCATATTGGTATATTTGCTTTTTTCGTGTTTATATAAATTACTTCTTCTTTCTAATTCTTTTTGCGTAGCCTCAAAAGTCTTTTTATCAATTATAGGTTCGTGATGATTTTCTACATAAATAAAATCAACTTCTCCCTCATTAACTTTTTTAGTATGCTCTAAAAAATCAGTAGTATATGTAATCCTTTGTTTTAAATCCCCAATGTACTTTACATTTTGTAAAATATCTAAAATTGTTGCCTCTCTCCAATCTGTAGATTTTTCTTTATTTATAGGTCTTTTAATCTCTATACCTCTTTGTTTTAATATCTTTGCAATCGTATATGCTCCTTTTTCCTCAATAAGATACATATTAAATATATCTCGTACTACTTCTGCCTCCTTTTCATTTATAACCAATTTTGTTTTCTTCCCTGTTATTTCATCTCTAACAAAATCATAACCATATACAATATTTCCAAAAGCAACTCCTTTTTTCATACTTTGAATTACACCAAATTGAGTTCTTTCTGATATTCTTCTACTTTCATCTTGAGCCATACCAGCCATAATAGTTAGTCTTAATTCTCCATCAGTATCAAAAGTACTAATATTATCAATTATAAATCTTACTTCAATTCCCCATTTTTTTAATTCTCTTGTTTTCTCTAATGTATCAACTGTATTTCTTGCAAACCTACATACTTCCTTAGTCAATATAATATCAAATTTTTTCTTGCTACCATCTCTATACATTCTATTGAAAGCATTTCTCTTTTTTAATGATGTGCCACTAATTCCCTCATCTGCATATATTTCAACTAATTTCCAGTCCTTATGTTGTCCAACAAATTCCTCAAAATACAATCTTTGATTTTCAAGAGAATTTTTTTGATCTTCGTGGTCGGTAGATACACGGCAATATGCCACTACTTTTTTCATTTTCTCTTGTCCTTTCTAACTTTCTGTGCTAAAATAAAGGACAGAAAGTATTTATAAAAATATTTTTTGAAAGACTATCTACCTTTAGTTTCAGCTCTAGTAGATAGTTCTTTCTTTTTTAGTTAATTATTAAAAACAATCCTCCTCCATCTTTGAATTTTTCTTTATCTCGATAATTGCTAACTGCATTTCTTCTTCTGATATTATACCTTGTTCTTGCAACTCTTTTACAATCCCAATTTCTAAATAAGTTTTAGCAATTTCGTTCATACACTCCCTCCTAATAAAAAGAGGTTAATGTATTTTTAAATATAATACACAAACCTCTTCAAAAAATCCAATGTGCGATTTTTTTAAATTTTCTCATTTACACATTTGACTAATTACTTTATTCTATTTTCTAAATTTATCTGCTAACTTTTCTGCCTCAACAGGTTTATATATTTCCATTAAAGTTAGCATATACTCTCCAAATAAATTGTTTGTAATTTCTAAATTTCCAGTATGCTTTAAATATTCTTTTGCTATAACTCCGTAAGATGCTATTTGTCTTCTAGTAATAAATTCCGTTTTTTCTTCTTTTCCTTTAGCCACTTTATAAAGTTCTTTATTATCGACAATTCTATTTACATCATTATTATTATATATTTTTTTAGTTTCTGATATGTCAATACCTAGTGCAATAATTAAAGCATTATCTAATTTCTTTATTTCCTCTATATTTAATTTTCCTGTATAACATTTTAGTCTTTTTTTATCTATTATCTTTATTTGTTCTGCTAAAATTATTGAATCTTTTTCTAGTCTATCTTTACTTTTCTTTAATAATATATGTGTTGGTAATTTTGCTTTTTGCTTACTTGTTATAGGTGCTATTATAACTGTGGGACTATAAAAATTCCCCCAATCATTTTGTAATATAACAACAGGTCTTATTCCTGTTTGTTCACTTCCAATAGCTTCTTTATCTTCAAGATTAGCATAATATAAATCTCCTCTATTTATTTTACTTTTCATTTTATTTTCCTCCACTTTTTCTATTTTTATATTCTTTTAAATATTTCATCTGTTCTTCATCTTCACTTTTTCTGTCTTCTGGAGTCTTGTCCATATTAGCTCCGACAATAATTATGTATAAACCTAATGCAATAGTTAATCCAAAAAATATCATAACTGCTAACAAAGTTATCATTGCAATTTTGTCTAACATTACAAATTCCTCCTATTTTAAACTAGGACTATCTAATTTTATTTTAGATAGTCCTTTCAAATCTATCTTCACTTTCTCCTAACTTGCTAAACGGTAGTTAGCTTAAACTACTCCACAGGACTTCCACCTTTCTGACTTTATCAGAATTACCTTCAATGCGTGGGACGCTTTTAACGCTCGTGCTATGACTAGGCAAGAGTATCATTATGCCTATTATTAGTTATCGCCTTATGAGTAGCTATCTCATATTTAAGTTATATAGGTTGTAAATCTATATATTAACTAGCTCTTAATAATAGGAATGTATCAGCAAGTTTATATTCAATTTTCAAAGTTCAAACTTGCTCCTAAAAATAGAAACAAGTGAAAAGAAATATAAATCCTTTCACTTGTTTCCTCACTAAATACGATTTTTGCAACCCAAATTTATAAATTTTTTTAATTTTTTAAATTTTTCTTTATAATTTTTATAGCATTTAAAATATTTTTACTTACTGCTTGATGTGAAATGTTTTCAATTTTTGCTATTTCTTCTTGAGTAAAATCTTCAAAGTAATACATAACAATTCTTCTTCTTTGAATTTTTGATAACCCATTAATTGCACTTTTTAATTTTATATTTGTTATATTTTTTTCTATTATTTCATCTGTTGATAATGGTTTATATAGCATTCTTTTATTTAATGTTTCTTCATACACTTCAGAATGTTCTGTATGTCTATCATATTCATTCATCTCTGATAAATCCTCTAATTCAAATTTATTAAGTAAATCATAAATTTCCTTTTTTATATTTACATTTTCAATAAATCCATTTGCATTTTTAAAAGTAACTGTATATGTATTCTTTTTATTATCATATCTTAATGTATATGGATTATCTTTACTCTTTCTTCTTTTTGGACTATTATTTTCCATCTTAATTCCTCCATTCAATTCAAATTTTTGTGAATTGAATGAACGGAGGACTACGACAATGCTTTTCTTTTAGAAAGTAAAAAAAATCAAGCACACAGAAATAAACTGCATACTTGATTTTTAAAAATAGGCACAAATGTCTACTACTTATATGTATTAATGTAAATATTTTAAAAACAACTCTAACATTATCATCGCACCTACTCATAAACAAAACTCCTTATAAATTTTGCTTAACAATTTCTAAAAGGAGTTTTTAAGGGGATTTTTTTACACTTACATCAAAGCCTAGTTTTGTATTTGCTATTTTCGTTCGTAACTTTATATATCTTTTGAATAGCCTCCTTTTCAGACTTTGATTAAGTTAGCTGCATTATAGAATGTTTTTATAATTCTATGTTAAAATCGGTAGGATAACGGTCAATATCGGTAGGATTTCGGTTAAAATCGGTTTCATTTCGGTCAAATTATTTGTGTTTATTATATTGGAATGAAAGCCTTATATTGTTTTTATTTCAATGTTTTCAAGGAAAAGTAATTTTTTTCCAATTTTCTATTGTGTTTACATAATTTTCGTGATATAATATTGCTGTATTATTAATAAGAATTATCGGAGGTCGTAGTGAAAGATGGTAAAGGTTCTTGTAGCAAATGAAAATACCGAGCAAACTACAAACTTTTGTAAATACCTACAAAATGACAATGCACTTTTTACTTCAAGTGCAAATTCTGGTATTGAAGCATTAAATAAATACAATGAAATAAATCCACATATTTTTATTTTAGATTCTCATTTCAAAGATATGGAAACAACGGAAATAATTGATAGACTATCAAGCACTGTTGTAGAAAAAAGAAATTCAAATATTATCTTAACAATGGATGAACTTAAAGAACAAAATAATTTTTTAGATGTTGCTAAAATTTATAAATTTGTTGAAATACCTAAATTAACTCAACAACTTTTATATGATACTGTAAAACAAATGGATAATGAAAATAAATATGATGATTTTACAGACAAACAACTAAACTCTCTTTTAGCAACTATGAATATGATAGTTACATCTCCTCGTACAAAGTTGCTTATAGAAGCAGTAAAAGAATGTTACTATAATACAAATTTAGCTTGTAATCTGGGGGAAGTTATGAAAATATTATCATACAAGCATAATGGTTATTCTGTTGAGGCAATACAATCTGCTTTTCGTGGCGCTCTTGCTCCATTAAACTATAATAGAGAAAATTTACAAGAACACCCACTTGTAAAAATGTTTGACCCATCTAAAAACATATCGCCTAAAGTATTTTTAGAAACAATTACAGAATATCTATATATAAAAAATAATCAAGACATTGACTTTTAAATTCAATGTCTTGATTATTTTTTATTCTATATTCATAAATTCCTTATATTCTCTATATTCTTTCAATATATTTATTATTCTATCTTGATCATTATTATTGACCAAAGCATTTATATTATCTCCTATTACATTAGAAGACTTTTCTATTTCCTCAAATGGTATATTTTCTCCTATAATATTAAACATTGGAGTTTTGTTTTCAAGTTTTTCCTTTGATTTTTTTATAAGTTCAATTCCGTCCATATCTGACATACGATATTCCGCAAATACCATATCTGGTTGTAATTCAACTATTTTATTATATGTATTTATTCCGTTTGTTGCTGTACCTACTACATCAACAAAATCTAAAGTATTTATTGTATTTATTATTAAATTTCTTGCTTTGTCATCATTATGAGCTACTATTGTTCTAATTTTATTCATTGTATTTCCCTCTTTTAGTTTTTTAAGTGCATTAACAAATATACTATTTTTCTCATAATTTTGCAATATCTTTTTCAAATTTTCTTCAAAAACATTTCCAATTTTAATATCAACATTATTTTCAGTTTTTACAACATCTCCATTTGACATTATTATTATGTACTTATCTTCAAAGTCATCATCTTGTCTATATTCAACTTTTGGTATTTTATTAAAACTTTCAAATAATGCCTTTTGACTATTAAATTCTTCTGTTGTAATTTCAAACATATCTTTATTTACTTTTGCTGTTTCCCTTAAAGGTATAAACTTAAATATTCTCCAAGCCTTTATTTTATAATTACTTATAAAATTTCCTAAGTCTTCTAATTGGTTTATATTAACTTTACTAACAACCGTATTTATATTAACTTTTAAATCCTTATCTTTTAAATATTCTAAAACTGTTTTTATATTATTAAAATGATTTTTTCCTCTACCTAGCTCAGTATTTAATTTTTCATCAATAGAATCTATTGAAAGTGTTAAGCTATCTAAATAGTTGCATACTTCTCTTATATCATTATTATTTGCCACTAATGTTCCATTAGTTATTAACTTACTTTTTATTCCGTTCTCTTTAGCTATTTTTAGTAAATCGATAAAACCTTTATATAATAAAGCCTCTCCACCTGTCCAAGTTATAGCTTTTACTCCATCATCAATTAATTTTCTTAAAATTTGCTCATTCTGTTCATATTCTAAATCTTCAATATTTAAAAATCTATGACAATATTTGCAATTTTCATTACATTTTGTTGTTAAATACCAACATATCTCTCGATTGTTCATTTTACATTCCCCATTTCTGCAAAATTTTTACATATCTATTATATATTGGATTTCTTTAAGTGTCTATTGTAAAGTATCTAACAGATGTTATCAAAAAAAGTAACACCCAAAATCCAATTTAATGAATTTTGGGTGTTACACTTGAATATAATATATAATTATTTTTTTAAATATTCTTTTATAAAGTTCTTATCTGCTTTTGACAAATGACCTTTTAAATTTATTAAATGCACTTTAGATTTTGGTAATTCCATTGGGATTTTAACTTCATATACTTCTTGATTTTCGAGTTCTTTTTCTACTGCGTCTTTCATAACATATCCAATGCCTAACCCTCTTTTTACTGCATTTATTCTTAATTCTGTAATATCTATTTTTACACTTTGTTTAATTTTTACATCTACTTTTTTTAATGTATCCATTAATTCCTTTGTAGTAGCTGTATATTCCGCACCTAGTATGTATTCAAAATTTTCTAATTGTTTTATATCTGTTATTTCTAGTGGCTCTTTAGATATAAAGATATTATCAATAACTTTTAATTCTTGAAGTTGTATATCTTTATTTGCAATATCTAAATTTGTACTATCTATTGCAAAATCTATTTTATGATTTTCTAATAAATCTATTAAATTTCTTCCTGTTGCTCCAGTAACAAGTTCTATTTTTAGATTCGGATAATCTTTTTTTGCTTTTTCTATACAATCCATAACATAGAATGCTGATAAATGTGATAATGAACCAATAGTTATTTCGCCAGTTGAAAGGTCATTTTTTTCTTGCACTATTTTTTCTCCAGTTTCTAATAAGCTCAAACTTTTATCAACAAATTCGTATAATTCTTCGCCCTCCGCTGTTAGTTTCATACCCTTACTATCACGATAAAATAATTTTATACCAAGAGTATCTTCTAATTGTTTTATATTTCTACTTAATGAAGGTTTCTCTATATTTAATTTATTACTTGCATCAGATAAACTTTTTGACTTTGCCACTACTAGAAATGTTTTGTATAAATTCAAGTTTATGTTTGTATTATACATACTTATCATCTCCACAGGTATAATTATACCATATTATGTTAATTTTAGCAACTAATTTTACTATATTTTACAACCAAAAAATTCTTTTATCTTATTCCATAATGTAGCTGTTTCCTTTATTTCACATTTTTCATCTATTGCATCTTCTATCAAATAGCTTTCATCTTTTTCTATATTTCGTAATGCAATAATTATATCACTAGGCTCTGCACGCAATTTTTCTATAAAATTTGCAACATTTTTGCATTTCATAATTGTACTTACTGGCATTCCTGCTGAAATAATTAAAAACTGTGGAGAATTTTTATGTGTAGAATATTCCTTAATTATATCAAATCCAGTATATTCTCCATTTCTCATTAAATCCGTAATAACTATATCTGGTTTTTTTTCTTCAATAAGTTTAATTTCATCTTCATCTGTATTGGCTATTCCTAATATTTCAAATTCATTATATCGTACTAAATATTTATACAATATATTGCACCACTCTTTATTGTCATCAGCTATGATTATTTTTTTCTTCATTATTACCACCCCACTATTTATTTTTATATTTCTTGTAAATTCCGTCTGTCCTTAAATTATAGCATAATAAAATGATAAAATCAAATAAATACTAAACATTTTTTTGGTGGAGGTAAAAATTATTATGAATACTAGGAAATATATAGATACATTAAATGGAAGACTCAATACTGTTGGCAAAAATATAGAAGCAATTAGAAAACAGCAAAAGAAATCAAGACAAGACATATCAGATCAACTTATGATACTTGGTATAGACCTTTCTGCTCAATCTGTATTTGATATTGAAACAGGCTCACGAACTGTTATAGATTATGAATTATGTGCCATCGCTAAAATATTAGGAGTTACAACAGATTTATTATTAGAAGATTTTAAAGATTACTTAGACAAAATCTAAAGAAGATTAGTTTTTTACTTTTTAGTAAATTCTAATCTTCTTTTATTTTTTATATTTCTTTATAATCCATAATGGCTAGCTTAATATTGATATTTTTAAATTTATCTTCTATATTTCCAATTTTTTCAGCTACGTTGTTATTTATATATTCTTTGTAACAATCTTTACACTGTAACATTGGGGTATTTTCTAATATAATTGTTTTAGCTCCTAATTGAATTACGTACTGTTTTTCTACTAAGATTAGCTCATTTTCACATCTATTGCATTGCATATTAATATTCTCCTCTCTTTTATAATTGGTTCAAATATTAATTAGGCAGTTCAGTCCACTCTTTATTATACCATCTCCCCTTAATTTTTTAAATACTTTTTATAAAAATTATTTTTTTATAATTCAATCAAACCCTCATCAATCAAGGCATTCCTTATTGCAATATTTACTAATATATATGTTGGTATTTTATATTGTTCTTTTAATTTATATAAACATTCTAATATAGTTTCTCTTAATAAAAATCCTCGTGGCGAATATAAACAATTTTCAACTGTATATGGAATAATTTTATTTGTTTCTACTAATTTTTCAATAGATAAATTAACCATTTTATTTACAGAAGCATCATATTTATATTTTGATAGTTGTTCCAATTGTTCATATAAACTATCGTCTATTTCAAAAGTTCTTGGTATTAATTTTTCTTTCTTATTAAAACTCTCGCTAAAATATGACATATCTATCACTCCAATCTATATTTATTATACAACATTTTCCTATTTTTTTCAAAAATATTGGAATATTGTTTTTTTCAATATTGCACTATTGATTTTTTATTGTTTTTGTTGTAAAATATAGTAAACTTTTATGGAGGAAAATTATGAGCAAATTATTTAATATATATCAAAATTTAAAACAAGAAGATTCTGAAACACTTTATCTTTTTAAGTCTGGAATATTTTATATTTTTATTGATAATGATGCAAAAATAGTTCACGATTTATTAGATTTAAAACTTACTAATCTAAATACAGAAATAGTTAAATGTGGCTTTCCAGAAAATTCTTTACAAAAGTATTTAAAACTTTTAGGTTTGACTAAATATAATGTAAAAATAATAGATAACACATCTAATACATCGTTCAAAGTGAAGGATTTTACTATGAATACAAGTAATATAGATTTATTAAAAACACTTTCAAGTGTCAATGAAAATAATTTATCTGTTAAAGATGCTTATGAATTTATAACTAATGTAAAATCTGATGCAATAAAAATTCTAAAAGGAGAAAGCACAAATGAATAGAAAAACAAATAATAATTTATTAATTTATCAAAAATATATGGACTTAATCTATTATTCTAATGATATTGTTAGAAAATATCCTAAATCAGAACGCTTTGCTCTTGTTGAAGAAATAAAACATTCAATATATACAGGATTAAGAATGCTTATGCACGCAATAAAATCTTATGATACATCAGAGAAACTAAAATATCTAAAGGAATTAGATATTTATCTAAGTTTATTAAAAGTACACGTTCGACTTTCTTATAAATATCAATATATTTCTAATAAGAACTATGCAACGTGGAGTAATTTAATTACTGATATTTGCAATATGTTAGGAGGTTGGATTAATTCGTGTCAAAAAAGATAAAAAATGTATTCTATAAAAATCTAACTTTTGAAAAATTTGTTGCAGCACATAATAGAGCAAAAAAAAATAAAATGTTTAAAAATGAAGTTTTAAATTTTGACCTAAACCTAGAAAGTAATATTATTACAATTATAAGAAGCATTAAAAATAATACATATAAGGTAGGACAATATCATTCTTTTACCGTCTATGAACCTAAAGAACGCATAATTCAATCATTACCTTATAGAGATAGAGTTGTTCATCAATGGTATGTTGAAGAATTTATAAAGCCCTATATTATGCCTAAATTTATTAATACATCTTTTGCTTGTTTACCCAATAAAGGAACTCATAAAGCAGTAGATAGTGTACAAAAAATGATGAGATCTTATAGTAAAAAATATCCAGATTACTATATTCTAAAATGTGATATAAAAAAATATTTTAATAGTATTGATGCTATTGTTCTTTTCGATATATTAAAAAAATATATTGATGATAAGGCTTTATTGAAATTTACTCATATTATTCTTTTTGAAAATCGTCCTTTTGATACACATATAGGAATACCAATTCGGTTATAGAAACTTTATTATTATGGAAAGTAATATGATATAATACTTGCAGTTCA